>JAUMZN010000075.1 GCA_030528085.1 Erysipelotrichaceae bacterium | reverse complement strand
TGATGTGGTCATTTTCTTTGATCACATTCATCTGATAGCCTTGATCAAAATATTCTTTTTGCCTAGAGGCAAACATTCGTTGAAACATGCTGACGTTGCGATCGACATAGTCATACACATACACATCTTTTTTCTGCTGCACTTGGCGGTGGATTCGCCCAATCGCTTGAGAAATAACAATTGAAGAATCGACGGGCATTGTGCACATCAATGTATCAAGGCGTGGAAAGTCAAATCCTTCCCCCATTCCTTTATATGTGCCAATAAGAACAACGCGCTCTTTTTGTTTTAATTCTTCTAAGCGGGCGCTGATTTTTTCTTTATCTTCTGTTCCGACATTCAATAACAGATCTAAATGTGGATCCGCTTTTTTCAAAAACTTCGCAAGATAAAAAGCATGCAAAACATAGCGCGTTAATACTAAAACCGTTCGTCCTTGTTCTAAAGCATCTAAAACATCCGCGACGATTTTTAAGTTGCGCAAAGGATCATAGGAAGCTTCTTGCGAGGTGCGCATAAAATCACTTGGATTGGGATCGAGCGACATAAATTTCGTGTCGCGAACGATAAAGTAGCGATGGAACGTTTGTTTTTTCATTTGTTCCCTTGAAGAATATTCACTTAAAATCGATCCTAATTCCCAAAATAAAGTTGGCGACAAGCCATCAGGACGCTGCGGCGTGGCGGTTAGGCCATAAACACGTTTTGCGGCAATTTGATCGAGCAATTCAATATTGCGCGCTGATGCCGCATGGTGGCATTCGTCAAAAATGATCATTCCATATGGAGCGAGGATTTCTCCGACATTTTTCTTCGCAAATAAAGTAGGTGCCATCGCGATATCGACACGTTTTGATAGCGTGTGGTTATTGGCTTGCAGAACACCGATTTTGCCTTGAAATTGTCCTTTCTTTTTGAGGCTTTTCTCAAATTCAGGATTGTTGTATTGCAGCTTGGTATTTAATGTCTCTAACCAACCTTCTAAAATTCTTAAATTATTGACGATCACAAGAGTGGAGACTTTGACTTGACTAATTAATGCCGTTGCCATCATCGTTTTGCCAGAACCGGTCGCTGCTACAAGAATGCCATGCGTCTTTTTCAATAAATCATTGACCATTCCTTCTTGTTCAGGACGCAGTTCCCCTAAAAAGTTCACATCTAATGCTTGGCCAGTAATCGTTTGGTCTTCGATTTGATACGGGATCATTGCTTCTTCAAAGCGGCGTATTAATTCTTGATCCATCCCTCGCGGCATATGGATCATATCTTGTTCGATTTTGGCATGTTGAATGACACGCGGACCGGTAAAAAAGCGGCCTTTGCTGCGGACTTCATCAGGATTCCAATAACTGCCAAGTAATAACAGCTGCCCAATTAACCGCGGCTTCAAATTGTCTTTCTCGATCCAAATCCCGTTTTTCAACGTCATTTTGAGTGTTCCTTGAACGTCGCTTGCTTGAAAATGCGTTGTATCTTCTGGATCTTCAAAGAGCTGCAAAATTTGGTGTTGTTGGCGTTCCACATTGATTTTCGTTTGCGGATCTAACCAAGAAAATAATTGTTTTTTATGCTCATGAAGCAAAGTTTCGATCCGTTCGAGTTTAGCTTTAGCGATCGATTGCAGAAACTGCTGTGAATTTTCAAAAGGGACATTTTTGTTTTGATCATCTAAAAAATAAGTTCTTCCCTTGACGAGCGCACAACCTTGTAAAGGTAATTCAATTGCCGGTCCTGTTGAATCTTTATCTTTAGGCAGACGTGAGGGCACCATCTTGTCAAAAAATGACAGATCGCATAGTCCTTCTTCTAAAATTGCTTTTAAAACTAAAACTTTGCCTAGATCGATCGCTTTAGTCAGCTGGATTGGCTGATCAAAAAATATCCAAATTTGCATCGTACCCGGATAGGCTCCAGATGCTTTTAAATAATTAAATCCCGCCTTGCGAATCGTTCGACAAAGTGCCTCGATATTTTTGATTTGGACAGCATCCATAAAAAAGCCTGTATGCGGATCATTGATTAATTTGGTGATTTGTTCTAATTTATCTGGCGATTCATTTTTTTGCCATTGCGGATAGCCGATTTGCCACAACAAGAAATGAACTGTGCCATCTGGCTGCAAAGGCGTAATTTTGACTAATCCTTGATCTGGCCAAGTTGTCGTTTGAAAATGGCGCTGCAAATGCACAGGAGTTAAATCCATCCCTTTGCGGTTTTTGCATTTTGAACAAGGATTTGTACTTCCTTTAATAAAAGAAGGATCCTTTTTCACACATACCCCTGTAACACTGTCATTGGCACAAGGCCAATAGTAATATCCTCTTCGCGATGAAACTAAAAAGTGATTTTGACAGCCATAAAAATAATGATTAAAGAGGCGCGGATCGATTAAGCCATACGTCTTGAGCGAACCTGTTTCTTGGCGGGGATCGACAGAATAAAACGATCCTTGTCCATCAAAATAGGGAGTCGAGGACGATTGGAAATCTGTCCCATAACTATTTGTCCTTTCATCTTGAATTTGTTGTTGATTGGGGTTAAATCGTGTTGTACTCATACTCCTCATCTCCCTTCTTTTGTCCTATTCGTTGTCATTATTATATTCCATAGCTAACCGATTGTTGCGAGATATCGTATTTGTTCATCTTGTCTTCTTTGATCCTGACAAAAAGTTTTTCCCTAGATTTGTTTATGATAAATATTTGATAAAATGACTCCATGACATCCGCAAAACTTCTGAAAAAAATTCGCGATCATGAATCGCTGACAACACAAGACCAACGTTCTTTAATATGGGCATTATCATGGCCTGCCATTATGGCGCAAATCTCCACGACGATTATGCAGTTAATCGATATGGGGATGGTCGGCCGTTTAGGGACAAATGCCTCTGCTGCCATCGGCTTAGTCACTTCAACAACATGGTTAGTCAATGGGGTCTCCAATGGCGTAACATTTGGCTTTTCCGTACAAACCTCACAAGCGATTGGGGCTCGTGATTATAAAAAAGCAGCTTCTCTTTGCCGACAAGGACTCATTGCGATCGGCCTATTCAGTCTTCCACTTGCGGCATTGATGGCTTTGTTGAGCTTTCAAATTCCAGTGTGGCTTGGCGGCGAAACAATCATCTTACGCGATGCAGGATTATATTTGCTTGTGTATTCTTTGACCATTCCGTTTTACATGCTGAATACTTGGGCAATGAATATGCTGCAAGCAACAGGGGATACGAAAATCCCTGGCATTATGCAAGTGATGATGTGTTTATTAGACGTAACGTTTAACGCCTTATTCATCTTCCAACTCAAATTAGGAGTTATGGGGGCAGCGATGGGAACTTCTGCTTCTGTCATTTGTATTTCGTTATTTTTGACCGGCTGGATTTTCATCAAAAACGACTTTTTAAAACAAAAAGCATCTTGGCGTTTCCACTCTCACTCCGTTCGTTCCGCCTTTCGAATTGGTGGTCCGATCAGTATCGAACAATTCATTACCGGAACTGCCTATATTGCGATGACGCGAATTGTCAGTTCATTAGGAACGCTCTCCATTGCGGCGCATAGTTTTGCGATCACGGCAGAAAGCTTATGTTATATGCCAGCATTTGGTTTTGCCTCCGCCGCATCGGCTTTAATTGGGCAATGTATTGGTGCTAACCGTATTGAATTATCACGCCAAATGGCTTGGCGCATTACGCGTTTAACGGTTTTGATGATGACAACTTGCGGCGCATTTATGTTTATTTTCTCACGCCAGTTAATCGGCATGCTTTCGCCAGATCCTGAAGTCATTGCGATCGGCTCGAATCTATTAAAGATGGAAGCATTTGCCGAACCATTATATGGCGCATCAATTGCGATCATTGGTATATTGCGCGGTAAAGGCGATACGCTTTGGCCTGCTTGCTTAAACTTTGTTTCCATTTGGTGCGTCCGCATTACATTATCTTGGCTGTTATCGATTCCTTATGGTCTTTATGGCGTATGGATGGCAATGGTCTTCGAGCTCAATGTGCGTGGATTATTATTTATCCTTCGCCAACGCAAAGCCTTTCCACCCAAACACGCAGCTGCTTCAATTTAATTCACCAACAAAAAAGATACGATGGAAAATTCGTATCTTTTTTTGTTTTGGTGATAATTTATGCTTGATGTAAAGAAGACCAGCTTTCCAATCCAAACATTGGTTCAGCTGATTTTGCGGCATCGACAATTGCAGCACTTAACGCTTGAATTGCCATAACGGAAACGAGTGTTAAATCCGCTGGCACTTGATTGGATGTCATCGCAAATACCGTATCGCCATCATTTGGCGTATGAACAGGACGAATCGTTCTTGCTAGTGCGTTTTGGGACATTCCTGCAAGTTTTGTCAACATCGCTTGATCTAAATCTGCATTTGTGATTACGCAACAAATCGTTGTGTTCATTCCTTCCATCGCTTGTGTCGCCATTTGTAAAACAGCTTGTTCAGAATCGATTTCAGTTTTTGTTTCGCGATTATACATACCAGCAATGCGAACTTTAGAATCTGGTTCAAACACGTCCCCACAAGCATTTACGGCTGCAATCGCACCAACTTTTAATGGCCCGATTTGGAATGCAGCACTGCCAATTCCTGTTTTCATCGCATGTTCAAAGCCCATGAATTTACCGACGCTTGCGCCAGTTCCTGCCCCTTTGCAGCCGGACTCGAACACGTTTTGTTCACTATTTTGCGCAGCGAGATAACCCATTTCTCGATCAGGATAAGCATCGCTTGATCCGACACTCAAATCGAATAAAGACGCTTGGCAAACGATTGGCACAATGATATCTTTCATGCCAAAACCAATGCCGTTTTCTTTTAAATAACGAGCAACTCCACTCGAGCTTTCTAAACCAAAAGCACTTCCTCCGGATAACACAACGGAGTGGATTTTTTGAACCATATTTTTAGGATCTAATAAATCTGTTTCTCTAGTCGCAGGCCCGCCACCGCGAACATCTACAGCACCTGTTGCACCTTCTTTATTGATGATGACAGTAACTCCAGTTCCTGCTTCTAAATCTTGCGCTTGTCCAATTTGGAATCCTTCGATCGAAGTAATTGGAATTGATTTCATATTGTAAAGTCTCCTCTTTCAACAATATTGTATTTCTTACTTGTATTGTACTCGGTTTATTTACGGTTTTGTGCTTCTTCTTTTTCTAGTGCAACAGCTAAATCAAAAGGACGATATGTATCATGCAAAATCATTTTGCATTCACCGCTGACCACGGTCGCATTCGCCGGCACATCTTGGCGAACAACAGCTCCCGCTCCAATTCGTGCTCCATCACCAATATGGATATCCCCAATTAAACATGCACCAGCACCGATCAACACGTTGTCGCCAATCGTTGGTGCTTTTGAGTTCACTTCTCCAATCGTGACGTTTTGATAAATCCAGCACTCTTTGCCGATATGGGCATAGCGCGAAATGAAGATGCCATGCAAGCCATGCGGCAAGCGCGGGCGCCCTTCAAAATAAGTGTCTTTGCCAATATAACCGCCATGCGCATGAGCGCGGCGGTTTAAAAAGATCGTCATTAAATCAATTTTCCATCCAGAAGTTGCTTGTTGGCGTTTAAAAAACACCTTCCAATACGTTTCCATCAAGTCCCCTTTGGACCAGGTGAGTACAGTTGTACGAAAAGCCATATTCAATATTTCCCTCTTTATCTCCATCAACTTTTGTTGAAATCATTCTTTTTAGAGCTTTATTATACTGTCTGCTTTTCTTAAATCACCTTACATTTTCTTTAAGACATCCTAGTGAAGAAGCCACTGTAAAACAATTATGTTCAAATGCTTAAGACAAAAAGTTGAACAAGGCAAGTACCCTTAAGTAAAGAAGCTGCACATGCATTTACATATGCTCTGAAAAAGCCTTCAAGGCTTTAATTAACAACATGAAAAGTCAAATGATACATCATTTTGAATAATGTATTTTCCGGCATTTCTTTCATAGAGGAGATCCATCGCAAGTGAAAATAGACCCTTCAATTTATTTCCAGTAATTTCATCAGGACAACCTACATAAGAGAATTCTTTTCCATCATCCAAAAAGAAAGTATCATAAACATCGCTAACTGCCATAAAGGCATCAGTTAATTCAGCATCGCTGTTCCATTCCGGCGGATTGCCATTATCAATAATTTCGTCATTTTCATCGTATAGCCATAAGCAATATGTGTTGTATTCAAGTAGCACACGTATTTTTTTATCATACTTACTTCTCCTTAAGGCTGACGCAATTAGCGCCAACAATATACCCATTACTTCCAACTTGAACAGCAATTCGTTGTTTTTTACCACGATATATAAATTCATATATAGTTCGAGGATTCCGTTTTCCTTGGGTGCCAACTACATTACCTTGACGAACCGCTTCAAGCACATAATTGGGAATATCCTCATTTGCAATACCCCTATTGAATTCTTTCCCATGTTTGTCAATGATATGTTCAAATCCCGATCTCTTATTGCCAGTTTCTAACCAAATAACTTTGCCAAATGGATCTTTGGTAATTATTACAATCTTATTGGGAGAGAGTTTCCCACCATTATGCCAAATCCCTCTACTCCATTTAAAAGCTTGTCGAAATTTAGATGCAGCGATGAGTTATCAGTTTTTATAAATATTCTATCTTGTTACTCCACATAAAAAGATTGATGTGAAACGGATTCAAAATAAAGCACTCAAAACTTAACAATTTATTAAAATCGATGCTTTCTTATAGGAAAAACGAGACTTTTGGCGTACACTATAGTCACCGACAGGAAATGGAATGCAAACCGTCATGAATCATTAATTTGCGTTCTCTTTCTTAGTTCTTTCTTTTCTCAGTTGTAAAATGGGTGATTACCAGTCTATCCATCTCTTTATCGAACACTTAGCATTCTCATTTCTGGTATCATCTAGCCGCAAGGTTTTTAACCTTGCGGTTCTTTTTTATTCGCCTATCCCGTAAAGACATAGGTATAAATAGTACTTGCTGAGCAAATCGAAAATTCTGACTTTTCGCAGCTTACAGAGT
>JAUMZN010000074.1 GCA_030528085.1 Erysipelotrichaceae bacterium | reverse complement strand
GATTTTGTCAGGTCATTTTCTTAAGGAATAAAACTGTGAAAAGTTCAGGTAAATAATCTAAACGAGTGGGATAAAATCAGGAGTGCACAAAGAAAAGCACGATAAATTAGGAAGAGATTTGATGAAGATTCCCTATTATTTAGGAAAATATAGTAAGATAATTTGATGATTGAGTAGACATTTACTCGATCAGAAATAGTGATGATTCACTACATAAATATATAAAAATATATAGATGAAAGGACAAGACATGGCAAAAATGGAAGACCGTCTAGATACAATGGCACAGCGTCTGGACGAAATTAACGAAAAAATGATGGACCCTTCAGTCGTTGGCGATCGTAGACAAATGTCTAAACTAGGACGTGAAGCCAATGAACTGACTCCAATTATCGAAGTATACAATGAATATAAAACCGCAACTGCAGAATTAGCAGATGCCAAAGAATTGCTCAAAGAAACTGATCCTGAAATTATCGAAATGGCGAAATTAGAAATCAGTGATCTTGAGCCAAGAATTGAAGAATACGTCGCAAAACTCGAATTGCTTTTAGTTCCAACAGATCCTAACGATTCCCATAACGCGTTTGTGGAAATCCGTGGTGCAGCTGGTGGGGATGAAGCGAATATTTTTGCGGGAGATTTATTCCGTATGTATTCCAAATATGCTGACTCCAAAGGTTGGCGTATCGAAGTCAGCGATGCTGAAGATTCCGAAGCTGGTGGATTCTCCATTATCTGCTTTAAAGTTACAGGTCAGCACGCTTATGGAACATTGAAATACGAAAGTGGATCCCACCGTGTACAGCGTGTTCCTAAAACAGAATCCCAAGGCCGTATCCAAACTTCAACGGCAACAGTTCTTGTTTACCCAGAATTAGACGAAGAAGATTTCGATATCGATATGAACGATTTAGAAATCGAAACAATGCGTGCTTCTGGTGCTGGAGGACAGCACGTCAACAAAACGGACTCTGCCGTTCGTATCGTGCATAAACCTACAGGTATCGTCGTTAAATGTCAGGATGGACGTTCTCAACACGAAAACCGCGCAACTGCTTTAGCAACAATTGCAGCTCGTGTAAAAGAAGAACACCAACGCGAAATCGATATGAAAAATGATGCGGAACGTAAAACAAAAATCGGAACAGGCGACCGTGCTGAAAAAATCCGTACTTATAACTACCCACAAAACCGTGTCACAGATCACCGCATCGGTTATTCTGTAAACCAATTAGACCGTATTATCGACGGACGCTTAGAAGACTTGATGAACGCTTTATCTACAGCGGATCAACAAGCAAAACTGGCAGGAGAATCTCTCTAATGATCACATGGCATCAATTGCTGCAGGAAGGAAAAGAAAGACTGTATCAAGCCAATCAATCCGATCAAGCAGCGCTATTACTTTTGAATGAATTGTGTTCTCATCGCAACATCAATTTATACATGGTGATGGATGAAGCCGTGAATGAACAAGTTCAAACGGATTATTTAGAAGCTATTCATCGCATGGAAAGAGGCGAACCACTCGGATATGTATTAGGATACGAAAACTTCTATGGCTACGATTTTATCGTCAATGAAGATGTTCTTATTCCTCGTCCAGAAACCGAAGAATTGACTGGTCAAGTTTTAATGCTTTGCGATGATGTGCTCGAAAAAAAGGAACATCCAATTGTTTTTGACGTCGCAACTGGATCTGGTGCAATTGGTATTACGCTCTCTTTAGAAGAACCACGCTTAGATGTCTATGCTTCCGATATTTCGCAAAAAGCATTAGATGTTGCTTTTACGAATAATGAAAAACTTGGCGGACGCGTTGTTTTTGTGCAAGGGGATATGTTACAGCCATTTGTGGACCGCGATATGCATTGCGATGTCCTCGTATGCAATCCACCTTATATTCCAGAAGAAGAAACACTTGATCATGGTGTAGTTGACTATGAACCAAATGTCGCATTATTTGGAGGCATTGATGGTTTGCATTTCTATCGCAGTGTCTTTAAAAATGCGCATAAAGTTTTAAACGAAAACGGAATTATGGCGTTTGAAATGGGATATGATCAAGGTGAACGTTTATCTGCTTTGGCTAAACAATATTTCCCAGAAGCAGATGTTCAAGTCATCAAAGATATTTCCCAAAAAGATCGCATTTTAGTTGTTCGAACTTAAATGCATAACGAAAGAAAGAAGATATTCAAAAATGTTAACAAGAAATGATCCTTGTTGGTGTGGAAGTGGCAAGAAATATAAAAAATGCCACGAAGAATTTGACCGCCACCTTCATCAACTCAAAAAAGAAGGTAATCGAATTCCTACCCACAAAATGATTAAAAACGAAGAAGATATTCATTGGATTCGTGAAGCCGCTAAAATCAATAATGCCGTATTGGATTTAGTTGGCGAAAAAATTCATATTGGAATGACAACTGACGAAATCGATCAGCTCGTTCACGACTACACAGTTGAACACGGCGGAATTCCTGCATGTTTAGGTTATGAAGGATTCCCAAAAAGCTGTTGTACATCTGTCAATGATCAGATTTGTCATGGCATTCCTGATGATTATGTTTTACAAGATGGAGATATTATCAACGTCGATTGCACAACAATCGTCAATGGCCACTATGCCGATGCAAGCCGTATGTATTGTTTAGGAAACGTCGCTCCTCATGCCCAAAAATTAGTCGATGTCACGAAACAATGCTTAGAAGCGGGTCTTGCAGCAGTTAAACCTTGGGGTCACTTAGGAGATATCGGTGCAGCAATTCAAGAAGTTGCACACGCCAATGGCTATTCTGTTGTTACAGATTTCTGTGGTCATGGTGTAGGAAATGATTTCCATGAAGATCCAATGGTTCCTCACGTTGGCCGCAAAGGAACAGGTGTGATTTTAGCGCCAGGAATGGTGTTCACCATTGAACCAATGATTAACGAAGGTGTCGCAAGTTTATTTATCGATGCCGATAATGATTGGACAAGCTATACCGACGATGGAAAACTCTCTGCGCAATGGGAACATACAATTTTAGTCACAGAAGACGGAATTGAAATCATCGCTTATTAATTCAACAAATCAAGTGCAAAAACAGGAAATTCACCTTGTTTTTGCACTTTTTTTAAAAAACAGAAACCTTATTTCGATTTTGTTGAAATTTCGCTCTAGATTGACGAAATGGCCAATCTTTTTTTAGACACAGTCTTTTCTTAATTGGGATCATCCTGGCAAAATGAACTTAGAAAAACGCTTAAAGAGAGGAATTGACGAATATGAATTTGAAAGACATTCGTTTAATTGTGATGGATATCGATGGCACGTTAGTCAACAGCCAGCGCCAACTTACGCAAAGAACAAAAGAAGCGCTCATTCGCTTAGAAGAACATGGCATCTGCCTAGCTTTAGCATCTGGCAGACCGTATAAAGGATTAGTTCAGCTCGCCAAAGAGTTGAAGATGGATGAATATGAAGGAATTTTGATTTCAAGCAATGGGGCTCGAGCAGAAATTTTGCCTTCAAGAACCGTTCGTTTTGAAAACGCGATTCCAACAGAACTGGCTCAAGAAGTTTTAGAACATTTAAAACAATTTGAAGTATATCCAATGATCGAAGAAGGCGATTATATGCTCGTCAATAACGTCTATCAAAATGAAATTACATGCAAAGGCCAGAAGATGAACATCATCGACTATGAAGCCCACAGCAATGGCTTTTTATTAAAAGAAAGCCATGACCTCGTAAAATCGGTGAACTTCTCGCCTGCTAAAATTTTAACTGCCGGAAGTGATGATTATTTACAAGCTCACTATCAAGACATGGAAGCACCATTTAAAGATCGCTTAGATTGCATGTTTACGGCACCGTTCTATTTTGAATACACCGCAAAAGACACCAACAAAGGTGCGGCAATCGATTCATTAGGTTATGAAAAAGAACAAATCGTTGCGATTGGCGATGCGCAAAACGATTTGCCGATGTTTAAAAAAGCCGGAATTAAAATTGCGATGGGCAATGCAGTCGATCAACTCAAAGCTGCTGCTGATATCGTTGTCGACGACAACAATAACGATGGCATTGGCAAATGGATCGAACAAACATTCCCTGAATATTTCCAATAAAAATAAAAAGGCGACAACGATTCATCTCAGTGATGAAATACGCTTGTCGTCTTTTTTGCGCAATTAAACTTCTAACCAATAAATCTTTCCATCGACCATTTTTTCGATTGGCGCAAGAGAATAGAATGGATAACCTTTTTCTAATAAATAAGCACGTCCTTTTTGGAACGATTTTTCAATGCAGAAGCCGCAGCCGCATAAAACGGAATCGGTTTGAGCAATTAAATCTTCAACCCCTTTGAATGCTTGGCCATCAGCTAAAAAGTCATCGATAAATAAGACACGATCGCCAGGAACAATCGCTTCTTTTTCCATGCAGATCGTATATGTTTTTTGTTTAGTAAATGAATATACTTCTGTGCTGATTGGATGATCCATCGTTGAAGGCAATGCTTTTTTTGCGTAAACGAGAGGAATATTCAAATAAAGTGCCACCATGAATGCCGGAGCAATTCCACCAGATTCAATCGTTAAGACTTTAGTTGGTTTTTGATCTTTAAAGTAATTCGCAAATTCTTTTCCGATTTGATCGATTAAAGCAGGATCGATTGTATGATTTAAAAAGTGATCGACTTTTAAAACTCTCTCATTTAATACACGTCCATCTTTTTCGATTCTTTCTTGTAAAAAATTCATGTTTGTTGTCCTCTCTTTGAAAAGTAAAAATATTTTGTGCGCTATTCAAGAACGACTTGAATTCGATTGTCACCATGAATAATCGAAGAAACGTATTGTTGCACCCAGGCTTTTGAGATATCCATGCCTTTTGCGCTCACAAAATGATTCGCAGCTAATTCATCGTTATATTCATGAATTGTTGTCGTTCGGTATTGGCGTAAATCCAAAGAAATCCAAGTGATCGTTGGAATCAATTGCATCTCGCTAAAAGAAGCTTTTTGCGTATTGAAATCATAGTTCAATCTAAAATTTGCCATTCCGCCAACCATTGTTTCATTGGAATCTTGCGCAGAGATAAAATTTCCGAGTGAATAATAAACTAAAGTAGTTTGATCTTGGCTTTCAATCAATTCAACTGGCTGAAGCACATGCGGATGCGTTCCGATAATGACTTCAACTCCTTTTGAATGGAGATATTGTGCCAAAGTTCGTTGTTCTTCGTTTGGTTCATTATGATACTCATCTCCCCAATGCATCGCAACAATTTGGACATCGCTAACCGTACTGAGGGCATCGAGTTTTTGATCGATTAAGGCATAGTTGATTGAACCATCCGCATTGCGGTACACATCAATGAGCCATTCCATTCCTTGCGGAACCGTATAACCATTTAATCCATACGTAAATCCACAAAGGCCAACGCGGATTCCGTTGACTTCACGAACAACAGGCTGCTGGGAATCTTCATAGCTTGCATAAGCACCAGTCGCACTCAGATCAGGGAAGTGCTGCTGGATATATGCTTTTTCATATTTTAAACCTTCAGTACCGGCATCGAGGGAATGGTTGCTCGAAATGGAGAACCAATCAAAACCAGAAGCGACTAAAGAATCCATCATTTCTGTTGGACCATTGAATGCAGGATAACCAGATAAGCCAAATTGATCACCTGCGCATACTGTTTCAAAATTACAATAAGCTAGATCGGTATTTTGGAAATAAGGAACAGTCATCTCATATATAGGCGTAAAATCGCGATTGCCGTGATCTTGTTCGTAATAAACGAAAATTGTGTCATGCAATAAATTGTCGCCTACTCCGGTAAAAGTAAATGAAGACGAATTCGTTTGCGGCGGCATCGCAGATTGTTCAAGTGCATGATTAGTTTTTGAAGAAGCAACAAGAGAATTCTTATTAGATAGGGATGACGTGCGATTTTTAGAACGAATCCAAAACCATCCAGCACCAAATAGACAAGCGACCAATACGCAGCCTAACGTCACAAATGTAATGAAGCGGCGTTGGCGTTTCTTTTTCATTGCCGCAATGCGTTCAGTTCGTTTTAAAGGACGGGGATCTTGGGAATGATTCATAGATAGATCTTTCTAGATGTTGAGGATAAGGAAATACATCGATTATTGGTGCTTTAATTATTTCATCGCAAATATGATTTATCCAAACTAAATCGCATGGAAAACAAGGTTTTGTTTTATTTTTTTAAAAACATGGAGAAAAGGTTGAATATTGCATTTTTGAGAATAGAGTGTTTTTGTTCAACTATGAAAAACAAAAAAGAAATAAGATAGGAATCAATAAGAATTAAGGTGATTTTATGAGTCATTTAGAAAAACAAACATCAATCAAAACATTATTGATCATTGCCTTGGGTGTATTGATCGAAGCTTGTGCCATTACGTTTTTTATTTTCCCCAATCAGATTTTAACGGGAGGTACAGCTGGGGTTTCAGTTGCTTTAGAACCATTAATCCATGTCAATCCACTATGGATGTCCAATATTTTAGTCGTTGGATTATTCATATTAGGATATTTCTGCCTTGGCAAACAATTTGCGATGAAATCATTTGCGGCAACCGTATTTTACCCAATCTTCATGTTCGCATTAGATTATGTCTACCGTTTATTTCCAGCTGACTTCTTTATCATGCCAGATTATCTTGCATCGATTTATTCCGGTATTTTTGTCGGAATTGGTTTAGGGCTCGTCTTCTATGCCAATGCAAGTACAGGTGGCATGGATATTTTGGCGTTATTAATTCATAAGTATTTAAAGGTTAAAGAAGGGGATGCTGTTACAGTTGTCGATGGTATGACCGTGATCTTAGGAATCTTTACATATGGATTAGCACCAGCGCTTGTCGGCATGATCTCTGTTTATGTTTGTGGATATACGATTAATAGAACAATGATGTTAAATGCATCACACCGCAAAGAGTTAATGATCATTTCGGATCGTTGGAATGAAATTCGTGAATATGTATTAAATGAGATCGATCGCGGTTTAACGTATTGGAAAGGATTTGGTGGATATACACAAGATGAAAAAGTCATTTTGATGTGCATTATCGACCAAAAAGAATATCCGCAAATCGAAGCAAAGGTAATGGAGATAGACCCACTCGCTTTTATTGCGATTAGCGATGTTCATAAAGTTCATGGGGAAGGGTTTACATTTAGACAATCGCAGCGCCTTGAACAACTAAAAAAATATGAAGCATAAAAACTAGAAACAACAATCCCTGGATTTCACAATGAAGGAGTCCAGGGATTTTTTAATATTGAAATATATAAACGGAAATATAGGAGAGAAAATGAATAAAGATCAAAATAAAATCGAGATCAAATTTGAGCATAAATAACTCAAAGAGTTCGTGTTATGACTCAAAATGAATTCTATTCGAAAAAAATAATTCCAAAAAACACGATAGGTAAAGCAAGGTGAAAATTATTCGAAAAAAATTTAATAAATACACTTGCATTGCTCTTCGTTATGTGGTTGAATAGTCGAGCACTCACCGAG
>JAUMZN010000073.1 GCA_030528085.1 Erysipelotrichaceae bacterium | reverse complement strand
GTCGGAGCAGTTGCAGTGAATCAATCGATCGTATTTAATAACTCGGGAGTATTGAAAGCGACACTTAAAAATCAAGAATTAGAGGTTGAAGAAATTGCCGGAATCGAAAATCGTTTCTATTATATCTATCCGGTTGATCAACAAAGAGTTTTGCTTGTTGGATCTGGAAAAGGTGAATCTTTAAAACCAATATTCTGTTTAGTGAATATTGAATAATGTTAGGCTTTTCGAAGTCTATAAGTTCTAGTTTGGTTTGGTAAGCGATCATTCAAATCAATCCTAGATTCGCTTTTCAATAATGTAACGAACCACCTTATGCATATTGGCGAACAACTTATTAAGCGGATTAAATGGAAGTGATTTATATGAAAAAATCTCATATTTTCTGGTTTGTTGTTGTTCTAATAGCAGCAATAAGACAGATACTACAAATCGTAACGGATAATTATTCAATGGATATTATTCATATTCTTTTTACGATAGCAACGCCTTTTGTTTTGATCTATCAGACAAAGCTTCTAATTGATGATATAAAACAAAGCCGACAAAGTAAGGAAAACGAATGATACGTTCCCTTTTAGTTGAGACTCAAAAAAACTCAATTGAGATCTCACTAAAAGGGATTTTTGTTTTGTAATAGAAAAAGCACCCGACGAGGGGTGCTTTCGTTGAGTGATGATCAACATCAATCATCATTTGTTTTAGACGGTTGCTTTAATTGTTTTTTGCATCTGGATAATTATGTTTGAAGCGACCACCATAAGCACTGTTCTTTGCGTTCAACAAATAAAGTACTACCGCAATGGCCACTACGCTAACAATCATAATTACAATGCCAGTTGACATCTCAACCTTACCGGTCAAGGATAAGTACAACATGACTGCTACTACAACAAAAACTAAAGCGAGCAACAGTCCGTTAAGCAGATTGTTTTTCTTTTGCATATGCAGCCTCCTGATCATTATTTGAATGATCTTTTATATGAATATTTTAACATTTAAAGCTTAGAATAAAAATATTTTTAAATAAAATAACTGTCATAAATCGTTTGTAAAGCTGGTTAGGTAAAGAACCAGTTAAAACAATTTCCTCTATACTAGAATACATCACTTGGGAGGACTATCTAATCGAGAAATTAGCACCACTGTACCAATAACCGCCACCAACTAAGCAATTATATGGATCGTTAACATATGAACGATAGTTAATTGTATAAGTTAATTTTGACATATTTGGAGTAGCCCACTGGTTGGTAATTTCACAAGTCCAAAGAGCTGGAACATATGTTACGCGAGCGGAAAGGTGAATATCACTGACAGAAGCAGTTCCTCCATCATAATAGTAATATCCACTAATATTTACTTTCGCACTTGATACACAACTACCGCCGGCATCCTGAATTCGAATCGCATACGTTTGATTTACATTGACTCTGGAAGGACTTCTAGCAATCGAATTAGCTGGTTGAGGCTCGGTATAAGAAAGATCCTCAAGAAGAATGACTTCACCTTCCTCAGGAATTGGTGCAATGCTGTAATCACATGCTGTAACTGCAGGTTCAGAAGAGCTAGCGGCTTTAATAGGTGTGCTATTAAAACTTGCGATAGTAGATCCTACTATCAAAGACGATGATAACAATAGTTTTAAGAATGAATTTTTCATAGGGTATTTCTCCTTTCTTATCTTAAAACCGAAAAACTATTGATAGCGCTATCTTTTTATAAATATTACCACTTAACTAAGTGCTGTAATCTGAAATTTATGTAAAATTTAATTGAAATCTATGTGAAATCAAATGTGAACGTTGACTACTGCATTTCGTTAACCTACATTGCTGAATTTTTAAGATAAATTCTAGATGTACATGGGGATTTGTTCTTTATTTAAAGCAAAAATAAGGTGAGAAACGATTGGATTGAACTTGCGAAAAGTAAGGTTAAATTCAAAAGGATCTCGCCATTTTTAAATTGCAAGATCAACGCGTATTCAATGATCATTGGGTCATGGCGAAGAAAAAAGGACACTATTTCTAGTGTCCTGAGTGTTCAACAAGTTCGTTGAAATAAAAGCTTTGATGATGAAGCAGATTGTTTATTCTTCTTCTGGAGCATCGTACATATGAGAGATTGGATGTACGAGATCGTGGAATTCGGATTCGTCTGCAGTAACCATTGTGCTTTCTTTAGAATATTTCTTAACGGCAGCAGAGGATTTTGCGATTGGAGCAAGTGTACCAGCACCAGCAACGCATCCGCCAGGGCAAGCCATACCTTCAAGTAAGTAGCCATTTAAGCGGCCTGCTTTTGCCATTAATAACATTGTACGGCAGTTTTTTAAGCCTTCAGCAGCTTGAACTTTAACCACTGTATCTGGGTGTTCTTTTTCAATTAAAGTTTTAACAGCTTTTGCGACACCACCAGAAACTGCAAATTCACGTCCAGCAGCAGTTGCTTTATCGAATGTTTCTTCGCTAGTGATTGTTGGTAAGTCGATTTCTTTTGCACTGAACATACCCATCACTTCTTCGAATGTGAGGACGAAGTCTACATCAGAACGGATGGAACGACGGCTTGCTTCCAGTTTTTTAGCGGCACATGGACCGATGAAGCAAACTTTTGCGTTTGGATGATCTTTTTTGATCATACGTGCAGTTAAAACCATAGGTGTTAAAGCCATGGAGATGTTGTCTTTGAATTGTGGGAATTCTTTTTTCGCTAAAACAGACCAAGCAGGGCAGCAAGATGTTGCCATGAAGTCGAGTTCTCCAGGAACTTTCTTTAAAAAGTCTTCTGCTTCTTCAATTGTACATAAGTCAGCACCGATCGCTACTTCGACAACATCAGCGAAGCCTAATTGTTTTAAACCGCCAATTACTTGTTCTGGAGTAACGTTTGCTCCAAATTGACCAATGAAGGCAGGAGCTACGGCTGCGATGACTTCATGTTCACGCATCGCATAAATCGTTTGGAAAATTTGACCTTTATCGACAATTGCACCGAATGGGCAGTTAACTAAACATTGACCACAAGATACGCATTTATCGTAGTTGATTTTTGCTTTTCCATCTTCATCACTTGTGATAGCGTTCATACCGCAGCTAGCAGCACAAGGACGTTCGATTTTGATAATTGCATGGTATGGACATACATCCATGCATTTACCACATTTAATGCAGAGATCTTGGTTGATTTCAGAGCGTCCATTGACGATTGAAATTGCATTTTTAGGACAAACTTCTACACATTGGTGAGAAAGGCATCCTTGGCATCCATCGGTAACCATAACTTTCTTTTCAGGGCATCCGTGGCAAGCAAAGGAAATAATGTTAATCAATGGTTGATCATAGAATTTTTCAGCAATGATACTTTCTTCGACACCATCACTGATTGCACCAGCTGTAGTGATATCACGAACAGGAAGACCCATTCCTAAACGTAAACGTTCACCAATGATTGCACGTTCTAAGAAAATGGAATCACGGTATTTCGCTTGTTTTCCTTCGATGATTTCGTAAGGGATGGATTCTAATCTTTCTTTATAATTTACATCTTCTTCATAAGCCATTTTGGCAATTGCCGCAAAGACTTTACGACGAATATCGGTTACTGAGTTGTATACTCCTCTCATTGTTTTTCTCCTCTCAATTCTTAGCTATACTTTATCAAACAATTGGGATTTCTTGCGTCAAGAATATGAATAATATACAAAATGAACCAATTATTTATATTATATTGTGTAAAAATTCACAAAATAGATTGTGAAAGTGGTGTATGTGCTTCAATGGAACCGTTTTCAATCAGTCTTGTTGGTGACGCATGGTGATTTGTAATCGATAGTCCAAAAGATTGTCAAAGAATATGGATTGATCCAAGTAAGAATCATTTGATTGCTTGCTCAATATAAAAAGATCGATTAAGCTCAATAAACGTAAAACACGAAAATGATAAAGAGGGTAAGAATATGCAAGAAGTGATCATTTCAAAAAATGATGCGAATCAGCGTTTGGATAAATTTTTATTAAAAGCCTATCCCAACTTAAAAACGAGTGCGATGTATAAAGCAATTCGCAATAAGAAAATCAAAGTCAATCGCAAACGCGCACAATATGACCAAAAGCTTGTTGAAGGGGATCACTTGCTTTTGTTTTTGCCACCGGATTTATTAGAAAAAGAAACGAAGAAGATCCAGCCTGCTAAAGAGCTTGATGTGATTTATGAAGATGATCAAATTGTCGTGATGAATAAGCCTGCAGGGCTTTTATCGATGAAAGATCAGGCAAAAGAACAAGACACATTAAATGATCGCTTGCTGTCATGGTTGGTTGCAAACAATATTTATGATCCAAATACCGAACAATCGTTTACCCCCTCCATTGCCCATCGATTAGACCGCAACACTTCTGGTCTTGTTTTAGCGGGAAAGAGTGCACAAGCTTCTCGGGATTTGAGTTTGGCAATTGCTCAAAATAAAGTGCATAAATACTATTTGGCGATCACGGATCAATATCCGAAGCAAGGGTTGATTGAGCTTTATCTTAAAAAAGAAGGAACTAAGGCGCTCGTTAGTGATCAGCCAAAAGATCAATATGATCTTGCAAAAATGAAAGTCAAAACGATTGAACAAAAAGACGGCTTGTATTTATCGCAAATCGAATTGATGACAGGACGCTTCCATCAAATTCGCGCTTGCTTATCCCATTTGCATACGCCACTTTGGGGTGATGTTAAATATAAAGGAACCCCTAATAAAAAAGGCTATTATTTGCAGGCCTATAAAATTGATCTAAACGACACGCCTTTTAAACAAGCAAATGTTGTTGAGATTCCAAAATCAAAACAAATTCATCTTGAGTTCAATAAAAAATAAGAGAAGAATTAGACTTCAAATGTTGTGAAAAGAATCAGACTTTACCATATTAAACCGATAATTCTTTGAACTATTTGTCATGAATGATCTGTACGCTAAACGTATGGATCATTTTTTTATGAGTATTTGTTTTTTTGCAATTTTATTGGCGATCCATATTTATTATGGATTCCAACAAAGCGAGATGAATAACACCTTCATGCCGCTTTCTAGTGCTCTTTTGATTTTGTGGGCCATGATTGGAGTAGTTATCTTTCAATATTCATCTATGCCGCAATTTTTATTATTAATGGTCTTGATTAGCAGCGTCTTGGCATTTTATCAAGATTGGACGACTCAATATTTTTCTAAAAGATGGCTGCTTTTGTTTTTGATCGTGATTTTATGCATCCCTTATTGTCCCGTTGAAAATCGCTCGCGTCTAATAGCATGTGCGTATGCAGCTATTATGGGAATAGCGGTTTATTTTCATTGGTTAGGTTTAGCGGATTGGATTTACATGATTGTTGTTGGTGGGGTATTAGGATTTTGGCGATTGCTCCTTTTGTTAATCACATCAAGTATAATAGGGTTACTAGATGCATTATGTGTACATAAAACCTATATCCCTTTCATAAGTGCTTTAGTGATCAATTCCGTTTGGATTATCACGCTGACCTTTTAAACATCAATAATTGCCAAATAAGCGCTTATGATCAGACACAAGAGGACAACAATGAAAAATTTAGATTGGATCAAACAAGATGAAATCCGCAAAGGACTTGCTTTAGGCGGCGGTGGAGCACGTGGGTGCTACGAAATTGGCTTTTGGAAAGCAATAGATGAAATGCAAATTCATTTTGATGCGGTGGCAGGGACGTCGATCGGGGCTTTAGTGGGGGCGTTTTATGTTCAAGATCGTTTGGATTTAATGCTTGATTTTGTCGAACACATAGAGCCAGTGGCAATTGCAAAAGATTTATTCGCTTTTCCAGAAACACTCAGCACATGGATTGAAAACCGCAAAGAAATCTCATCTTTTTTACAAAAATATATATTCTCACGATCAGGTATGGATATTTCTCCATTAAAAGCGACGATTGATGCGCTATATGATCATCAAGCATTTAAACAATCGCCGGTCGATTTTGCGTGCATGACGTTTAATATCACGACATTAAAACCAGTCGCATATCAAAAAGCGGACATGAATGAAGAAAATGCCAAAGAAATCCTCATTGCATCTGCTTCATGTTATCCTGCTTTTCCTGTATTAGAGATGAATGGTGAGCAATATATTGATGGCGGCTACGCAGATAATGTGCCTATTGATTTGGCAGCACAGTTCGATTGTTCACACGTATTTGCGATCGATGTAGAAGGACCGGGCATCGTTAGAAGCGTAGATCCTAAATTGAATGTCTTTATGATGAAGTCCATTTTACCTTTGATGAACTTTTTAGACTTTACAGCTGCCTCCGCTTTGAAAAATTTGCAGGTTGGATATTTAGAAACGCTCAAACTATTTCAAAAGCGTACAGGGGCAATTTATACATTCCCTTTAGCCTCTCAAAACATATTGGATTTACTTAGCGGATATTTGCGATTTTGTTTTGAACTTGAGGGAATCAATATCGATTTTGAACGCCTTGAACGAATTGCAAGAGGAACAGTCGGCAATTCAAGATCAGATCTTTCAGATACTTTATTTGCGCGAGCATCTTATAGTTTGCTTGTTGAAGTGCTTGCCTATCTGTTTGAGATGAATGCTTATCAAGAATGGGATGTGCTTGATTTTTTAAATGAATTGTTCAAGAAACTGAAAGAAAATGAACTCTCTCAAGATGAAATTGGCGAAATGATTAACCAATTATCGAAAAGAAATATCAGCCGCATTAATGCGATTTGTATATTCAGATGGCTGATGCAGCGAGAAGGAGATTTTGAAGCAAGAAGCAAACTACAAGCTTTTGCCTCTGTTTATCCAAATGAAATTGTACTAGCTTGGGTTTGGAATTTTTTAGGGCGGCTCGATAAACGAAATTACGACATTTCAGAAACTGTGGATCCAGTAAAAACAGAACATGAAGATCAAGCAGAGAAAACTAAAAAAATCTCGAAATTCGATCTTGAGCAGTTAAGTAAAATCGAAAAGATCTTTAAGAAACAACAATGAGCCTGAATTATCTTCTGATTTTTCGACTAACTGCGAATCATAGAAGTAGGGGAATACATATTTCCATATTTTTTAGAAAGGTGATGAAAAACTATGCCAAATCAATCGTTTGTGGATAATGCGCAAGTCATGGCAAATGGACAAGTCACAATCCCAAAAGATGTTCGTGACGTTCTCGGTGTGACAAGTGGTGATCGGGTTTCTTTTGTGGTGGAAGGGAACACTGTCCGAATCGTCAATTCAGCTGTTTATGCCATGCAAATGCTTCAGCAGGAAATGGTCGGAGATGCAGAACGCACTGGCTTAACATCTGAAGATGATATTGTTGCACTCGTCCATGAATTGAGAAATGAAGTCGAGAAGGCATGAGAGTTTTGATCAATTCAAAATAATCAAACAGTGCCCATTTAATTGAAACGCTGCATGTGGTGCAGACAATGTGACAAATAATCAACATACCAAAAAAGCTGTTCGTGTTTTTTACATGAGCAGCTTTTTACATGGGAATTGCCAGATAAAACGACAATGTGGCTTTTTTGAAAATTGAACATGTTTATCAAGGTAATGATGTGATGCGCCCGACAAAAGTATTTTTTAGTCTTGATGTTCTCGGGCAGTGAACAAA
>JAUMZN010000072.1 GCA_030528085.1 Erysipelotrichaceae bacterium | reverse complement strand
CCACCGATAGAAGAACAAACACAGTTCGCCGACTTCGTTAAGTCGATAGATAAATCAAAATTTTGCATTGTAAGGATATAATGTAATGGAATGAAGATGTGAATAAAAAAGGAAAGTGAGGTGCACTATGACAAACTTTGATTACTTGAAGAAAGAAGAAGGCTTTAAAGATTTTATTGATATAGCGATTGTTGCGGAAAAGACTTATAAGATCGACAGTAGTACTTGCATCATGAATTGTCGTAGGGCCATGGAAGCAGCGATTAAATGGATGTATTCCGTTGATGATGAATTAACACTTCCTCATAAAGATAATTTACATACTCTGATGAGTTGTGATGCATTTAAAAACATTATTGATTCGTCTTTGTATAGACGCTTGGAATTCATTCGTACCTATGGAAATGATGCGGCGCATACTAGTGGAGAAAAAGCTAAAAAAGTTGCAGAAGTATGCCTGAAATATCTCTTCTATTTCACAGATTGGATTTCCTATTGTTATGGAAGTAATTATGAAGAACGAGAATTTGATCCTACTCTTTTAGAACAAGATGATGTGCAGCCTGTTCCGCAAGTAAATCCTGATATCGATCTGAAAGCGTTAATTGAAGAAAATAAATCTTTAAGAGAAGAATTAAGTAAGCGTAGGGAACAACAACAAGAAACCTATGTCACAAAACCTTTGGATTTATCTGAATATAGCACACGTGAATTATATGTCGACGCGATGCTTATAGATGCTGGATGGGTTGAAGGCAAAGACTGGATCAATGAAGTAAAACTAACCGGTATGCCAAATTCATCAGGAGTAGGGTATGCGGATTATGTTTTATATGATGATATGCAAAGACCATTAGCGGTTATTGAAGCGAAGAAGACATTCGCTGATGTGGCGAAAGGTCGGCAACAAGCTACTTTATATGCAAATATTTTAGAAAAACAATACGGTCGTAGACCGGTCATTTTCCTGACCAATGGTTTTGAAACAAGAATTATCGACAATCATTATCCAGAAAGAAAAGTGTCTTCGATTTACTCAAAGAGGGATTTGGAAAAGTATTTCAATTTAATGAGAACGCGATCTCATTTGAAATTTATCAATATTAATAAAGATATTGCGGGTCGTTATTATCAAGAAGAAGCGATTCGAGCAACTTGTGAAGCTTTTGATCAAGAAAACAAACGGAAAGCATTACTTGTTATGGCAACGGGTTCTGGTAAGACAAGAACGGTCATTGGCTTAGTGGACGTGCTTCTAAAAGAAGGCTGGATTAAGAATATTTTGTTCTTGGCGGATCGAAATTCATTAGTTACTCAAGCAAAAAGAAGCTTTGTGAATATGCTTCCTGACTTATCAGCGACAAACTTAGTGGAAGATAAGTCGAATTATAATGCTCCTGCTGTCTTTTCTACTTATCAGACTATGATGGGATGCATCGATGATATTCAATATGAGGGTAAAAAGTTATTCACTTGTGGTCACTTTGATTTGATCATTTGTGATGAAGCACATAGATCGATTTATAACAAATACAAAGATATCTTCACTTATTTTGATGCCCCAATTGTTGGTCTGACGGCCACGCCAAAAGATGAAATTGATAAAAATACATATTCGCTATTTGAGTTAAATGATGGAGATCCTACATATGGCTATGAACTTGCTCAAGCTGTAAAAGATGGATATTTAGTTGATTTTGTTTCTGTGGAGACAGATTTGAAGTTCATGTCTCAAGGCATCGCATGGGATCAATTGTCTGAAGATGAACGAGAAGAATATGAAAACACCTTTACTGATGAAAATGGAAATCTCCCCGAACGTATCGAATCTTCCGCATTAAATACATGGGTATTTAATGAAGATACGATCAGAAAAGTATTGAAGACTCTATTTGATTATGGAATCAAAATCGATTATGGCCAAAAGATCGGAAAGACTATTATTTTTGCTAAAAACCACATGCATGCGGAGAAAATATTAGAAGTGTTTAATAAAGAATATCCAGAGCTGGTTGATTATGCAAAAGTGATCGATAACACAATTAATTATGCGCAAAGTGCGATTGATGAATTTTCAACTCCAAATAAGCTGCCACAGATTGCAATTTCTGTCGATATGCTGGATACCGGAATTGATGTTCCGGAAGTCGTCAATCTTGTGTTCTTTAAAAAGGTGATGAGTAAGGCGAAATTCTGGCAAATGATCGGAAGAGGAACGCGATTGTGTCCAGGACTCATTGATGGACAGGACAAAAAAGAGTTTTATATCTTTGATTTCTGTGGAAACTTTGAATTTTTCAGAATGAATAAAGGCAAAGCTTCTGGCAATATGATGGCGGTACAGGGAGCAATCTTTAGTTTGAAGTTTCAAATTGTATATAAACTGCAAGATTTAGCTTATCAAACAGAAGAACTCAAAGCATGGAGACAACAATTAGTTGAAGAATTGGTCAGCAAGGTGAGGGAATTAGATCCGAAAAAGTTTGATGTTCGACAACACATCAAATATGTAGATATATATTTGAAACCCGAAAGTTATAATTGTTTGACTGATGAAAATTGCGAGGAAGTCAAAGAGGAACTTGCCCCTTTGATTAAACCAGATGAAGATGAGATTAATGCAGTGCGTTTTGATGCATTGATGTATGGAATTGAATTGGCTCATTTGGCACAGAAAAAACATTCGAAATACAGTAGCGATCTGATGAAAAAGGTTAATGGTATAGCGGGTGTTGCTAATATTCCGGAAATTCAAGCACAGGCGCCACTTTTAGAAAAAATCTTGCATACCAACTATTTGGAAGAAAGTGGTATTGATGATTTTGAAATCATTAGAAAGAATCTTCGTGATTTGATCAAATACATTCCTAGAAAAGGAAGAGTTTATATGACAGATTATGAAGATGATATTTTGTCTATCGATTGGCATGAATCTGAATTGGAAAATGATGATTTACAAAATTATAAAGACAAGCTTGAATTCTATATCAAACAACACCAAGAAAATAATCCAGTGATCATGAAGCTAAAAGGAAATAAGCCTTTAGATCAAAAGGATATGGATGAATTAGAAGATATGATTTGGAAGCAGCTGGGAACTAAGCAAGATTATTATTCTGAAGTGGGAGAAAAACCACTTGGTGAATTTGTCCGTGAAATCGTAGGCTTGGATATGAATGCCGCAAAAGAAGCTTTCTCAAAATATTTGGATGAAAGAGAAATGAACAGAAATCAAATCTACTTTGTAAACCAAATTGTTGAGTTTATTGTCCGCAACGGCATGATGAAAGATTTGTCTGTTCTACAAGAATCTCCTTTTATCGATCAAGGAAATGTTGTTGAATTGTTTGGCGATAACATCGCCTTATGGAGCGATATTCGAAATGTGATCAATAGCATCAATGAGAATGCTCTTTGTGCCTAGCAAAATTTAGAATTAATTGAAAACTGGTCCATTAAAACAGAAGAAGAGGCTGCAACGAACACTTAGAATTTTATGGGAATTCACAAGATTCTTGGTGGCACAGCCTCTTTTTATATTGGGATCTAATCAATTAGGTGTAGATCGGAAAGAATTTGTTTCTGATTGATTAGGGCATAGATTGCTTTGACATAGGCATTCGCATGATTGATTGAAAATTCACCATGATGCAGCTGAGGTAATACGGTCAAAGAACTTCTGTTTAGTTTTTCATGGATTTGTTTAGCTGACTTATGCATCGCATGGTTTTCTTTGCTTCCGACATAGATGCTGACAATAGCATTGCAGTTTGAGAGGTTTTCTTTGAGTTGATAAAGTGAATTGGCACGCAAAAACGCAATTAAATTGTCTTTTGTAATTCCACAGGAATCACGATAATACTCATCAAATAAAGTTTTCTGGATATGGAGTGCTTGAAACTGCAGTTTAGAAAACCACCTATGGCGAATCAAACTGTAACAACTGCTAATTGCAGGTTTAATGAAGGAATGTGTTAGCTTGGAGGGAATTACTAATGCACTTTCCACTATAGCGTACTGACAAATGTTTTTCCGCAAAGATAGGATTTCTAATAAGATTTGCGCACCGAGCGATAATCCACCGATCATAAGAATTTTTCCAGCGAAGTTTTCATCAATAAAATCAATGATCCTAGCAGCGTTTTCCTCGATGGTCGTAAAATCATGGTCGCTTTTTGCGTGTCCGTCTAATATTGGAATGATAATGCGAAAATCGTTTTGAAGAAGTTCGGCGGCTTCTCGATAGTTCCACCACGACAGACCACCGCCATGTAAGAGGATGATTACCTTGCCATTTTGTTTGCCGAATTCTTCGTAGATCATGTTTTCTCTCCTTGTTCAAAATTCAATTAGATCACAGATTTTCGATGATAGTCAGTCACATCGCTGCCTAGTTTATTGTATAAAGCTTTTACATCTAACTCTTTGTTTTTCAGTGCTAATAATTCGTCATTTGTAACGCCGATAAATTCAACGAAATCGACACGGCCATTTTTGGTGTTCAGTGTTGAAAAATTTGTATCCGGAATTGTGATCAATCCCGTTAGATTTGAAATTTGTTTTGCATCGATTCCTTGTGTTTGACCTGTATATAAATATTCGTAAGGATTAAATATTTCTCCGCTTGTAAAAGTGATTTTTGCGATTTGCTGCAAGAGAGCACAAACACATTTGATTTCTTGTTCTTCATCGCTAGAGCATCCCTTTTTTAATTTGAACGTAAACTCCATTCCGTATCCGCTCCATTCTGGATCATCACTTTCTTTTTCATAGAGTTCAGATAATCCGAAAGTGACAAAATGCCAATAATCTTGAGCATCATAGATACTGATGCCATCCAAAGGATCAGGTCCGCCAAATTTCCATTTGATTAAAGCAGCATAATGTTTTGGATGATCTTGATGGGGATAAATTCTTTTTGCTTCATTTTCAATGGCATCCCATCCAAAAGCTGGAAAATTATCGCTTTTCTCTTCATTTCCTGAAGTGTTTTTCTTTTTAAATCGATCAAACAATCCCATCGTTCATTCTCCTTTCCAAATTTAATATGAAGTTGTGTATATATAGTGTACTGGAAGGAATATGCGAATCAGTAATGAAATTATGATGCGTTATGACAAATTTTAATCACTTGAAAAAAGAGGGTGAAATGAAGATTGTGAAATACTTTTAAAAGTGTTTTCGAAAAAAAGAATAAAATAATGGATAAGAGATACGAATCGTTAATGCATAGAGCGGAAATGCCTGGTTTTTAGTAAAAGGCATATTTTGTAAACAGGCAGAATCCATCCTTTTTTATACCGATCATCGGGTCTAACTTGTTTAAAATTGCAAAATATTGGGAGGCAAAGTTATGCAAAGAGAAGAGATCGTAAAAAGCTATTTCCAAGCATGGCTGAATCAAGACGTTGAGCCATTGAAAAATATCTTTTTTAAAGATGCGATTTATAGTGAATATTACGGACCGGTTTATCATGGCTTGCCTCAAATTTTAAAGTGGTTTGACGAATGGAACTGCAATGGGAAAGTTTTGAAATGGGATATTCAACGATTCATTCATCAAGACTTGTTGACGGTTGTGGAATGGACTTTGGAAAATAATTATAACGATGAGATTGGCAGAATTGATGGTGTATCCATTTTTGAATTTAATACTGATCATAAAATTGTCAGTGTTAAAGAATTTCAATCTAAATCAGAACATAATTATCCATATGAATAAGGGTGTATGCATTTCTGGAAATGATTTGGCATGAGTTGTGATCGACTTGTTTGACCGATGGATGATCCCACACGATTTTACATCGAGCTATTTTACAACTCCAAAAAAGAAAAGAGGAGAGACCAATCCTGGTCAATCCTCTTAACTTATTCTCTGACAAGAGCGGATCAATAACTTGAACTACAACATGTTTCTACGAGAGTGTGGGAGTGTGAGAGGGGGTGTACTTACCCATAACCTGATTATTTGAGAGATTTGAAATTGTTTTTTTCAAGTTTGTTTTGCTCTAAAATATCGATGACTTCAGCAAGATTGTTGCATCTATATTCTAGATATTCTTCAAAATCTTTACTGTTTGTAAGTAGGTCTGGTATCCAAACTCTATGCATTTTCGCATGATATGCAGCCATGATTCCAAATTTACTATCTTCTAAAACTAAACATTCATCAGGCTTTACACCTAATTGTCTTGCTGCTTCTAAAAAAACATCAGGGGCTGGTTTAGATGGTATGTCGCTATGACTAGATACAACGGCATCTAAATTCATTTCTACACTTGAATACCGAACTAAATTTAAAATGTGTCTTTTTCTTGAACTTGATGCGATTGCTTTTTTATATCCATTCTTATTCAAATAATCAAACAACAAAGATAATCCTTCTTTGTTGGCATCTCCTGGATGAGGGTAGATCGAAAAGAAGTAATCGTCGTATTTTTCGTCGACTTCATTCATAATTTCCGTAATCCCTGGGTAATCTTTTTCAAACTTGGAAACTACGTGTGAACTTACTCCAATCAGCTGTTCTAAACACTCTTTTGGAAAGCTGATCTCATGTTCTCTACATAGCTTTTCAAATAATTGGATATAAGGTTTTTCAGTATCAAACATCAGTCCGTCCATATCAAATATTACGGCTTTAATCATCTTCGTCATAATTCACAAAACTTTCTGTTTTTGCCATGGCAATGGATTTAAATTTCTTCATAAGAGGATGTTGCTTAATGCTGTTGATATCTCTTGAAACAATGTAGCTGATTAATTGTACAAAAGGGAAATATACCAGCGGCAGCATTTCACTCATTACTGAATCATCAATGACGATTACATTTTTATCATGAATAAATTCTTTGTTGCTCGTGAGCATATATACCCGATCACTAACTTCTTTGGTTGCTAAATAAATCTGTTTTACTCGATTTGAAGCACTGTCATTTCCATCATAGATAAATACATTATATTGGGGAGTTAATTGAAGATTGGGACCATGGATATATTCTTCCATTTCATAGGCAACACTTGGAATATGAATTGTTTCCCCCATCTTAAGAGCACTTTCTAAAGCTGTTCCATAATTCGCTCCAGCGCCTATACTGTAAGCCCAATTCATTGAACATAAATTTTTATAATTCTCTTCAATGAAATTCGTTGTTTGCATGAACATCGACTCATTTAAATGAATCGCCTTTTTTAGTTCATCGAGATCTGCTTCTTTTTTTGCATAGGCCAAAGAAACAAGCATTAAATATAAGCATAAACAAGTTACACCCTTTGTGACATAACCAACTAGTTCTTCACCGACACCATAATCTATGACCACATCTGCATATTCTTTAACGTCACTATTCACATTTCCGGTCAAACAGATAGAAGTCTGATTTAACTCATTGATTTTTTTGATTGCTTCTATCGCATTAGTACTTAAGCCGCTTTGGGTAACTACCAAAACGACATCGCGATCACTAATATTGTTTTCGTAATATGTAAAAGTATATGGAGTTATAACTTTGATCTCTTTATTTAGAGTTTTTTTCATATATACTCTTGCGGCTGTGCAGGCATTATAACTGGAGCCACTGGCAATCAGCCAAATGGAATTGAAATTTTTTTCGTTTAATATGTCCAGCAAAGGTTTGACTAAATCTTGATAATTATCGATATTGTCTAAAGCTTTTTTACTCGCTTCTTCGATATAATCTAACATTGTATATTTTTTCATCATTACTCCACAATGTCATTAAGTTAAGCTTTTTGGTATTTAGGTCTCTATAGATCGAAAAAAA
>JAUMZN010000002.1:1235-53184 GCA_030528085.1 Erysipelotrichaceae bacterium | reverse complement strand
TATAACTGCAGTTCGAAACGTGGCTAAAAGTTCTAAAAACTGCTCATCGCTTAATGCCAATTCATCTAGTTTGAGCCAATCGACAAGGGCAGGCTCTTGGCTGTCCAAACTTTCTGTTTCGCTATCTTGTTCTTCATCGGTTTGACTGTTCACAACTTCTTGGCTTGTAACTAGTGGCTGTTCTTCTTTGGCATAGCTCATAAAACTTTGCATCGGAATACTTACGCATATGGCGCCTAGGGCTAGGATGCATAATGTTTTTTTTACAAGTGATTTAATCCTCATACTTCCTCCTTTCTCAACACGATGGCCATTGCGATCGCAAGCTCACTCTACTTCTCAAAATGCAAATCACCAATAGTTATTAATAAATCTATTTGTGTGATCTTCACGCAATAGAATGGTAATGTCTGAAGTTTTTCACCCTCATCTAACAAGCTTTTCGGACTTCTTTTTCCACGTTTTTTCACCACTTTTAAATCGTAAAAAAAAGGAACAGCCGATAATCAGCTATTCCTTTGCTTAATTTAAATTAATTTGTACTTTGCAGGTGTACTTCAATTTTATCTTTTAAATCTTCCATGATTGGAACATGTACACCACATTGTTTTGCCCATGGAATAATCGTTCCCGCAAACAGATCAAGTTCTACTGGACGACAAAATTGGAGGTCTTGCGCCATGCTTGGCATTGAATCTGGATCAAATGTTGCAAGGCGATCTGCCCAAGCATTGAGCATTTCTTCTGTAATGCCATATCCTTTTTGATTCAATACTGTTCTCGCTTCTTCCATCGCGCCACGAAAGATTTGATTGTATTTTGGATCTTGCGCTACGATTCCATAAGTGATTTGATAAGCGGCACAAACTTGATTAATGCCGCAATTGAACATCAGCTTGTTGGCTTGATCGCGCAAAATTTGTTGAGAATGTTTGTAAGGAATATGGCAATAATCAAACAATTGTTCAACGTCATTTGCGGCTGATTCACGTTGTTGATCCACTGCACCAAAGACGAGTTCGCCACGGGTTGTTAATTGGACTTGCTGCTTCGTTGGGTTATAGCGCGTATCCATATTTTGGGCAATCGTATGGATCACTCTCAAAGACGGAAATTGTTTTTCAAGACGATCTTCACTAGCCATGCCATTAATCGCACTCATTAAAATCGTGTGATCATGCAAAAATGGTTTGACTTGCTGCATCGCTTGATCAAGACTGTACGATTTGCAGGCAAAGATCACTAAATCCGCTTTGAATTTTTGATCTTCTTTTGATTCTGGACAAAGGTAATGAAACTCAATTGGCTGTTCATTAATTTTGACGACTTCATTTTGATAGCGATCTTTTCTCTTTTCATCGACGATAAAGGCAAAATGATCCGCTCCTAAATATTGATGAAACAATTCACCAAACGTTAGACCTACTGCCCCTCGTCCACAAATACAAACATTTTGAATTGCGCGTTCCATCTTATCCCTCTTTCCCATTATTTTGTTTTTCTTTTTTCGCTTGTTGATACGCAGCTAATTTATCTTTTTTACAAAAGCTCGCAAATGGGCATTCAGCGCATTTCGGATTTCTTGCCATGCAGAAATAGCGACCGAAGAAAATCATGTCATGATGCGCTTGGTTCCAGCGTGAACGGGATACTTTGCGCCGTAATTTTTCTTCTACTTTTAAAGGATCATCTTCAACTTTCGCAAGTCCTAAGCGTTTGGATACGCGTTCAACATGCGTATCGACCGCAAAAGATGGAATATCAAAAGCAACGGAACGAACAACGTTCGCTGTCTTGCGGCCAACTCCGGGTAAAGATTGCAGTTCTTTAAACGTACTTGGAACTTGATCATCGAATTGTTCATGTAGCGCTTTTGCGAGTAAGACGATATTTTTTGCTTTCGTTCGATATAAGCCAATCGTGCGAATTGCTTGTTCGACATCATGAAGATCGGCATTCATCAACGATTGACTGTCTGGCCATTTCGCAAATAATGCCGGTGTGATGCGGTTGACTGAGGCATCTGTTGTTTGGGCAGATAAAACAACCGCAACTAACAACTGGAATGGGGTGTCATGAATTAATTCACATTTGGCATCCGGAAAGATTTGTTCGATTTGATCGATCATTTGGTCTGCGTTCATTAGCGTTTTCCACTTTCAATATCTTGGGCATCTAAGCCTTTTCTTTGCCAATTGGCAAGAATAGCTTCGATGTAATTGAGCGAGCGTTTATTGTATGCACTTGCCTCATCAAGCGCATGCAAAATCATGTTTTCTTCAAATTGATTTTGCAGTTCGATTAAACGATCCATTTCTGAACTGGATAAAGGACGCCCGAATTCATCACTAAATTGTGTAAATAAAGTTTTCGAAAAGATTTTTTGTTCTTTTTGTGGTTTATATTCAAACAATCCATCTAATGAGAAGACGAGTTGTTTGTTTTTCATGCCATACGTAAAATAGCCTTTTTCCGATAATGAACTGAGACATTGATCGAGGCGATTGGCACTTAAGTTCGTTTTGGCACAAAGGATATCCGGATCAATCGTCTGATTCGTTTCCATTAAATAGTTCATAACGATTAAAACTAACGTTTCATCGCTGTCTAAATGAAAATCTTCGAGATGTTCAAAAATCCAATATCCTCGGTTAAACCAAGGCTGCTCCCATTCATTCATTGTCGCCATAGCCTGTCTTCCTTTCATAAACCCATTCGAGGGTGTCATAATCTAACATTAAAATGCGCTCTTTATTTTCCAAGCGATATACAGGTGCTGAATAACCATAAGCCACTTCTACTGTCGTTGCATCGAGATTATAATCCGCCAATGCTTTTTCTCTAGCTTGTTGGTAGTTGAGCGTAGATAAATCCCGCTCGGTGATTTTGGTTCCTGTCGCATCAAACCAATACAATGTCGATTCGTTATATCCTTGCCAAGTGACATAATCGAACTTTGTTTGTCGCAGTCCTTGGATATCTTCAACTTGCTCGCTGATTCTTTCGCGTACTGTTTTGTTTGTGGCATCTTCAATGCGGGCAGGTCCACTAATAAAAAGCGCCCACAAAAGGACAATGATCAAAATCAATGCCGCAAATAAACCAAGCGTTACACCCCAGCCCCAATAGCGTTTTGTTGATTCATCTTTAGTCTTTTTCTTATTTGAAGTTTTTTCTTTTGCGGTTTGTTTATTGGGTACATCTTGATTTGTTTGTGCAGGTGCTTCTGGTTTGGATGGTTCCTCTAATTTTGCATCAAAATGATCCCGCACATTAAATTGTGTTTTTTGATTTTCTTTATCTTTTTCTTTTTTGCGATCTGTATTCATAGTCATTTCTCTTCAATTGTCCGGTGTGTTTTTTACATTCTTTACTATTATACGAAAACGGAGCATACCAATCAAAAAAGCCCCACGAGATGGGGCTTATTTTCAATTATTCGCCTTTTTTACAAAACTCTTCAAAAAACTCAGCAACTTGTTTTGCGGCTTGTTTTTCAAATGTTGAAAATTCCATTGGATTTCCTTCGTGAGTGACCACATCGGATAATGTTCGCAAAATTAAAAATGGAACGCCAAAGCTTGATGCGACTTGAGCAACGGATGCACCTTCCATTTCGTTGCATGCTGCTTGTGGAAAGCGTGACATTAAATATTCATAATCTTCTTTTGCGGCAAGAAACAAATCTTGCGTTGCGACTGTGCCAACACGCCAAGGCAAATTTGTTTTTTGCGCAACTTGTTTTGCGCGGTTGACTAAGTTTGGATCTGCTTCAAATTTCATGCCAATGCCACTTGGACCATCGATTGCGGATGTATCAAAATCCACTTGAACGGCATAATCAGAGATCACTAAGTCGCTTACTTCTTGTTCATCTTGCAAGCCGCCAGCGACACCAATAGAAAGAAGGGCATCGATTGGATAGAGGTGGCACATCAATGTACTTGCCATTGCGGCATTGACTTTTCCTACACCGGATAAGGCAATGACGATTTGTTCGTCTTGTAATTGACCTTCTCTAAATTCAACTTTTCCCACTTGGGTAGTTTTTACTTCACTCATCTTTGCAGTGACTGCATCGATTTCAGATTTCATTGCTGCAATTAATCCAATCATTGTTCTTCCTCCGTATTTTTATCTTTTGTATTTTAAGCTTTGCGCGCGGCAATAAAGTATTTCTCGCAAGTTTCTAATGGTTCTTCACCAAAGTCACCGATACAAGAGATCACTTCAAAGCCGGCTTGGCTTAACCAAGCTTGCAGTTTTTCTAATGGATAAACACGCTGTAAGTGATGTTCTTGGATGATGCCGGTGCTGCCGTTTAAAAAGAAGGCAAAGTCTTGATAAATCAAATCGTCCTCAGCACTAATCACCCACTGAACTTGCGTGCCATCGTCAAATGTGCCGGCTTCTTCATATTCGTCCGCAAATTCTTGCAGGCGTTCACTGCCATGGCTATCAAAAAGGAATAATCCATTCTCATTTAAATGATCATGAATTTGTTTGAAAAAATCTTGAACTTCTGCTTCTTCAATTAAGTAGTTAAATGAATCGCAAAAGCAGCCAATCGTATCGAATTGGCCAAAGTTTGATAAATCCCGCATATCCTGCAAGAAGAATTCGATTTGATCGGCTTCTTCTTTTGTTTTTGCGGCTTCTAACATACTTGCCGAAAGATCGAGGGCACTCACTTGATGATGTTTTGCTAAGCGAGCCGTGATTTCTCCACTTCCGCAAGCGAGTTCTAAAAATGTTTTTCCAGGATGAAAGGATTCAATCCAATCCACCCATTGATCACAAGCATGATCATCACCAACTAAAGCATCGTAGTAATGACCGAGTGTTTCATATTGAGCCATGTTCTCTATCCTTTCTTGAGGCTTTAGAATTAAACGCCTTTGATATTTTGTTTTCTTAAATAAGCGGCGTTTTCTTCTTTTACTTTTTGAAACCCAAGCGCTAAATCTTCCATGCTTGCGTTGTATAAAGCACTTGAATCATAGCCGCGTAAAGGATCAATTTTATCTGCGATAAAGATCAACATCGCATAAGGTTCATCACTTAAGCCTTTAACGTGATGATAAATCGCATTGCGAATTTGTTCATCCTCAATGCCATAAACACTGCGCACCACTTCACTGCCGACATAACCATGCCAAATCGCTTTAGGTTCATCGAGATATTGCGGGAATCGTTCGCGAATCCATTTTTCCATCTCATCTTTGCGCAAGTCTTTGGCAATGTCGTGGAACAAGCCGATTAAATACGCTTTATGCACATCAAGATGATGCACGCTTGCTAAATCCATACAAACTTTCGCTACGCTTTTAGAATGCGCAAAACGGTGCGGATTCATCTGTAAAGAAACCCAATCTTCTAAATACAATTCATGATCCACAATGTATTGGCGTACCGCTTTGGGGATGAGATTTAAGCGTTTGCCTTGGCGAACTTGCGTGGAAGAAACATCCACTGCTTCCATGGCAATCGATACAAATTGCTTGCGCACGCCATCTTCTTTAAGATGGCCATCGCGATCGACGACCACAAATGTTGCAAGCTCAAGTAGTTCTTGCCAATCTTTCCATTGTTCGAATTGCGCTTGTTGGTCTGCACCTAAAATCCAAAACCATTCATAATCCGGATATTGTTGATGCAAATCGCGCAAAGTATCGATTGTATAGCTCGTTCCTTGGCGGTGCAATTCGAGATCACAAACTTTAAATTGTTCATGACTTGCGCAAACAAGATTCAACATCGCTAAACGATGTTCATTCTTTGTTGGTTGAAAATCTTTTAACGGAGCATGATTGGCTAATACAAACCAAACTTCATCCACTTGTAGCTGCTCGATTGCCGCTTTTGCCATGGCGATATGGCCATTATGAATCGGATCAAATGATCCCCCGAGTAATGCGACTTTTTTAGTCATTATTCTTTAATTCCTAATTTGTTTTCTTTTGATGGACGATACAAAGTAAATGTGCGTCCGATCACTTGAATGACATCACTGCCTGTTTGCGCAGCACATTCGATTGCCGCTTCGCGAACAGTGAGACTGGATGTTTTTTGCATCGAAACTTTCACGAGTTCATGTGCTTCTAAATCAGAATCGAGGTTTTCAAAAAAGTTTTCGGATAAATCTCCTTTTCCAATTTGAAGCAGTGCTGGCAAGCTTTGCGCCATCGTGCGTAATTTCTTTTTATTTTGCGAATTTAACATTAAATCATAGCCTTTCTAAAGGTGACTTGAATGCCTTGGTGGACGTATACTCGCACTTCGCGAATATTTCCCGTGAGCGAAAACCAGCCTAGGCCATGAATCACCACATCAATTTTTTCTTTTGGTTTAACGCATGGACCATTCCACGCTTTCATCGTTTCGGGAGTGTCATCGATATTTGGCGACAACAATTCTCCTAAGTGTTCTTTCCATAAGCGATTAGCATCGTCTAATTTGCCGCGATGAATCGGTACGGATAAAGAGAAATAACCAACAACACTTGCTTTTCCTTTGCACATCACATCTAATCTTGCCAGTCCGCCAACCGCAAACGATTGGTCTTCATAGATTTGTGAAACATAAGGTTTTAAAGGTTTTGTCGGAATGACTTCTTTTAATACTAAACTTGGCAAATAAGTTAATAACGATTTTGCATCTTCTAAACCGGGTGTGTCATATAATTTGCGGCCATTCCAGTCGCGTTCAATGACATCTAAAGTCGTCCCTGGATTTCTTGAAATCGTTAAGTCGGCAGAGCCTAATAATTTATTGACGAGTGTCGATTTTCCGGAGTTTGCCATCCCCATAAAAATGACATTTTGATTGTGAGCATATTGTTCAATGGCATCGTTGATTTCATCGAGAACTTCTTCGCATTTGCCGCCATCTTTAAGCATATAGCCGGCAATGATGACGTCTACGACTTCGATTTCTTCTTCTTTTAGACGCTGTTCGATATAGCGATAAATTTTTGCATCACTAAGCGTTTGCGGCAAGACGTCGCGTTTTGTTAAAACTAAAACGATTTTCTTGCCAGGCAGGCGGCGATTGATGCGGCTGACTAAATTACTTTCTAAATTGAATAAATCAACAGTCCAGAAGATTACACCATCAAGATCGTTAATTTTTTTGAGCGTTTGTTCAGTCGCAATTCCTCGCTGCATATTAATGGTTAAGTCACCATAATGACGCAATTTAAAGCAGCGCTGACAATATGGTGCATCTAATGATGGGGTATAGCCAATCGCATTTTGATCTTCGTTTTGCAGCTTTACGCCACATCCTTTACAGAATTCTGACATAATCGTCCTCCCGTGCTATTTTGCCTTGTTTCTCCCAACGGGTATAAACAAAGTTTTCTAAACAGCGCATAAATTTGGTGTCATTGCGCTCTACTTTCGTGAGCGGCTTAGTCAATATTGTAAACGTGCGCGCAAAATTGCCGCCGAGAATGTCGGTAAACAATTGATCGCCAAGCACTGCGCAACAACTAGGCCGTTTTTTTCGTTTTGCCATTTGCCATAAAAAAGCAAAGGGCAGCGGCTTGCAGACAAATGTGCAAAGTGCCACGTCTGGATAACCGCCAAGTACACGATCTACGTGAAATTTAAAGTTATTTGAAAAGATCACCGGTTCAATTCCGATGTTTTTTACATCCAGGATAAACTGATACGCTTCTTTGGAGATGCCCTCGTTTTGTTCCGTTGTAATCGTATTATCCACATCGATAAATAAAACTTGAACGCCTTGCTCTTTTAATCGGTTGAGATCGAGAGTTTGAAAGGATCGCACCGTCATTTTTGGAAATAAAATACTCATATTTTTTATTCTACCGATTGGCAAGAAGGCTTGTCAAAGTAGTCCATCAACGCCATTGCACAGCGCAATCCATCAATTGCCGAGGTCGTAATGCCTCCTGAATAACCTGCGCCTTCACCACAAGGATACACCCCTTGCACACTTGCTTGTAAGGTCGCTTTATCTCTTAAAATGCGAATCGAAGAAGAGCTTCGCGTTTCTACTCCGGTCAAAATCGCATCGTCGATAAAGCCAGGAATTTTTTGTTCAAATGCAAGCAATGCTTCTTTAAGCGATTTAGCAATCGCTTCTGGTAAAAACGTATTGAAATCGATCATGACATGACCAAGTGGATACGTTGGCTGAATGCCATCGAATTGCGTACTGATTTTTCCTTGGACAAAGTCTTTTGCCTTTTGCATTGGCGCACGATAAGAATGCGTTAAATCAAATGCCGCATGTTCGAGCTTTTCTTGATAATCTAAGCCCGCAAATAATCCTTGTCCCGTATCGCTTTGATCGACTTGGACAAGTAATGCCGCATTGGCGTTTTCCCCACTGCGATCGGAATAACTCATGCCATTAACGACAATCGTATCCGGCTCACTGCTTGCGGCTACGACATAGCCTCCCGGACACATACAGAAGCTGTATACACCTTTGTTTGTCGAAACGGTTTGCGTCACTTGATAGCGCGCTGGAATTAAAGTTGGATCATTGGCGCGATCTTTTAACATCGCCTTATTGATATACGTTTGATCGTGTTCAATGCGCACACCAATCGCAAACGGCTTGCTTTCCATCGTTAAGCCTTTTTCGTTTAACATGCGGATCGTATCGTTTGCGGAATGTCCCATCGCAATAATCATCGCTTGGCAATCGATCCAACCATGATTAGCAATATGCAAAGCCGTGAGTTGATTGTCTTTTGTTTGTAAATCATCGAACTGGGCATTGAATAAAAATTCGCCGCCTAAGTTTTCTATTTCTTGTTTGAGTGCTTTGACAATTTTGACAAAGCCATCTGTTCCAATATGCGGATGCTGCTGATATAAAATTTCCGGACTTGCCCCAAAGCGGACTAGTTCTTCAAACACTTTGCGCGCTTTTAAATCTTTTGAGCGCGTCGTAAGTTTTCCATCTGAAAAAGCCCCGGCACCACCCATGCCATATTGAACATTGGAGTTTGGATCGAGAATCCCTTCTTGCCAAAAGCGATGGACATCTTCTGTACGTTTGTCGATTTCACTGCCGCGTTCAAGCACAAGCGGACGATATCCCATTTGCGCTAATAATAATGCCGCAAACATACCACCTGGACCAAATCCTACGACTACTGGACGTTGCTTTAATGGCACTTGTCCTTTTGGGGTAAATGTGAATTTTTCATCTGGGGCGATGCGCACATCGGGATTGGATAAGTATTTTTGCGGATGCCGAACTTCGGCATCGATAATAAAGGAAAACAGGACCTTCTGTTTTCTTGCATCCACCGATTTACGATGAACACTCCAACTTAAAAGATCCTGTTTGGACATCTTCAACTTCTTTAAAAGAGCGCCTTCAATATCCTTGGGATCTGAACATTTTACTTGATGAACTCGAATCATATTACATTAACCAGTTCAGCCATGGATATTTATCACTCAACCGGAGAATCGTGCTCGCAAAGAATTGTGCAAGCGCAAGGGTTACTAAGTACACCACAAGATGATATTCCGGAATGACTAATAGCAGCAGGCGCGCAAAAAGGATATGGCTGACATAAATGAGAGTCGATTCCTGCCGCATTTTTACATAAACCGCTTTTTTCGGGATTTTGATTTGAAGCATCATATTCATAAAGAAATACAATGCTGGAATTAACATCAAAAACATGCTGGACTGATCGTTTAAAACGCCCAGTGCTGCATAGGCGCAAACTTCTAAAATCAAACCGATAAAAGAAGCCGCAAACCCAATTGAGCAAGCTTTTAAATTTGGACGACGCATTTGGGAACATAAAAGACCAATTGTGATAAATAATGGCGCAAAGAAAAATCCATCACGTGCCGTCACTAACATTTTGACAAAGAAGCCATATACGATTGAAATATAAGGCAAACTTTCCCAGAGTGGGCCATAGATATTAATCAAATAGCCGACAAAATATAAAATCAAAGAAATTTGTAGCGTGAAGATCACGCCTTTTTTTGTATAGAGCCACCATACAATCGCCATACCAAGCATCAATGCAGGCAAGAACCAAAGATGGTAATACGAGCCGTTTAAAAAGAAATCACGGATCCAACCTAAAAGTCCACTGACGGAAAAACCAGCTTGGGCGTAGTTCCAAATCGTATACGGCAAGTAAATCACCGTCCAGATCAAATACAATACGCCAATTCGAACAAACCATTTTTTTACGATTTCTTTGGCTTGAATAGAACGCAAGTGTACTTGGTTGACTTTGCGAAACAGAAAGAAGCTACTGCACACAAAGAAGAATGGAACGGCTAAACGGCCAATTGTGGAAATAAAGAACAAGTTAAATGCTGGACTAAAATCCACAAAAGGAAATGTATGAATGGCAACGACCAGCATTGCGGCAACGTATTTTGCGATATCAATAGCTGGATATTGTTTGAGTTTTGCCAAGGAATTCCCTCCTTCATTCACAAGCTTTTCGCTTATTTGAATATTTCGTGTTTTCTTGCTTACTTAGCAAGTTCGTTATTTTGATCGATGCGAACGACACGACTTGCGATCGTACAGAGTGTTTCATTGTTGATCGTCTTTGCCTTGCGGCTGATTTCATCCACTAAACAAATTTGATCTCCATCTTTTCCGACCAATGTCACGACATCGCCTTCAACGATGTCATCATAGCCAGTAATATCAGCCATGCATTGGTCCATACAAATGTTTCCGACAATCTCAACGAGATGGCCGCGAATTGAAACTTTAAGACCTTGATTGCTGCACATGCGGGATAAGCCATCGGCATAACCAATCGCAATAGAAGCAATTCTGCGCGTGCCATGACAAGTGTAATGACGACCATAAGAGATCGTTGATCCATCTGGCACGTCTTTAACTAAAGAGACTTTGCTTTTCCATTCTAAAATTGGAATGAAATCTGGATTCGATTCGATTTCAATTGTGTCATCACTTGTCACGCCCATATATAAAAGACCTGGACGGCAATAATCCATTCCTAAATCTTTATAATTCAAAATGCCATAAGAGTTTTGAATATGGCGTAATCCTGGATGGATGCCTTTTTCTTTTAATCGTTCGATTAATTCATTGAATAAGCGAATTTGATTTTCTGTGAATGCTTTGCTTTCACATCCTAAATCGTCGCTGACTGGAAAGTGGGAGAAGATCCCTTGGACATCCAAACCTTCCATCAAATACACATCGACAATTTGGTCGAAGTCTTTTTGGGCATCTTGATATAAAATCCCCGTCCGGTTCATACCGGTATCTGCTTTAACATGCACAGGCATTTTCAAATTGTGTGCCAAACCATATGCATTCAATTTTTTAGCATAGTCATAGGACACTACGGATTGGACAAAATGACCTTGTGCCAATTCATCAAAACAAGCCGGAGCTGTATAGCCTAAAATCAAAATTGGATCGTCGATTCCTGCTTGGCGCAGTTGTTGACCTTCACTCAAGCAAGCGACCGCAAAATAGTCGACTCCCGCTTTTTTTAATTCTTGCGTACAACGGACAGCGCCATGTCCATAAGCATTTGCTTTTACGACGCCCATGATCTTCGTATTTCCAATTAATTTTTGTACTTCTTTAACGTTATGCGCAATTCGATCGTAATGAATTTGCGCCCACGCTCTTTGTTTGTCGATTTCTATCATAGTTGAATCTCTTTTTGCATCGCTAAATCGATCAAAGTATCAATTAAATCTCCAAATTCTGTTCCCGCAGCGTTCATCATAGATGGATAACGGCTAGTTGCAGTAAAGCCTGGAATTGTGTTGACTTCGTTGACTAAGATTTCACCTTTTTCATTAATGAACATATCGACACGAGCCATATCGCGGCAGCATAAAACGCGGAATACTTTTTTTGCTAATTGTTTTGCTGCATCGGATTTTTCTTTTTTAATTCGTGCTGGGCAATAAATCGCAGAGTCTTTCATTTCGTATTTTCCTGCAAAATCAAAGACTTTTCCGGCCATTTCAATTTCATCGATTTCGCCAGTAACTAATACTTCATCACCTAAAACAGCACAACCGATTTCAAATCCGTCGATTGCCCCTTCAACAAGCACTTTTTTGCGTCCGTCATATTTGAATGCATCTGCAACTGCTTGTTCATAGTCATCTTTGTTGTCGACATAATGAACACCATAAGAACTTCCGGCATTGCATGGTTTAATGAACCATGGCAATGGAATGATTTTTTCCACTTCATCTGCTGGCATCAATGGATCTTCACCATGTAAACAAATATATGGAGCAGCTGGCACGTTTGCTTGATCAAATAAACGGTGCATCACTTCTTTATCCATACATACAGCAGATCCTAAAAGATCGCAGCCGACACAAGGAATTCCTAATAATGTTAATAATCCTTGAATTGCGCCATCTTCCCCGTTTTTACCATGTAAAATTGGCAAGCAGCAATCAAGCGGAATCACCTCATTGGTTTCGCGTTCAACCATTCCGCCATGAACCCAAGCAATTGGTTTTGCATGTTCTTCATTTTGCCAATGGTCGTGTTCGAGATCATCAATTGATCCAGTGTAGTGGTAGAAACCACCTTCCAACGTGATTCCAATCATCACGACTTCGTAACGATCTGTATGAATTGAACGTAAAACAGATGCTGCGGAGTGCAAAGACACGCTATACTCTGAGCTTTGGCCTCCAAAAATGACGCCAAGACGAATTTTTTCCATACTATTCTCCTTCTAGACAGCCTTGCACCACGCTGTCCATTTTCATTGCTCGTGAACCTTTTACTAAAATTGCGCTATTTTGGTTCGCAAATGCTTTAAGTTCACGAATCAGATCTTCTTTCGATTCGAAATGTTTCTTTTGTTTTGTGAATGCATCATGAGTGTGCTTAGATAGTTCACCCCATGTGAATAAAACGTCCACGCCCACTTGGTCGGCAATGCGACCGATTTGAGCATGAAGTTCGTTTTCCTGCTCGCCTAAATCGAGCATATCTGATAATACCGCAATATGCAGATCAGCCGGAATTTGGACGAGCGTCTGCAAAGCGCGCTGACAAGCTTCCGGATTTGATTTATATGTATCATCGAAAATACAGGAATTATGCCAAGCATGAATATCCCCGCGCATTGGTGTTAAATGCGCATTGCTTAATGCCACATACCAGTTGTCTTCTGGGATTTTTGCAGCTTTTGCGGCCAATAGTGCCGCTGTCGCGTTATCGGCCTGAACCATATTAACACTTGGAATAAAGAATGGCTTACTAGCAAGAGCATCTAACATAAAGGTTAGACCTTTGCGCGAGAACCCGAGATCTTTTGGCTCATATTTTGTTTGTGGTCCATAAGGAATGATCGTCCAAGTTGGATCGATTGTTAATTCACTGACCGCTTGTGCGATTTCTTCGCTAGCCGCATTGTAAATAAACGTTCCGTTTGGTTTTAAAGAAGAAACGATCTCACATTTTGCGCGAGCAATATTCAGTTTTGAGCCCAAGTTTTCCATATGGGCACTGCCAATTGATGTGATGATCGCAATATCCAAAGGAGCAATAGAACAAAGGTATTCAATCTCCCCTTTGTTTTCCATGCCCATTTCTAAAATCAAAACTTCTGTATCTAAGTCTGCTTCAAAAATAGTGAGCGGCAAACCGATTTCGCTATTGCGATTGCCTTGGGTTTTCCAAGTTTTCCATTTCGATCCAAATAAATCGGCACAGAAATCTTTTGTTGATGTTTTTCCATTTGAACCGGTAATCCCGATCGTGAATGGATTCATTTGTTTTAACCAAAAATTAGCCAATTGGCCAAGTGCTTCCACCACGTTTTCAACAACGATTGCTTTTACGTTTTCTGGTCTATCGGCATGATCTTTTTGCCATAACATCACGCCGCCTTGTTCCATGACTTGTGTCGCAAAATCATGACCATCGACACGTGCACCAACAATTGGCGCAAACAACATTGCAGGTTGAACGATTCTTGAATCTGTGACTACACCACAAATCTCAAAATCAGGATCAATATGAACAAGTGTGCCCGCAACAACTTGAGCCACTTGTGATACTTGCATTTTTATCATTTTAAATCCTCACGTATATTGACGACTTTATTGTCGATTTTCCATCGCAAAAACGATGAGTTTTTTAATCGGCAATCAAAGGATATATCTAGTAGATTATACCTTTCCTAGAATGCAAGTACAAAATTTAGAGGTGAATTCGAGGATGTAACTTCTTTCAATGTCCATAATCGCTAGGGATTGTTCGTTTATCGGATTTGAAGTTTTCAAATGAGAAGAAATCTTATCGTTTTTTCTCGTTTTCCAAAAAAATCAGTACAATAAGATTCATAGAATAAAACTGTATAGAATTACTCAACAGTCAGAAAGGATTAACAATCATGGATTGTATTTTTTGTAAAATTGCGAACGGTGAAATTCCATCCGCGACACTGTATGAAGACGAAGAAGTTCGTGTAATTTTTGATATCAACCCGGCTAGTGTGGGACACGTCCTCATTTTGCCTAAAACTCATGCTGCATCTTTACTCGAATATCCAACCGAAAAACTCGGTTCAATTTTTGCGCTCGCTCAAAAAATCGGGAATGCGATGATTAAAGGATTACCTTGCGATGGTGTCAATGTTTTAGCCAATTGTCGTGAAGCTGCCGGTCAAACCGTCGATCACTTCCACGTTCACATCATTCCTCGCTATGCCAACGATTCCACAAAAGATGCGATGACAATCGAATCTGGAACGATTGAAAAACCTGATTTTGATGCTTTAAAAGAAGCGATCACCAAAGCATTCTAAGCTGTTTTGTGACAAATCAAATTCAAATAAATTTCTTATAAAACAAAACTTCCTAACCATCAGATTCTCTTGTTCGGTCTGATGAATAGGAAGTTTTTTGTTTAGTCGATTGTGACTTTATCACTTACTAGACTTAAATAAGCCATCATGTTGCGGTTTTGTTCATCTTCTGGGTGGGCTAATATTTCCCTTGCATCGTATGCACAACAATCCATCATATTTAAATCTTTGCTGGCATCACCCAAAATAAAGGCCGGAAGTCCTGATTGTCTTGTCCCCAAAATATCGCCAGGACCTCGCATTTGTAAATCATAGGCGGATAAATCAAATCCATTATCGAGTTCTTCCATCTTTTTAAGGCGCAATTTGGATTCTGGTGTTTTCGAAGATGAAAGCAAATAACATTCGCCTTGTTTTTTCCCTCGCGCACATCGGCCTCGAAGTTGATGCAACGTTGCTAATCCAAAGCGATGAGCATCATAGATGACCATCATCGTCGCATTGGCAACATCAATGCCAACTTCAATAACGGTTGTCGAAACAAGAATTTGCGTTTTGCCTGCTTTAAATTCCTGCATGATTTCTTCTTTCATCTCTGTTGTCATCTTGCCATGTAATAAACCTACAGAGATGCGTTCTTTAAATACCGAAACCATTCCTTCATATATTTTTTTAGCCGCTGTGACTTCTTCTTCTAAATTTTCTTCAATTGCCGGACACACGACATAAACTTGGCGCCCTTCTTTTTCAATCCCCTCAATAATCCGCCCTAAAACAGGTTTCATCGAAGAGGATTGAATATATTTCGTCAACACCGGCATTCGTCCTGGCGGCATCGTGCGGATCACCGATAAATCGATATCCCCATAAATAAAGTGAGCTGCTGTTCGAGGAATTGGGGTAGCGGACATCAATAACACATCGGGCTGATGCCCTTTTTCAATTAAAGCTCGGCGCTGCAAGACCCCAAATCGCTGTTGTTCATCGGCGATGACTAATCCTAAATTGTCATATTCAACCGCTTCTTGGAATAAAGAATGCGTCCCGACAACAATTTGAATTTTTCCATCTTTTAAATTGCGCAATATTTTTCGTTTCTCATTGGCTTTTAAAGACGAACAATATAGCGTTGCCGGAATGCCTAAGCCTTCAAAACTTTTAACGTGCTGGCGCGCTAAAATTTCCGTTGGCGCCAACAAGGCACATTGTTGATTGGCTAAAGCACATGCATAAGCTGCCATTGCCGCAACAATCGTTTTGCCGCAGCCAACATCTCCTTGCAACAAGCGGTACATTCCGATCGACTCGCGCATATCGGCTAAAATTTGATCGATACATTTGCGTTGATCTGGCGTTAAAGGATAAGGAAGCGAACGGATTATTTGTTCAATTTGTTCGGTATCGAATACTTTTCCTACTTTTTCAATACGCTCAGACTGCATCAATCTTGCGCAATGGAAACATAAAAACTCTTCATATTTTAAAGAACGAACTGCTTGATACAGCTGTTGTTCACTTTGTGGTTTATGCACATAACGCAACGCCTCATTTTGGGCAAGCAGGCGATACTTTTCGCGCAGTCTTTGTGGGACGCGATCAGGGATTGTATCGACATAATTCATCGCTTTATCCATAATGCGAATCATCGTATCGCGTCTTACTTTAGGCGGCATTGAATAGTTTGGATAAAGCGCATAGCCCTCGGGCAAAGGCTGGCGGCTTGTCCATAGTGCACCGATTGTATTGGGTTCATGGAAAATCCCGCAAACCGTTATTTGATCTTCTTGGCTGATCGCTGGAAAATAGCCATATGAAAAAATGGAGACATCTAGTTCTTTTTGATCAAACCACACTTTCAATCGTGTTACGACGCGTCCTCTTGAAACGCGTTGATTGCTTTTGACGCTTTGAACAATGCCTTCAAATAACACTTCATCGCCATCGTTCCATTGATCACTCGGCAAAATATGCGTATAACGCAAAGGATAGGTATGGATCAATTCGCTAAACGTATGGATGCGTTTATGCGCCAAGATTTGCCGTTGCGTCGGTGTTAATTTAAGGACATCCAATTCACTCGGTTCAATCGGTTTTGATTTTGATTTCCGTCCCGAAGATGACTTTGCCTTTTTTTTATCTTGTTTTGTTGGCATACCTTCTTCCTTTCTTTATTTTGCTTCAACACTAAATAGTGTGATTACTTGTCTTTTCTTTGATTTGCGCGGTTTTTCATAAACGCCATGCGCCGCGATTGACTATCTGGCGCAGGAATAATGGTGCTCGTCGGTTTTTTCGTTGCCCCTAAAACAGGTGAACTTTTTGCGGCAGGCGTTTTAGTTTGCCCATTCGAAGTCTGCTTTGTGGGTTGTGGTTGTGATTTTGCGGATGGTGTTTTGAGCATTACTGCTGAATCCGTTTGTTTATAGAATGGTTTGCCCGCTGAGATCCAAATTCCTTCACTATCTTGAATATGACCGATTTGCGGAGCTTCAAAAAACAACAATCTTCCTGGACAAAGTTCCGCAAATAATTGTTTCATTTTGGTTAACATCATTTGGCGATCATAGCCAAATTCTTTTTCGATTTGATTAAAGCGACCGAAAATCACCCCGCCAATGGAGTCGAGTGCGCCCATTTGATACAACTGATGGACCATGGAGTTGAACGCATACCAACTTGTACTTGCTGATTCCAAAAACAAATAGCTATTCGTTAAATCCGGCATATAAATCGTTCCCGCCAGTTTTAAAAAGCAGCGAATATTACCGCCATACACACGCGCATGACGCGTAAATTGCGGACCATTTTGGATCGGCACAATTTTAGAAGTGCATTGATCGTTACGCACGATCTGCACGATATGGTCGAGTTCAACTTGATTCCAAATTGGGAATAACAACGCCTTTTTATTGGCTCGCGTGACTAGCGCATTGACGACGCTTGTCCCATCTGAAAATGCCGCATAATAAGTTGGCGCTTGTTTGTATACGTCATAATCGATATACGGTAAAACGAGATTGGCTAGATTTCCCCCGGAAACATCAAAAATCCAACTATAGCGGCAGCTGCGCAAAGCGTGATTAAAATCTTGGGCTTTATCTTTTGGCGATGCCGCTTTACTGATCAAAGGTGAAATCTCTAATTCGATCTCATAGTTTTTAAGAATAGGAATCCATTGTTCAAAACGATGTCCTTGTTTAACTGGATCACTAAGTGCACATAAATAAATTCGTTTCATTGTTTAGGCTCCTTTCTTGTTCGATTTCGTCTCTTCTATTTTAGCTGATTTCTCCAAGTTCTGTCTTTCTTGTTGTTTTATGATTTCCAATTGCGCTTTTGCGTTCAAATCTTCTTTATTTGAGTGAACAATTCGCTAGAATAGAATGCAAGTAGATTTTGATCTTACTCAATAGGAGGAACTATGAGCAAAACTTTCATCCTCACCATGGAAAATGGTGATGTTATTCAAGGCGAACTTTATCCAGAAAAAGCGCCTAAAACAGTAGAAAACTTTGAAAAACTCGCTAATGAAGGATTCTATGACGGATTAATTTTCCACCGTGTCATTAAAGGATTCATGATCCAAGGCGGTGACCCAAAAGGCACTGGCATGGGTGGACCTGGATATACAATTCATGGCGAATTCATCAATAACGGATTTAAACAAAACGACCTCAAACACACTCGCGGTGTGTTATCCATGGCGCGTGCGATGAATCCAAACTCTGCTGGAAGCCAGTTCTTTATCATGCACCAAGATTCTCCATGGTTAGATGGTGATTATGCTGCATTTGGTAAAGTCACTTCCGGAATCGAAGTCGTTGATGCGATCGCAAACGTTCAGACAAACCGTTCTGACAGACCTTTAAAAGAACAAAAAATCAAATCTATCCGCGTTGAAGGATAATCTTATTTTTGCACAAAAAAGCTTGCCCACTTATAAAATTGAGGCAAGCTTTTTATTTTATCGACTCCAGGCAAATCGCGAAAGAATATCTTTCCAAGGCAAATACACTAACCATCGAATTAATAGCGCATCACCTACGCCTAGTCCAAGCACTAAAACTAGTGCTAACCAAGAGAATGGTTTGAGCATAAAGGCCGAAGGCAAAAAGAGGATTGCGATTGTGGCACAAGCGATACTTAAAGAAATGACAATCATGCGCATAATCGTCAATGGCGAACAAATCATATAGAGCACAAATAATCCATTTAAAATCGCCAATAAAGTGCTGAGCGTTTTAAACACTTCAAATCCGAGACCACAAACACCAAAACTCATCAAAATATACAATACGCAAATCATGCTGCTTAAAGCGAGCGCTCCCGGCACAGCTCGCGAAAGCACATTGATCATAAAGTGATCTTTTATTCTTCTTGTATCTTGTTCAAACGTTAAGAAGAATGCCGGCATACCGATACAAATGGCAGAAACAAGCGTCAATTGGATTGGAACAAACGGATATTCGCGCATCCAAACGACGGTGAGAATCGTCAACATAAACGAGAATAACGTCTTCACTAAAAAGAGTGAGGCAGTTCGTTGAATATTATTGATCACGCACCGGCCATGGGCGACGATACTTGGCATCACGTTAAATTGATCTTCTAATAAAACCATTGAAGCAACACTCATCGCTGCTTGTGCTCCCGATCCCATCGCAATGGAACAATCCGCCTGTTTAAGCGCCATGACATCGTTGACGCCATCTCCTGTCATTCCGACTGTATGGCCCGCTTGTTGAAGCGCTTCGACCATCATACGTTTTTGAATTGGCGTGACGCGGCCAAAAATCGAATATTCTTGGACAACTTGATCAATTTCGTCTTCCCTAACTTGGGACATATCAATCGCTTTGCCATTTATACCCGCACGTTTGGCGATTGAATTGACCGTTGTTGGATCATCGCCAGAAATAATTTTTAAATCGACTTCTTCTGATTTGAAGTAATCTAAAATTTCTTTTGCGTTTGGGCGAATTTCATCTTCGATTAAAACGAGTCCGCAAAGCTCATAATCTTGCCGTTTTAAAGTTGTGGCAGCTTTACCTTTTGCGATCGCTAAAACGCGGTTTCCTGTTTGGGCATATTGTTCAATTTGTTTTAAAACGTCAGGATCGGCATGTTCAAACATAAACGTGTATGCCCCAATGTAATACGCTTCTTCTTGAAAAACTGCTCCAGAACATTTTTGGGCAGAAGAAAAAGGAAAAACTTTTGAAGCTTCTTGCGATACTTCAAGATCAGACACATAGCGACTTAATGCTTGGGCCGTTAAGTTTTCATCTTGTACGGCATGCGTGACATTGGCGATGATTTGTTTTAAATCCGCTTTTGAATAGTTTTCGTTTGCGGCTAACACATCTGTAACAGTCATCTTGCCGCTAGTGATCGTTCCTGTTTTATCTAAACAAAGCGTATCGACACGAGCTAAGTTTTCGATGCAATACAACTCATGAATCAACACTTTTTTTCTAGCCATTTGCACTGCTGCCGTTAAAAGGGCAGTAGAGGTTAAAATGATCAACCCTTCTGGAATCATGCCGATCATCGAAGCCGTTGTATTTAAAATGGCATGGTTAAGCTGGATTTTCGAAAAGAAAAACAACTTGATAAATAACGCTGCGCCCGCGGGAAAGATAATCCACGAACAAAACTTAATTAAAGACTCAAGCGAATCGCGCAGCTTGCTTGGGTATGCTTTTTCGCGTTTGGCTTCTTTTAAAATCGAAGCCATATATTGTTGGTCACCAACAAGGACAGCTTGCATAATGCATTTACCGCTGACGATAAAGCAGCCGCCATATAAAGAACCATTTTCTTGACGATCGAGGGCATCTGCTTCTCCGGTCAATAAACTTTCATTGACTTGGCATTGACCAAAGCGAACGATGCCATCGCAAGGAATTTGCGCACCGCTTGCTAAAAAGATTAAATCACCTTCGACAATTTCATCCATATTCACGACGACTTGCTTTCCTTGGCGCAAGACGGTGTATTTTTGGGCATTCAATAGCGCAAGTTTGTTGAGAATTCTTCGTGATTGAATTTTTTGATATAAGCTGACGATCGTATTAGTAATGACGATACCCATAAACAACAAGTTGCGATAGCTGCCAGTATAGATGACAAGGGCCGCTAATATGTAGTTAATGATATTAAAATAAGAAAAGAGTTCTTCAAACACTAATTGTTTAATTGATTTTTGGGGATTGGTTTCAATGATATTTGCCTTCGCCAATTTGACTTCTTCTTGGCTCAATCCCATTTCTAAATTTGTTAACTGTTCACATTTAATTGGTTTCATATTCATTGTTTCATTTATTTTTTCAAATCAATCTCTGAGTCCTATTTTAAACTCTTTTGACAATTGAAAATTAAACCTGACAAATTTGTCATAATTATTCACGGGATTGATTCTCTAATTGTTTTAAATCCAAAGGGGACGTCACTTTAAAATTGGATAGTTCTCCCGCTACACAATAACTTTGGACATTCATCACCAATTCCACTGCCATGGCATCATCTGTTACGGCAATGTGCTCTTGTTTTACTTTTTGTAGCGCCTGGACAATCAAATCCGTTTGAAACGCCTGTGGGGTTTGGACTGCTCTAAGTTTTGAGCGAATTAAAGATTTTGAAAAATAGCCTTGGTCATCGATTTCTTTAATTGTATCGACCACTTCCACACCAGGAACTACGGCGCGATGACCTTGGAGGGCTTCTTTTATGCGTTCAATCAAATTTGCGCTGACAAAAGGACGAGCTCCATCATGGATTAAAACATAAGGCTGACTCGTTTGTTCAAGGCCATTAAATACAGAATCCTGGCGTTCATTTCCACCGATCACAAATTTTGTTTTCGTCCGCATAAATTGTTGCTTCATTTCTTCGATTTCATGTTGTGCCACAACTACGACGATTTCTTTACAATCTGGATCTGCTTCAAATACATCTAAGGAATAATCTAAAATTGGACGTCCTTGATACGGATAGAGCACTTTATTAAAACTCAAACCCGTTCTTTTGCCACTTCCTGCCGCTAAAACAATTGCACAATAATTCATGATGACCCCTTTTCGATGTTTTCTCTTCATTTTCGTTTAAATATTTTTTGATGACTATCTTTCATATTGAATGAATTGAAAGAAAATGTAAACCTTTGCGGCCAAAAAGAAAAGGAGCAAAGCTTGCTCCCGTTTGCTGATCTTTTTAGCGGCGACGATTGATACGGCGCTCAAAAATTTGTTTAAGATGACATCCATAAGCCAACATCAACCCAAAACTTGCGCCAATCACCCCTTGCAGCAATTCAAATGGAAAACTAATAATCGCATATTCTAAAGTTGAATACACATAGATTTTTCCAATCGTATAGCCGGTAACAAGAATGATCGTTCCCACAATCAAGCCGGCAATCGCTCCGATCAATGGCTTGTTTTTAAATGTGTTATGCGCAATCCAGCTGATCGCAAATGCTTGTAAACCATGCACAACAAGCGAAACGTACATCGGTGCTGGATAATACAGCGCATCGCCAATGAATGTGCCAATTCCGCCAACGAGCATTGCGCCAATTGGATCGAGCAGCATCGCGGCTGTAGTAATCGCGACATCGCATAAATATAATTTTCCTCCTGGAACAGGAACGCCAAAACTTGAGAGCACAATCGTTAAAGCCATAAAGAAACCGCAAGTCGTGATCCATAATACTGAACTGCGCGGTGGATAAGACGTTTGTTTTAAAGTTGCTTTCATTTCAAAACTCCTTTAGATCATCTCGATCTTGATTTTTCATTTTAAATGAACTTGTTTTCCAGTATACTCATTTCTGATCTGATCAAAAGAATCAAAAAAAGAATATTGGAGCAGACCAGATGATTAGTTACGTCTTAGAAAAACCATTAGCACTCTCTTTATATCGACATATTCGTCACGATATCGAATCCGGATTGCTTGCCGCTCATGACAAGTTGCCTTCAAAACGACAATACGCTCTTGATTTACACCTCTCCCTTTCGACGGTTGAACAAGCATTAAGTTTATTAGAACAAGAAGGGTACATCGCTGCTCAAGAGCGCAAAGGCTATTTTGTTTTAGAAGGCAACGTTCGTCCGCAAAAACAAAATCCATTTCAACTGCAGCCTTTAGCCCCTGACATCGCAAAACCCGACCCTGATTTTCCCGCCTCACTTTGGTTTAAAACGATGCGCCAAGTCATGATGCGAGATCAACAATACTTGCTGCAAACTTCGCCAAGTGCTGGCAGTCATCGCTTGCGCAATGTGATTGCCAACTACTTAGTTCATCAGCGTTCGATGAACGTTCAACCCGAACAAATTATCATCGCCTCGGGAACTCAAGAATTATATTTCTTGCTTTGCCGCATGTTTAAAGAAGACTTTCACGTTGCGATCGAATCTCCTTGTTATCCAATCATCGAGCAAGTTTATCAAAACTCGAATGCGACAGTTGAAAAACTAGATCTCGATCAGCACGGCATTCAACTAGACAAACTCGCGCAATCGCAAAGTCAGTTTTTGCATGTCTCCCCATTTTCGAGCTTTCCCGGCTTCATCCAAGCTTCACCCACAAGACGAAAAGCTTACTTATCGTGGATCAAAGATAAAACAGGTTATTTGATCGAAGATGACTTTAACTCCGAATTTTTTCAAAGCGGGCCGATGCTGCAAACTCTTTATGCATTAGACCATCATCAAAAAGTGATTTATCTCAATACATTTTCTAAATCGCTCTCCTCGTCTTTGCGTTTGAGTTATATGGTTTTGCCGCCAACTCTTATTGACTTATATGAAAAAACCGCAGGAAATCTTGCCTGCACCGTGACGATGCTTGAACAATATACTCTTGCGGAATTTATCGAAAATGGAAGTTTTGAACGCTTAATCGTCCGCCGCCGTCGCCATCAAGCTCAAGTTCAGCAAGCCTGAGCCAAATAACAATCCTAAAATACGAGCTTGAACAAAAGAAAAACTCCTCCGACATTGGACTTACTGATCACTTACCATTTAGCAGGCACTCAAAATAACTAAATCGAGATGTCACTAAAAGAACATTTCATATTTTGTTCAAGTGATTTTTGGCTTCTGCGAATCAAATCGTTTCAGTACGATTTGGGACGATTCATCTATCGTCTCATTTCGATTTGGGACGATCCGTCTATCGTTTCATTCCGTCTCAAAACGATATATAATATTAATAAAGGATGTGATGTTTTCATGAAAGAAACAAGAACGGTTGAGTACAAAGAATCAATAGATACAAACTCATTTTTAAAAACAGTATCTGCTTTTGCGAATTATTCAGGTGGGCAAATCATTTTCGGCATTGCTGATGATGGAACCATACAAGGAATCAGTGACCCAATCCATTCCACTCTTAGTCTTGAAAATAAGATCGACGATTCTTTAAAGCCGGTTCCTGCCTATTCATTAGAAATCAACAAGGACAGTACGATAACTCTCCATGTAGAAAAAGGTCCATTCACTCCCTACTTATACAAAGGCAAAGCGTATAAAAGAAATGATACAGCAACAATTGAAGTTAACTGGCTCGAACTAAATCGTTTAGTCCTTGAAGGAATGAATCAAACTTACGAAGAACAGGTGTCTTTCTTGCAGGATCTAACTTTTGTCGAATTAAACAAAGAGTTTTGTCAAATTCTAGGCATCGAGAAAATCACTGATGACATTTTAAAAACTTTAGGCCTTTATACAAATGACAAGTTTAACAATGCTGCTGCACTACTTGCAGATCACAATCGATACTTAGGTATTGATATCATTCGATACGGAAAAAATATAAACGAATTGATGGATCGTAATACAGATGATAACGTTTCGATCTTTAGAATGTATCACAACGCCATTGCTTTCTTTGACAAGTATTATACGTACGAGGAAATCAAAGGAAATCAACGCATGAAAAAAGAATTGATTCCAAATCTTGCCTATAGAGAAGTTATCGCTAACGCCTTAATCCATAGACTTTGGGATATCCAATCTAGAATTCGCATCTCGATGTTTGAAGATCGTATCGAAGTCACTTCTCCTGGTGGATTACCGGCAGGTATAGATGAAGAAGAATATTTAAATGGACAAGTTTCATTTTTAAGAAACCCCATCATTGGAAATATATTTTTCAGACTCGGTTATATAGAAATGTTTGGGTCAGGTATCAGAAGAATCAAAGAATCCTATCGAAACAGCTTGTCAGAACCTGAATTTAAAATTTTTAATAACTCTATCACTGTTGTTTTACCTATATTAATCAACACCACCGAGGTCACTGATGACGAACAAATCATTTTAAACTTCATGTCAATACAAAAACTATCCCGAACAGAAATCGGAAGAATGACAGATTTTAACAAAAACAAAACCATTCGCTTATTAAATTCTTTGATCAACAAGGGTTTAATTTCAAAAAGCGGCTCTGGGCCAAATACAAAATACAGCTTATCCAAAAAATAATGGCATAACGATCCGACGATTTTGATTCTCATCAAGATGATCAACGAACAAACATCAATTGTAATAACCATCGAAATAAGTTTTGTTTGCATCACAATCTCTCCAAACGAAAGTTCTAAACCGATTTGAAATATAAAATTTGCGTATGAAGCAGTCCAAACCAAACAGATTTAGAACTTTTTATTCATTGATTTTTGTTTCACTCCGACATGGCGATGATGTTTTTAGTCTGTCCTATGACAAATCGATCCCGAGTGCGCAATATCATGAGAATCAGGATGGTCAAAGAAAAATAACCAACTTTCACGACATTAGACTTACAAGCCTAAATACGGGAAAGTTGGTTTTTATGTTTTCAAAATCAAAATAAGTGAGTTTATTCCGCTTTTGAGCTTTCGTTTAATAAATGACACTTGTCAAAAATATAAATCATCAATGACATTAAAATTCCTGTCAGCGCAGCAAGAACCATTCCGGAAAGAGTAATGTCACCAAGTTTAATTGTGATTCCAGAAAGACCAACAACGAAAATGACAGAAGTCAAAATCAAGTTCACTGTATTGGCATAGTCAACTTTGCGGTCTACTAAAATACGCAATCCAGAAACACCGATCATTCCATACAATAAGAATGAAATTCCGCCGATCACTGCAGGTGGAATAGATTGAATCAAAGCACAAAGTGGCCCGATGAATGCGCAACAAATCGATAATACTGCTGCTCCACCGATCACCCAAACAGAATAAACACCAGTTAATGCCATAACGCCGATGTTTTCACCATATGTTGTTGTTGGCACAGATCCAACAAATCCTGAAATCATCGTTGAGAAGTTATCCGCAAAAATTGTGCGGTGCAATCCTGGTTCTTTAATTAAATCGCGGCCAACGATTTCACTTGTTACGATTTGGTGGCCAACGTGTTCAGATGTAATCACTAAAAGAACGGGCAGCATCGTCATAATCGCCCCTACCGAAAATTTCGGGAGTTGGAAGTTTGGAATTTGAATCCATGATGCCTGCATAATCGGTGCAAAATCGACAGCACCTAAAAGAGCAGCTGTAACATAGCCTGCAACAACTGCGATCAAAATTGGAATAATCGCAAAAAATTTACGGAAGCATAAGTTACCAATGATTGCTGTTCCTAATGTCACAAGGAAGATGATGACATTATTCATATCAACCGTCTCCGCTAACAATCCCGCTGTATTTGCGGCAGAGCCGGATAATTCCAAACCGATCAAAGCAACAACTGGTCCCATTGCTGCTGGTGGTAAAACAACATCAATCCAGTCTGTTCCAAACTTTTTAATGATCAGCGCTAAAATGCAGCCTAAAAAACCAACCGCTACGAAGCCGCCTAATGCGTAAGGGAATCCCCATTTCGCAATAACGATTCCTGCTGGTCCTAAAAACGCAAAAGAGCTTCCTAAGTAAGCTGGAGCTTTTCCTTTTGTGATCGCAATAAATAACAATGTACCAACACCGTTCATCAATAAAACGATGGCCGGATTAATTCCTAAAACAAATGGAACTAATACAGTCGCTCCAAACATCGCAAATAAATGTTGGAGGGAAAGTGGGAACAACAAGCTGCCCGGTACTTTCTCATCGACTTGTATGATCTTTTTTGCCATACTTTTTTCTCCTTTTTTCTTCTCCATTTCAATGCCCCTTTTCGTATAGGCATTAAAATTTCTCTTATCCTTTATAGCATATCCAAATAACAATAGAAATTCGTCTGTTAATTTCAACAGATATCCAAATCAAAAGTGCATTTCTTTTGGACTCGTTTAGAGTTTTTGCCTTGTATAAAGCAAAAAAGAAAAACCAATCCGCTTTCAAATTTCAGATTGGTTTCAATTTAGATTATTTTAATTCCACTCTAATTCAAGAATGACTTGTCCTTCTTGATCTTGATACAAGATGTCATAAGGAAGTTCAACTGCATCTAATGCTGGCAAATACGCTTCATCTGCCATCAAGTAGCGAACATCCCATTTTTCAAGATCATATGGATTAATATGCACAGTGACTAAATCCGGAAGATTCAGTTTCACTTCAGTTTCTTCACTTGTCGATGGAGTCATTTGAATATGAGCATAGCGGTTAATTGTATCCGATTCGACTAATTGTGGATCTAACAACTCCCATTTTTCGAAATCTGGATAGAAGTTCACGCCATTGATCACTTTCGCTCCATTTGCCATTAATAAGCCAGAGCGAATATTGCTTCCCATATATGCCCACCAAGCATCAGGATCGTCTTCAACCAATTGCTGCGTTTTCTTCGCAATTGGATAATCTGTCACACTGGCACTGCCGATCATGATTGGATTGACTAAGCATCCCGAACAAGCTGTCCATAAAATCATGCCCGCAAGACCTAATTGTCTAAAGCGTGTCATCGTCATATAAAGAGCAATCGTAATGCCGATCATAAAGGCGTAAATCACAAGTGAACCTTGATCGATAAAGTCGTTGAAGTGTGGAATATCCATAAACTTCACGCAAACAAATGCGCCGCAAGCATAAAGGGCAAAGACAAGGAATGTGATTGTTTTCTTGAATCGCATTTCTGTTTGGAATGCCACTTGAATCGTCCAAATCGTAAAGATCGTTGCCGTTACGCCAAATACCGTATTCATGCGGTTGCAGTAAGACAACAACATGAGTTTGGATAACCACTCTGGGAATTGGACAAACATGAAGGTCACTTCAATGATCATCGCAATCATCAACACATCACCAACCCATGCTTGGCGATCTTTTTTCTTGAATAACGCAAAGCGCAGGAATGGATAATACATCATGCACGCTAAACCAAAATGGGTGTAGCTGGAAATTTCACTGTTGTTGAGCAATGCTGGATCTAAGAATGTCTGCATAATGCTGACTGGGTTAACAAATAAACGCCAGAATTGACCATCCCCACCCACGGAAACGCGAGATCCTGGATAAGCCGTATTCATCAATATTTTAATGTCATCGCGCATGTTCCAAAGTGTTGGTCCTAAAACTAAGCCGACACCGGCAAGTACAACGAGAACATTGAGCAAGTCTGTCTTTTTAAATTGCAGCTGATCGCGATCGCGAATTAAGCAAGCGAGCATTAAGAAGAATGCCAACATGCCTAGCGGCACTTGCAGCGATGGGAATATTGCAAGCACAAAGCCGGTTAAAGAAGCAATTGCCAATAGTGTCATCAGCCATTTTTTCCAACCGCGCGCCATGAAGAACCAATAGCCCACCACAAATAGCGTACAAGCCCAGAAAATAACATCATAGAAATGTGGGGAGTACCACCATTGCATCGCTGGCGCAAAGGTCAGCACAAATGCCCCGAATACAGCTAAGTAGCGGTTCTTGACTAAAATGTTGAACATTTCAATCGCCACCATGAACATTAAAATCGTCTTAGCACAGAAGTACCAACTGATTCCATATTCATTGCCAAGCAATAAGTAACCAAGAACAAATGGTTTGCCGATCATCGTGATATCGCGAACTGGAGAGTTATATCCAAGGATCATATTTTGACCACTTACCGACATTTGATGAGAGATTTCTTGGAAGTCGTTATAAAATTGCGACCAATAATATGGCAGCTGAACGACATATTCATCTGTTCGAATCAAACGCGGACGGCCAAAGAAAATTGAACTTTCCACACTTGGTTCTGCTTGGAAGTTATACATAAACGCGGCTACATTGGATGTATGGACTTTTGCCAATACTAATAAAACAAAAACAATCAACGCGATCAGCCAGCGCCATTTATATAAAAAGTCAAATGCTTTATTGAGTGCTTCGCTATACCAAATTCTAAGGAAATTCACCACGAGGGCGATTGCGCTGATTGGAATGATCAATGCGGAATTTGGAAAGAACGTCCCGACAGAAATGGTTGCCACAAGAATTAAGATCTCTTCGATCAAAATCATGGCTAAATCCCAACCCTTTTTGCGTTGTTTTTTGTCATCCATTTCATCGATCGACTTACGCAGCCAAAGTCGTTCTTGCTCGCTAAGTGGTGAAGTTGGCTGAACGACTGGTTCTGCCTTTTGTGGCTTCGCTTCGTTTTGTTTTTCGCTATCTTCTTGTTCTACTTCAAGATCCTGCTCTGCAACTTCTTGATTTTCTAAAGCGAGTAATTCGTCTTGAACTTGCGTTGATGGTTCAACGGTTTGTTCTTCTTGTTCAGTTTCTGCTGTTTCGATTTCAATTTCTTCTAAATCTTGCAGCTCATCTATCGACACTTCTTCAGATTCATCTTCATCTTCCAAAACAACTTCTTCTTTTACTGGTTCAGTTTCTTGTGGTTCTGTTTTGTCCACTTGTTGCTCCTGTTCAGGTTGTTGTTCTAGTTCATTTGTTTTTGCGACAACTCGAAAGACCACCGCATCATCGCTGACGATTTGCGTTTCTTCATGGCTTTCTAACGTATCGACTTGATCTAAAGAAGACTCACTTGCAGTGTCTTTTGCTTCACTTTGAGATTGTGTTGGATCGCTGATTTCTTTTTCTTCGTTTTCAATTTCGGATTTTTCTTTTTTTCTTGTCCAGAATTTCATGCTTAATCCTCTTTGGTGCGATCTTCTTGTTGCTGCATTTGACCATCACGAATCAAACGCATCATCGTTAAGCCACGTTCAAATTCATTTTTCTGGTTTTTGCGCAAGCTCGTCAAAATAATTCCGGTAAAGAAACACAGAATTGTGATCACAGCGAGCATGCTGACCATAATCAATGTTGGAATTTTAGCGACTAAACCTGTGTGTAAAAAGTCAATATAGATTGGCACGAAGAAGGCAGCTGTGATCAATAAAAGGATTAAAGAAATCCAGCTGAAGAATGCGAATGGTTTCGTATCACGCAATAAAGTTCCAATCGTTTTGAGTACTTTCATGCCATCGCTGATCGTATTCAATTTCGATACGCTACCTTCTGGGCGGTCGCGATAGCCAATTGGTACTTCAGAAAGTTTCATATTTTTGTCTAAAGCAAAAATCGTCATTTCTGTTTCGATTTCAAATCCTTTAGAGCAAACTGGGAACGATTTAACAAAGTCCCAAGAGAAAGCGCGCAATCCAGTCATGATGTCTTTGACTTTTGCATCGTAGAACGTGTTGATCAAAGCGCGGACTAAACGGTTTCCTGTGTTATGGAATGGACGTTTATTTTCTGTAAAGTAAGTAGAAGATAAACGGTCACCAATTGCCATATCTACTCCGTTATTCAGTACTTCGTTTGCGAGTTTTACCGCATCTTCGGCTGGATAAGTATCATCTCCATCAACCATGACATAGCAGTCAGCTTCAATGTCTCTGAACATGGAGCGTACAACATTTCCCTTTCCCTGCTTTCTTTCATAACGAACAATTGCACCAGCCTTACGGGCAATTTCGTCTGTATGGTCTGTTGAGTTGTTATCGTAAACATAGATCTCCGCATTTGGGAATGCTTCGCGGTAATCGCGAACCACTTTTTCGATCGTTGCGGATTCGTTATAACATGGAATCAAAATTACAGTTTTCTTGTTCATAGCCTTTATTAAAGCAAAATTGTGCTCTTTTTCAAGGTAAGGTAATTCTCTTGTTGATCGAATCTTTGCAAGTGTGCCATTATTCTCTGTAATGCAAATGCATACATTACTCTTACAAACTTTCAAATGTTACAAAAAACCTACTAAACTCGAAAACTCATACTCTTTTCTGATTTACGTTTTCTGATGTGATATTTTTTAAGGTGACGGCCATTTTTGACTTTTACCCATTTATGGCGTCTGACTTGTTGGCAAAGTTTGATCAATGGCAAAATTCATTGATCTTATCAACCAGCACGTCTATATGATCGAAAGGGATTTATTCATGAATTTTTCGTTAAGTCATTCATGGCTGAAAATTAAGTCATGGTTCACTTCAGGTGATAAATCTGTTTATACTGCTCAACCCAAAACGCGTTATTCCAAAACCGTGTGGATCTGTTTTGCGATTTTTCTTGCCGCTTTGTTTTGCCTTTATGTCACTTGGATGATCACTGTTCCAATGGCAAAAGCACCAGACGAAAGCGTACGTATTATTTTATCTGACTACGTTTTCCAAAACGGCCGCTTGCCAAACGCTTGGGAAAAATCAGTCCGCATCGACTTATGGGGATTTTCTTATGCCTTAAGACCGATGCTTGCCAATATTATTGGCGCCTTCAACATGTGGATCGTCTCGTTATTTACCCAAGATCCGATTGCCTTATTTTATGCTGCACGCATCGTCTCTTGTTTTTCTGGTGTGGCGATGGTGTACTTCATGTTTAGAACATGCGAATGGCTGTACTGGAAACCGGCATGGGCTTTTTTATGTGCCTTCTTTTGTGGTTTAATGCCGCAAATCTCCTTTTTATCGAGCTACAGCAATAACGACTTGTTCTGTATGGCAGGGGTCAGTGCCGTTCTTTATTGTTGGATTCGCGGAATGCGCCAACAGTGGAGCTGGCCGATGTGTATTAAATTTGCCTTTGCGATGGGGATTACGATTCTTTCTTACTACAATAGCTATCCTTATATATTAATGAGTATTCCTATTTTCTTTTTAACTGCCTTCCATCGTCATATGGATGCTGATGAAAAGAAAACGATGCTCAAAAAAGCAGGCGTGATCTTTGTGATCACCTTCATGCTTGCCGGATGGTGGTTTATCCGCAATGGCGTTTTATATGATGGGGATTTACTTGGTACACAAACCCGTTTAGTGATGGGGGAACAATTTGGAGATCCAGGTTTTACACCTTCTACCGTTTATAAAGCCAACCGTGAAGGCATTGGCTTTTTGGAAATGTGGAACTTCAAACACGGCTATTCGTTCACTTGGGCACAGATGACTTTTATGTCTTCTGTTTGCTTATTAGGAGTCATGGACTTTTTGTTCTCTAAAGAAGTCTACTTGTATTCCGCGATCGTGATGTTAATCGGTTTAGGCGCGTTCATTTTCCAAGCTCTGACTTGGACTACGCGCATGATCGTCGACAAAAAGAAAAAGTACCCAAAAAATCCAACGAACACGCAAAACTTATTCTTTTTCATCGTTGCGTTTCTTTGTGCCGTCATGGTCGTTGGTTTATCGATGTATTACTCATGGAGCGATGACTTCCAGCCGCAAGGACGCTATATCATGCCTGCCTTTTCAACGATCGTATTAATGGTCGTTGCTGGATTAAGATTTGTGGTCATTTCCTTGAGTGTCGTCTTCCAAAGACACCATACAAAAGCTTATACGATGATGAGCTGGCTTGTTGTCGTTCCGCTTTGCGCATTGATGGTTGGTTTCCAATATCACGCTTATCAACGCGTCAGTCCAACTTATTTAAACGACTATCCGCGTATGACGACTAAATATTTAGAATTTAAAGAGCAATTCTATCCTGGTTCAACACAAGGCTTGCTTGAGCAACAAAAACAAGAACAAGCGCAAAAAGCCGCTTCTTCTGCTCATCCTGCAAAATAATCACTTTTCTAAAAAACAGCTTGTTGATTGATTTCGACAAGCTGTTTTTATATGCCTACATTCCTTTATTAGATGGTTCTTTGCGTTCTTCTTGGGCAACGGGAATATAGATTTCCGATTCAACAAACCAACGATTTCTTTCCCAAAATAAATTGCGCTGCTGGCCATTATTCATGCGGCACGTATAACAAATCCCGCAGCCGCCTGCTTTGGAATACGTCTCGCGTACCGTTAAAACTTTATCGATGCGATAACGATGCTGACCCCAACAAACAAACAGCGGTTTGAATGAGCCATCTTGAAAAATCAAAGTCACGACATCGACGTAATACTTAAACAGCTTCATCGCCGAATCGATCCTTCCAATACCCCAACAGGATGCACTTGATGCAGCAAGCCATCGGGATCAAAATCGGTCAACTGCGCATCGACACGTGAGGCGGCCATACGGCATGAATCATAGCCATAGCGATTGCGAATCTTGTATAAAACTTCCTCGAGCGCTCTTTCTTTTTCTCTTGTTTGCGGTTCATGGAAAAGATCGAGCTGGTCGAAATTTTGCGTTTGCGAAAGCATGGAAACGTGGATTCCAACAGAGCGCAAAGGCACATCGCCAACCCATAACTTGGCGGCGAGATCCATCGCCGCTTCTAAAATATCGCTTGCTAAATCGGTATATTGTTCAAACTTCTTTTGTTTATTGCAGCTTTTTAATTCAGTTGAGCGCAAATGAATTTGGATCGTGCGTCCTTTAAGATTTGCTTTGCGCAAGTCGGCGGCCACACATTCACTCAATACGCGAAACACCTCGCGCAGTTGTGCCATGCTTTCGATATCTTTAACGACCGTTTTGGAATGCGAAATCGATTTGACTTGGCGTGTATAGCCGACTTGATGTACCTCGCTATCGTCTAAACCATTGGCATAAATCCACAATAAATGGCCCATGACACCAAAGCGCTTTTGCAGGTCATGAACAGGGCACAAAGCGAGATCTCCGATCGTAAAAATGCCCATTTCATTGAGGTGTTTTTTCATTCGCGAACCCACCATTAACAAATCTTCTACCGGCAAAGGCCAAACTAGACTTTCGACATCTTGTTCAGTAATGAGCGCAAAGCCTTTGTGTTTAAATAAATCACTTCCAAGTTTGGCAAACACTTTATTAAACGACACGCCCATACTGACAGTCATGCCATAGGTGTCATACACTTCGTCTTGTATTTTTTTGGCCAGTTCAATTCCATCACCGAATAATTTTTGCGATTCAGTTAAATCGATCCACGCTTCATCTAAGCCAAATGCTTCAACTCGATCTGTGTATTTTCGATAAATATCTTTAATTTTTTCTGTGTAATACATATACGCGTCATAGTCGGGATGGATGATCGTCAAATTAGGGCATTTTCGATAAGCATCGCGCAGCGATTCTCCGGTTTTGATATTTGCGGCTTTGGCCAAATCATTTTTCGCCAAAATAATGCCATGTCTTTTTTCTTCACTTCCACCTACTGCCATTGGCACATTGCGCAATTCTGGATGGCGCATCTCTTCGATTTGCGCGTAACAATGGTTGATGTCACTGTGTACAATTACCCGTTTCATGATTTCAGTATAGTCATGATTTTTCTGATTCGCAACATGTTTACGCACTTTTTGTGCACTTTCTTATTCTGAACTTTGATTATATGCGCATATTTTATAAATGCGGTCTTCATTCCATGAACGAAATGCGCACGAGTCGTTTTTGTTTTGTTCATAATCATTGCACAACGAGAGTATTAAGACGAATATTCGTGTTGTTTTATTGCTCATTTTACTCGATGTGCTCATCACTTACGCAAGATCAGGGCATTATTATTTTTTAATATTCGCACTTTTTGTGCACAAAGTAGCCAAGATTTCTTTTATTTAGTTGCGCACATGCTATAATCGAATTATGAAAGTAAATATTCCAGACGCTCTCAATCAATTTAAAGAAGACAACAATTTGACAAATGACTACATTGCCAAATACTGCGGCGTAACGCGTTCTACAGTTTCTAGATGGTGCTGCGGCAAAATCCGCAAAATTGCTCCAGATACACTTCGTCTTTTAGCTGAAATGCTCAATATCGATTTCGATGATTTGACTCGCGTACGCGGACTCCAATTACGCCGTCCAATTTTAGGAACCGTCAAAGCGGGATATGGCTTACTGGCTGATGAAAATATCGAAGGATATGTTGATGTCACCGAAGATGATTATCACCGTGGGGATTACTTTTTACGAGTGACCGGTGATTCGATGAAAGACGCCCATATTCACGAAAACGACTTATTATATGTCAAACAGTGCCAAGATATTCCTTCTGGAGCGATTGGCGTATTCTTAATCGGTCAAGAAGAAGTCACAGTCAAACGATTGATTAAAAAAGAAGGTTATTGGGTCCTTATGGCTGCCAATGCCAACGTCGACCCGCGCATTTTCACTTTGCGCGAACTTGAAGAAACCCCAGTTCAAATCCTTGGACGGGCGATCTTCTCTCGTTCTGATCTCGTGACACACTTCTAAATCCGTTTTTTCTAATGTAATGCTTTGGTCAAATGATGTTCTTCGAAGCGCAATCCAAATCCTAACGAAAGCCAACCTTATGTTCTGGTTGGTTTTCTTTTTTCCCTTTTGTAACTTTTTGCATTTTGTGACATTTTGAAATTCAGAGCTCTTTTGGTAGTGAAAGCGGGTCATTTTCACTTTTTCAGTCTGATTCATTAATAGCTAAATTTGACATATTTTATCGTCAAACTTTATTGAAAAGTAAATAATTTCGATAAAACTTGCTTAAAAGTTCACAAATTTAACCGTCAGTTTGTTTCAAAAAAATCATTTGGACTTTTGTGAGATTTCGATTCTTTCGCTTTCGCTTGTTAGACATCCTGTATATACTTAGATCTGTACCCACTTTTAAACAGGGCACTCAGTTGAAGTGAATAATTGCAGCACGATATCCAAACCATTCAACATGGATGATGCTCATTCATTTCAATTCAAATCATATAGTGAATCTCTTACAGAACAATGCTGGATCTAATCAGATTTTCACAACTCATTTAAAAAACCGATTGGAATGATCCAATCTAAATATCGTTCAACGATATATAAGGAGAAACGCTGATGAAAGTCATCAAACGAAGTGGCGAAGAAGCGATTTTCAACATTGCTAAAATTGAAAACGCAATTCGCAAAGCAAATAAAGCTACAATGCACAATCAACTCACAGAAGAATCTATTCTTGCTGTAGCTGATCAAGTTGCTCGTCAATGTGAAAACATGAAACGTTCTGCTGGAGTTGAAGAAATCCAAGATATGGTTGAAGCGGCTTTAATGGGCGCAGGTTACTACGCAGTCGCTAAAAACTACATTACTTACCGTTACGAACGCGCTCTTGTTCGTAAAACAAACTCAACTGACCAACAGATCATGTCTTTGTTAGAGCGCAACAATGAAGAAGTAAAACAAGAAAACTCAAATAAAAACCCTTTAGTCAACTCTGTACAGCGTGACTACATGGCTGGTGAAGTTTCCAAAGACATCACTCGTCGTTTCTTGCTTCCTGCTGACATCATGCAGGCGCATGATAATGGGTTAATTCACTTCCATGACTCTGACTACTTTGCACAACATATGCATAACTGTTGCTTAGTCAACTTGGAAGATATGCTTCAAAATGGCACTGTCATTTCTGAAACAATGATCGAAAAACCACATAGCTTCTCTACTGCATGCAACATCGCAACACAAATCATTGCTCAAGTAGCAAGCTCCCAATACGGTGGTCAATCGATTACACTTTCTCACTTAGCTCCATTCGTACAAATCTCTCGTGAAAAAGCACGTAAAGATGTATTAGAAGAGCTAACTGCAATGAACTTGCCTACTGATGAAGCAACAGTAAATGAAATCGCAGAAATGCGCGTTCAAAAAGAAATCGAAAAAGGTGTTCAAACAATCCAATACCAAGTCATCACTTTAATGACAACAAACGGACAAGCACCATTCATCACTGTCTTCATGTACCTCAACGAAGTGGATGATCCTCAAACTAAAGCTGACCTCGCTTCTATTATCGAAGCCGTATTAAAACAAAGAATTTTGGGCGTTAAAAACGAAAAAGGTCACTACATCACTCCAGCATTCCCTAAACTGATCTACGTGCTGGAAGAAGACAACATCCACCCAGACAGCAAGTACTACTACTTAACTCAACTTGCAGCTAAATGTACTGCAAAACGTATGGTTCCTGACTACATTTCCGAAAAGAAAATGTTAGAACTCAAAATCGACAAAAACGGAGAAGGTCATTGCTATCCTGCAATGGGATGCCGTTCCTTCTTGACTCCATATGTTGACGAAAACGGTAAACCAAAATACTACGGACGTTTCAACCAAGGTGTTGTTACGATCAACTTAGTCGACATCGCTTGCTCTTCTAAAAAAGACGAAAAAGAATTCTGGCGTATTTTCGACGAACGTTTAGACCTTTGCTACCGCGCATTGCGTCTGCGTCACGAACGTCTGCTTGGTACACCAAGTGATGTTGCGCCAATCCTTTGGCAAAACGGGGCATTAGCTCGTTTAGAAAAAGGAGAAACAATCGACAAATTATTGTTCGGCGGTTACTCTACAATTTCTTTAGGCTATGCTGGTTTATGTGAATGTGTTTACTACATGACAGGTGTTTCCCACACTGATCCAAAAGGATTCGCATTCGCAAAACGCGTTATGGATTACCTCAACGCAGCATGTGCTAAATGGAAAGCTCAAAACAACATTGACTTCTCCTTATATGGCACACCAATGGAATCCACAACTTATAAATTCTCCAAGAAACTGCAAGACCGTTTCGGTATCATCCCACACGTAACAGACAAAAACTACATCACAAACTCTTACCACGTGCATGTTACTGAACCAATCGATGCATTCGATAAATTAACATTCGAAGCTCAGTTCCAAAAACTTTCCCCAGGTGGAGCGATTTCCTATGTTGAAGTTCCAAACATGGAAAACAACTTACCTGCAGTTATGGCTTTAATTCAACATATCTACGATCACATCATGTATGCTGAATTGAACACAAAATCTGACTACTGCCAAGTTTGCGGATACGAAGGCGAAATCGAAATCGTCGAAGACGAAAACCACAAACTCGTTTGGAAATGTCCAAACTGCGGCAACACTGACCAAGACAAGATGAACGTTGCTCGTCGTACTTGCGGATACATTGGTACTCAATTCTGGAACCAAGGCCGTACACAAGAAATTAAAGAACGTGTAACTCACCTTTAATCTTTGCCTTTAAGACTTCAGCAATCCAATGCTGAAGTCTTTTTTTGATCCCACTATTCATTGCGACAAATTAAAACCTCCAGCCGCGCACCGCTTGGCTGGAGGTATATTTGTAGATTAATGATAATACTTTAAAGAATCTTGTAAATCTTCTAAAGAGTCTGTGAGATTGTTGATATCTGCTTCCATCAAATTGTGCTGGTGTTTGACTAAGGCATCCACTAACTCATTTGTTTTTTGATTAATCAAGTTTGAGCGATCCAAGAACTGCTGCATCACTTCAGGATTGCTTCCCGTCTTGGCATACTCTCTAGCCGCCTGCAAGTTTTGAGACGACATTTCAATCGCTTCATCAATGCCTGCTTGGTATTTTGCGATCGTAATCTTGCTGTTGCCAAACATCGATTCTAATAAACCGCCAATAGAACTATTGATCTCTTGCAGCTTCATATCATTTGCGGCAATTTGACGAATCACTTCCCCTTTTAAGCGCTGGGCAATTTCTTCTTGCGAAGGTTGCGGCGGTTTCTTGTTTGTGGTTTTATTCATACTCGCATTCGCGTTTTTCATTTCCTTAGTCACTCCTTGAGCGACACTAGAAATTGTTGCGCCAACCGCTCTTGCTGCTCCTTTAACTTCATCACTTTGAAAAAAGCGTTGTGTTGCTTCGCCCATTTTGCGCAAAACATCTTCTGCTGATTCCTGCCCTGTTCTTTGGTTTTCATAGCGTGCATTTTGATTGGCTTGATAATTGTTTCGTCGTTGATCTTCATAGGGAATATTTGGCATTGGTTCAACTCGACCATCTGCCATTGCCCAATAAATTGAAGCCCAATTGAAAAAGTAAATTGAAATCGGAAATAAAACGAGTGTGGATAAACCTAAAATCATGCATAGAATTGCTTCCACGGCACAAAATACACGCGGAACGACAACAGGGTGGTTTTGATATTTCGGCTCATTCCAAGATTTATACATCTTGTTTCTATTTCTTCTTTTACCAATATAGATTTCTTGCGGTTTGCGTGATCCATAGATCGCTAACATATAACAAAGCACAGGAATGAGTGTCACGACAAAAAGCAAAGGCAATTCAAATCCGAATATGCCAAAGATAATAAACAAAATCAGCGGCACGCGCAGATCTCGGCGTAAATCTTCGTTCACTTACATCCCTCCTTCTAAATTTATTGTGAGTATCGAAAACGTTCGATTGGATCTATTTTACACGAATCAAATCTCTCTTGCTTGTCATGAGTATTGTGATCGCCATATAAAATAGATTTTTTAGATCTTCATGTAATTTCAATTGTTCACTTCGATTTTACAAGATGAACATTTAAGTTTTGGCTAAAACCAAAAGATCTTAACTTCCATTTTATGCACGAAAAATCGCTGTATAAAGTAAATTGTTCTAACATTTTAGTCATGATTGTTCTTCTTATGCGGAATAATTTGAACAAAATTGAGTTATCGCTAAACTAAAGGTGGTGATACTCATGACAACGTGGTTTTTATTTTTATTTATTGGACTTTTCTTTGCTTGGATGATGCTTTGGATTGGCACTTCAATTGCCAACGATTCTTCATCCCCTCTTACTTGCGCTGCAGGTTTAAAGCACAAAGACTTTACAGAAGAATCTCCATTATGGAATGAGATTCAATCTCAATTTGGACAGAGCCTGAAAAAAGCTGGAATGATCTCACTTGCGATCATGATAATCGGGATGCTCTTTTTAATTCGCATGGAACAAGTACAGATGATTTCTATCGCAAATTGCCTTTTAGGTATTGAAATTCTCGCTGTATTGTTCGTCTATGTTCAAAATTTAAGAGGTTTAAAACAAAAGCTGCAAACACAAACAACTAATCATCAACAAGATGTAGCGGACTATGAAATCGTTGGTGATCTACCTTATGAAGAAGACGTTCCTTCTGTTGCAGAAATGGATCTTGAACATTTAGAACAATCCCAAAAAGAGGAAGTTTCCAAAGAAGACTCTAACCAAGAAGCTCATTAAGTTTTTAAACAAATCGATATCAAAAAAGCCTAAGGACAACTTGATTCCTTAGGCTTCTTCTTTATTCCATGCTCGAAAGATAAACTTGGTCTTGATCTTGAATGCAAACCCATCCTTCATCTCGCGCTAACAATCCCCAAACAGTGCCATTGTCATCTGTTCTTGTCGCCGCAATTTCAACTTGTTCTTGCGCATCCAAAGAGCCGATCGACTCCGCATCAAGATTTGGTTTTTCGCGAACTTTCATCACGTAATTTGTGACATATAAATCATACGAACTCGTTTGCGGGTTTTGTTCAGAAAGAATATCTTCAATAAATTCTCCAGAATCCGCATCAGAATATGTTTCTGATGGTTCGATTTCTTCAAATGAATTCGTCTCTGTTTGTGTGCTTTTCCAATCATCCGTATATGAATCATCGAAATAGCGTTTAATTGAAGACGTGCTTGTTGGCGTACTGCCGCGATTGCTATGATCGCGAGAACCTTGCGTTGCTACGATCAAAGCTAAAATCAAAACGAGACAAGATAATAAGCAAATCACCGCCGTCAACAATATTTTTTGTTTATCGTTTTTCGGTGAGTTTGGTTGCATCGCTTCTTGTGCTTCCCTTTGCGCTTGTTTTTGGCGCTCAAGCTGTTCTTGGCGACGTCTTTTTTCTGTTTCTAAATCTACAGAAGAAATGTCTGGCTGCAAGCGGCTCGAGAGCGGCGTATATTCAACTTGTTGATCTGGTTGATCACTTTGCAACAAGCGATCCAAAATACTTTTAGGTTCTTTATTTTTATCTGTCTTTTCAAAAACGTTGTCTTCTTTTGGATTTTGTTCAGTTTGGCTAGGCGTACTTGTTTCTTCTGGACTCTTTTCACCTGACGCTTGTTCTGGTTTTCTTTTTTTCAATCCAAACCACTTAGGCTTTTCATCCGTCAGCTTCTTGCCGCAAGCGAGGCAATGTTTTGCGTCATCCGGATTTTCAAGATGGCAATAAGGACATATCTTCATTGGTTGTTCTCCATAAGTTATTGTGTTCTCTTTAGGTCGATTCAACTTGAATCATACAATGTTTATGCGCAATTGTCTTGATTGCCTCATCGCCATTCAATCAAAATCTCGCTAGAGAATGACTTCCATTCCAATTTTTTGTTCTTTTAAATCTAATGAGCGATAAAACTTCAAGGCGCTGATGTTATCTGCCCAGACATTTAATGTCACGTTATAGCAGCCAATTGATCGAGCGTATTCAACAACAAAGTCATATAACTGATGACCGATGTGTTGATGACGAGCATTTTCGTCGACGCATAAATCATCGATATATAACGTTTTAATGTCCGTCAAAATATTGTTGTTTACATGCTGCTGCAGAATGCAAAATGCATATCCCATCACGATGCCTTCATCATTTAAGTACACAAAAATGGGCCGCTTTTCATCTTGAAGAATTTCCATTAATTGTTCATCTGTATATTTTCTCGCTCCCGCTTTAAATAAATCCGGGCGGGCTTGGTGATGAACATTGAGCACTTGGCTTAATAGCTCATGAATTCTTTCAATATCTCCATTTTGGGCTAAACGAATCTGCATGATCTTTCCTCCTTCTTTCGCTTATTTTCGCTCATCAAAAGCTTAAAGGGCATAGAAGGCGATACCTTCTTCTCTCCAACCCATTTGAACTAAAGCATTTTTCTCATTGATGTCTGTTGTAAAGTGGTGAATTCCTGTTTTTGCGTTTGGATTATATAGACGATAAACCGCTTGCGCATAGGCTGTTGTGCTTTGTGGGGCGATCCAAATTTCACCTTCTTGAATCCAGCCATATTTTGGCAGTTCACCATATTCATGACGGTCCACAGTATAATGATGATCACCTGTATTTGGATTATATAAACGCCAAACGATTTCCCCATTGCGATCAGCACTTTCCATCCAAGCCATTCCTTCATCTTTCCATCCTGCTTGAACGATATGGGTCAATTCTTGATAGCTTCTCGTATATAAATGTTCGCCGCTATTCGGATTATAAGCTCGATAAATCGGATCATTTAAATATTTAGCATTTTGCGAGAGCCAATTTAGCTGATTGGAGAAAAAAGGCACTCCTCCAGTTCGTATATATTCCATCGTAAGAGGATCTCTTAAACCAAAATTAAAAATCCCCACCGCTTTATTGTCCGCTAAAACTGGCGAACCTGATTGGCCTGCTACTCCATATAAAGATAAAACGAATAACGATCGATCCAGCGTTTCAATCCAACCTGAAGACCTTGCTAAAGCACGACCCGCTACATGGGAAGCAGCTGATGATAAATCGCTTGTATATCCCATCATCGCAACGTTTTGTCCTTGCTTGGATGGAGAGCCAAGTTTTAATGGCGTTCCATATTTTGACAAATCGAGATCCGTTTCAATGATGCCTAAATCTTCTTCATAACGATTATTGTTCACATAGTTTTGACTGATCACAACTTCCATATTGGTATCCGCACTTGAAATCGTCGTACCATCCGCAAATGTGATATCGACGCGTTGGACATAACCGCCATGATCTTCGTGGTCATATAAACAATGCGCGCTCGTCAACAACGTATGATTGGAGACGATAAAGGCATTGCCATAATAGACAAAAGCGGAACTAGAGTTGGAATAAACGAGTTCTAACGATACACAAGAATGATAAGGTGCAATCGTTGGCGTATTAATAATTTCCCGCTGATCAACAAATTCAAAATCCGCTTCATCTCTATAGGCGACTGGAGGATTTAAAATTTCCTCGGTTAATTCATCTTTTTTTGGCAGCGTTTTGCGAATCGCTTGTGTCGTGTTCAATGATGTATCGATTTGTTTTGCCTCAAGCGGCGTTGGCAAAACAAATCCCATACTGCAGACGAGTGCCAAAATGATCGTAATCGAATAAAATTTAAATCGTCGTGATTTGAACATATGATGACCTCCTCTTTTTCTTTGTTATCTTTATTTTAGTCGATCATCCGTTTGCACGCTATTTTTGCCTACAAAAAAGCTGCGCATTTTTACGCAGCTTAGGATTTACTTTGTGAATTATGCTTATTCTTTCACTTCAAAGGAGAATAAATCGTTTCCTTTTAATTCATCTAAAATAAAGATTTCTTCTTCAACGATATGACCGAGCAAGTTTCTTTGACCATCGTTTTCCATTGGTTTCATGACGATCTGCACTTCACCACCATAGTGACGGCAGTTGTCGTTTACGATCACAACGTCGCCTTTTTCGAAGAATGGTTTTTCTACTGGACGCACTTCAATTGTTTTTCCTTTGCATAAGAAACGTGGGAAACGAGAGCGCAGCATGTAGTTTAAAGAGTCACCAGAAACGCTATGGAGTGGGAAATCCAGCAACATTTCTTTTTCTAAATCCGTTACACCTTCTTCTAAAACCATCGTTAATGGAATGCGCACTAAATCGCCAGAAGGAAGCACTTTTTTAACTGCCGCAAGCATTGCGTCTTCGCCTTCTGTTTTTGGATCGTAATGATCGATATGGAAATAGATTTTATCCATCATATTTTTAATCGCATCTAATTCTGCTTCAGAGGCAAATGCGTTGCCGATCAATGCTTCGTCTACTGTTTTGAGAGCAACCATGTGTTTTAATTGTGTTTCAATTGGAATATTGCGATGTTCTTCAACTGTAGGCAAGCCATCAGATACTGGCCATGGTCCATGTGTTCCTTTTTCTTGTGAACTCATAAACATCGCTACTGGATAATCCGCTAACATGCGGTTTTCTTCTTTAACATCTTCTAATGCAGGGCATGTATAGCGCTGTGGATAGAAGTTGTGGCATGTGCAAATATTTTTTGGATTTCCACCGTTTGCGACTGCTTGTTCAATGACATCTTTCATATATGTATTGAATTCGATCATGATGCCTTGATCATTATTGACGATTGTCGCATCGCGTTCATCAAAGAAAGGGGCATCCATTCGTAAAATATCGATTCCCATTTCTTTGAATACAGATAAGTCATCTTCTTTTGCGCCCATCATTTCAAAGAATGCAGTATTCACATCGCCATCGACTTCAAAGCCATAGCGATGAGCGATTGCGCTGAACGTTTTAAAATAGTCGATGATTTCTTCTTTTGTTCCTTGTACGGAGAATAAAGAAGTAAATGCTTTTGTAAAACCGCGTTCACTCGCCATTTTTAAATAAGATTCAATATCTTCTAAGCTTTCTTGTTCTGGATATAAAGAAAGTCCTAAACGAATTTTCTTGCTCATGTTCAAATTACCTTCTCTTTCTAAATGTCCTTGTCGGCATCACTTTAGTATTTCATTTGTGATGTCCGAACTGAACACCGATTAATTTCAGTATACCGAGTCAATTTGAATTTTTTAACCCCTTCCATCACATTCTTCTTTTTGGATTAATTGCCTTTTTATATCGCAAATTCTTGCTTCATGCGTCTGTTCTTAATGGTTAAATTGTCACTTTGTTTACTATGCATATACACATTTTGATTGAATTCCGTATAATTGATAAGCGCAAACGATTATTCAATCGTGATTTGAATGGGGTGTTAAACATGGAAACTTCTTCGCCTACTTACGCTGAACTTGCCCGTGCCAAAGCACAAGAAGGGGTATGTGCTATTTTACGTGCCGGAACACTATTAATGAGCAGTGGGGCCGAAGTCTATCGTGTTGAAGAAACGATGACTCGCCTTGGCAATGCGATTTGCGGTGTTGATTCCTGCATCGCTTATGTCACCGTCACTGGCATCATTTGTTCAATTGAATATCAAGGACAAACAGTTACCCGCATTGCGCGTATGAAAGATTCAAAACGAAATCTCGCGATCGTCAATGCGATCAACGATTTATCGCGCAAAGCCGAAATCCACCATTACTCAGCTACTGAGATTAATGAACATCTCAATCAAATCGATCACTTACCGAACTATTCTGATTTCACCACTGCTCTTTGGGGTGCAATTGGTGCTGCGGGATTTGTGATTTTCTTTGGGGGAACGCTAGTCGAAATGGCTTTCGTCTTTGTGATTGGATTAATTACACGTTATTTATCGGTGCTGCTCGATCGTCTTGCCATTAACCCGTTTATTGTGAACGCCTTTTTATCGCTCATCATTGCGATTCTATCTGTGATTGCCCATCGTATTTATACGCCATGCGATGTCAACACGATGATCATTTCCTCGATCATGTTGCTGGTTCCAGGATTGATGATCACAAATGCGTTGCGCGACTCTGTTATGGGCGAACCACTCTCCGCTCTAGTTTTATTAACAGAATCGGTATTAGTAGCTTGTGCGATTGCCCTTGGCGCAATTGCTGGCTTGTTTATTATGGGGTACTAAAATGGATACGCTATTCAACCAACTCATTTGGCAAGGTTTAATTGGAGCCCTTCTTCCTTCCATCGGCTTTGGCGTGTTGTTTAACGTTCGCGGTACTTCCTTATTTTTAGCCGGACTAACTGGTGGGATCGGTGGCTTTATGTATCAACTCTGCTTATATTTAGGCCTAAGCGATTCTGTTGCTAACTTCATCGCTGCTGTCGCATTAAGTATTTGTGGGGAAATCTTCGCGCGCAAAATGAAAACAACCGTTTCAACATTTACTGCCGTTGCCCTCATTCCTTTAGTTCCAGGTGGTGGGGCATTTGAAATGATGGTTTCTTTCTCCCAAGGCAATACGCTTGCCGGCTTGATGAAAGGTGTCCATGTCTTATCTGTTTCCGGTATGCTTTGTCTGGGAATTCTATCTGTCTCGACGATTACGCGCTTTTTCTTTTATTCCAAAAGAAAACTTGAAACGACTAGCGAACGCCTGCATAAAAAAATAGTCTCGAATCAAACAAAATCGAAAACACAAAGCGCTGATTTCGCAATCGATTGTGAAATTCCCAACACAATTGAACAAACACAATATCTAGATCCAAACGAAAATCCAAAACCATGACGATTCAACTATAGAAAAACGCCGCATCTTCTTGTGAGATCGCGGCGTTTTTAAATGGATCATTTACTTTGTTTTAGAAATAGCCATAGCGTTTTCTCATGCCAAATAGAAAGGCAAGTGAGACGACTAAAGCGAGTGCTTCAGCAACGACTGTTGCACTCCAAATTCCATTTAGACCAAATAAGACAGGCATAATCAAAATTGCGCCTGTTTGGAAAATAAACGTTCTTAACAGCGAAATGATCGCTGAAACAGGACCGTTGTTTAATGCAGTAAAGAACCCTGAGGCAAAAATATTGAATCCCGCCATCAAGAATCCTAAACAATAAATCCGAATAGCCAGTTCGCACATTTCCATCAAGTGATCGGAATAAGAAACGAATATCGCACTCAACTGCCAAGAGCCTAAAGAAGCGAGCGTGACCGTCACCACCGAGACAACGGAGATCAACGTTAGAGATTTGATCAGCAAGTTTTTCAGCTCTTTAGGTTGTTTTGCGCCATATTGATAGCCAACACAAGGCGCAATCGCCATCGAGTAACCTAAGAAGACTGAGGCAAATAGGAATGATAAATACTGAATCACCCCATAAACGACAACCCCATCTGGTCCTGCCATTTTCATCAATGAAAGGTTATAGAGCAGAACAATTAAGTTCATTGAAACGTTGGACACCATTTCGCTCAAGCCATTGAAGCTCGCTTTTCCTAACGCTTTAAAGCGCCATTTAAATTTCGTGAAATGGATATCCGCTTCTTGGTGTTTCCAGAACCACCAAGTTGGAATCATCGCCCCAATAATCCAGTTAATACCGGTTGCTAAAGCAGCACCAAATACACCCATTTGGAATACGCCGACTAAAACATAGTCCAAAACCATATTGGAGATTCCAGTAATAATCGTAATGTATAACCCTAACTTAGCTTTTCCAACAACAATCAAAAACGATTGATAGCTGTTCGATAAATACATAAATGCCTGTAATGCCAATAACGGCACACCATAGGCAATGCAGCCTGGAATCAAATCATCTGTTGCACCAACTAAATGACAAATCGGCACAATCATCGCAATTGTGATCGTTGAAACGACAATTGCTAAAATGACTTCGAACACCATAATCATCGTGAAGTATTCACAAGCTAATTCTTTCTTTTGTTCGCCTAGCGTTTTGGAAACAAGTGCCGTTCCCCCGGATCCAAACATGAAACCGAACGCGCCTAATAACCCAATTGCTGGCCAAATTAAGTTTAGCGAAGTAAATGCGTCCTTCCCTGCAAGGTTAGAGACAAAAAAGCCATCTACAATTGTGTAGAGGGACATGAAGACCATCATCACAACACTCGGAAATGTGAATCGCAATAATTTCGAGTATGTAAAATGGTCAGAAATTTTAAGCTCCATATTGAGATTCCCCTTTCTTCATTGTCTTCATTTTGTGTTTAGACTAGATTTTTCTATTTAAAATCTGCCGCAAAATGAAGCTTTTCAAAAATAGTTGTTTTACTAGTCTAACATTTCCAATGATTAAAGCAATCCTTCCATTCATCTAATTTTTGCCCTATTTACGGTTGAATTGCGAAAAAAAGAGACTCGAATTTCTTGTCTTCAAGTCTCTTTTGTCCTTTATTGATTGTTATTGTTCATAAGATTCAATTGGTTCGCTAACAAATCCATTTGTCGTTAATTTCATTAAAGAATGAAAGCCTGCTTCTTTAGCCCGTTTGATGCATTCATCCATGGCGCAATCTAAATACTGACGATCATGACAATCCGTATCGATCACCAATTTAGCATGATGATCAGCCATATATTTTAAAAGCTGTGGTGCAGGATATGGCGTCTGGCGATTTTTTCTTGCGATTGCGCCAGTATTCATTTCGAAAATCAATCCTTGATCAATTCCTTTTTGAATCGCATGGAATGCACATTCCAAATACCATGGATCATCGAATTGAAAATACGTTTCTTGTTCATTGAACTTCGTGATCAAATCGATATGACCGACGATATCAAAATGCTGCTGATCCATCATCTCTTCAATACTTTGATAATAAGCTTTGACCATCTTTTGAATATCGCCATCGTAAAGTTCATCGCGGATTTGTTCAAATAATGCCGGCGTATCATCGATCGGAATAATGCGATCGCCTTTTTTCATATAGTGAACGCTGCCGATTTTATAATCGAGATCCGCATCTTCAAATGGCGCCATGCTGTCTTGTTCGATTCCTAAAAAGATTTCAATTTGATCTTTGTATTGTTCTTTGGCGGCAAGAACTTCTTGTTTATAGCGTTTTTGATTTTCTGCACTCATTGAAGTAGGAGCAAGTGGTTTATTAGTTCCGTGACCAGAAAAACCAAGTGTTGTAAAACCTTTTGAAATTGCGCATTGGACCATCTCTTGTACGCTGTCTTTACCGTGGTCCAAACAAGTATGGGTATGTAAATTTTGTTTCAACATATTCCTTGTCCTCTTCTTTCTTCATATTTTATATAGAAAGTACCGAGTCCAAGTCCAAAACGAAAGTTATTTTCATTTTATTTTCTGAAATCTCTTACATTTTTAACACCCTGGTCGATGCTTAGCCTTGAATTTCCAATCTTTGAATCGAAAAAATCCGAAGGAAATCAATTCCTTCGGAAAATTCAGTCATCATTTAAGTTTTTACATTTGAATCGCTTGGAAAGCAATGCAGCCTTCGCCACCATGAACCATAAACATCGCATCTAGTTCTTGGATAACAATGTTCATGTTTGGATATTTGGCTTGATACCAATCTTTAGCTTTTTGAGCCACTTGCAAATTATTGGCGTGAGTTAAATACAAAGTCCAATTTTCGTCCATTCCTTTTGAAGCCAAAAAGCGCTCTAAAGATTCAAATACTTTTTTCCAAGTTCGGGCAACACCATGAACTTTTAATGTTCCCTCATCACCGATCACCGCAATTGGCATAACTTTTAATAAGTTGCCAGCAACGGCAGCAGATTTAGGTAAGCGTCCTCCACGGACAACATGATTTAAATCTAAAACGCAAACGCCACTCGCTACATGCTCAGTTGCTTTTGTTAATGCATCAACAATTTGATCGAGTGTGCATCCAGCATCGCGCATTTCCACTGCTTTTAAAACCATGTGTTGGTGTGGTCCACAAAGTGTCTTACTGTCAAATACTGTCACTCTTGATGGATCATCGCAGCTTTCTTTCGCCATTAATGCAGATTGGTGCGTTCCTGACATTTTGTCCGTAATTGTAATATCTAAAATTTGATCGTCAGGATTTTTTAACAATTCATTATATAAATCCAACTTTTCGCCAACTGAAGGTTGGGAAGTTGAAAGCTTAATTGCATCTTTCGTTAGTTCAGTGAAATTTGTAGAATCAATTTCTTCATAATCACGATAGCTGTTTTGGTCCGCAACCACATAAAGAGGTAAAACGTTGAATCCTTTTTCTACCGCTTTTTCTTGAGAAAATAATGAAGATGAATCCGTAATGATTTTAATCATGATTACCCTCCTGCATGAAATATATTTATGGTTTTTATAGTCAAATCATCTAGTAATCAAAACTAGATATATCCTATCAATACATTCCTTATTAAGCAAATGCAAAAATCACCTATAAAGCACAGAACATGCAATTTCCATCATTAATGAGCCAAAACAAAAAGCAGACCTGCCCAAATCGTTTTTTGTCTTTTCTGTTTAAACAAAAAAGGATAATCCTTAAACAAGAATTGCTTCTTGATCAATGATTATCCGCAATGCATTTATAGATGGTTGAAATGGTGATACACATCATCACACTAGACATGAACTAATCTGATTGAAACATTCAAACCGATTGTTCGTCATCTGTTTTACCATTTATCTCTATATGATCTTTCGCAAGTTTTGCGAAAGATCCAAAAGCGCCGCTTCGCAAAGTATAGGATCAGGGATTTCATCAACGACGCTTTGAATCTACAAACAAAGTCCGACTTTGTCAGCTTTGATTCAACAAAAGCCGGACAAGATAAACCCATTTGAAAAGTGGTTAAAGCTATTCTGAGAGGTTCTGGGTTTATCGACAATTAGGAATTGGCAATTTTAATTTTGATCTTCCTTTTGACAAGTTAGATCAGTGAGTCTGTTTCTGATTGGCTTGTCATCTACAGTTTCGAAAATCAATTCGAATCTCTTCAAAGCTCGCTTGAAGGATTCTGTTCTTTGATGATTCCAGTATAAAAACCGCAAGTATTTGATGCTATAGAGGATCAACAAGTAGAAATTCAGTTTCGCTATATTTTTTCTGTCTTCGTTTTCTTGCGAAATATGATTTCGCTTTTTGTTCATCTGCTTCAAACAAAAAACAAATCCTAAAACGTTCAAGAAATCACTTCTTGTTTGTTCTAGGATTCATCTTGTTCTTTATTTATTGAGATAGAAAATCGGTGCGCATGAGGTTTAGATCCACATGATGATCATCGATTCCTGGAATTTCGCCTGTATCAGAATATTGCCAAATCTCTAAATCACAATATTTTGGTGACTCTGTTTCATATTCTGCATACCAAATCGGCCATCTTTCCGTTAAACCGGCACTTTCATAAATCGGATATAATTGCGGATTCGCATATAACATGCCACGATATCCGTTTTGTTCGATATATTCTAAGAAACGATTTGCTTGTAAAATAAGCTCTTCATTACTTAAATTATGACCACGCGCATCGGCATCGCCGGGTAATTCAAAATCATAAACAATCGGCAATTCAAGAGGCGTTCCTTGCAACTTTGCTAGTACATAGTCTGCTTCTTCAATAACTTCTTGTTCTGTTACTGCTTGGGAGAAGAAATAAACTCCTACATCAAGGCCAACGGATTTAGCTCCATTCAAATTTTCTACAAACGTTTCATCTTCATAGATTTCACCCGTCACATAGCCACGGGCACCAACGCGAATAAACGCATATTCAGTTCCTGCTTCTTTGACACTTTGCCAATCAATTGCTTTTTGGAATTGCGATACATCAATTCCAAAGCGTGATAACTTAGCGAGATCTTCTGCTGCACAAGCGCTTTGATACCCCGCTTCCACAACGGATTGTTGTTGTTGTTCAGCTTGGGGAAGTTGGGCTGGCGTATGTAAAAGATTAAATGCCCATCTTACTGCAGAAAATAAACCATAGAGCATGAAAACAGGGATACTCATCACCAACAACAAGCGTCCGATTTTTATATTTCTTCTTTTTTTACGTCTACGTTTGGACTTTGCCATTGAAGTTCTCCTGTCTTTTAAACCTTTAAATTTTGTTTTTTCATATAATCATGGATATTTTAGCCGATTCTTATTCAATCACAAAGTATACTTACAGCGAAGTCCCCTTCATGAACAGATTACGAGCAATATTTCATTTTTGCATAAAACTCAATTCACTCCGTTCAAGCTAAATCCATGAATAAGCTTCCAACCCATTAAATAAGACAAATACGGAAATCATGCTCATCACTCTCAACTTTTCTTGTGGACTTCCATTCTACTTTTATCTTGCTTTTTGCGTTTTTTGGAATTTGGAATATTTAACTGATCTCGATATTTTGACACAGTTCTTCTAGACACAAAAAGTTCCATGTCTTTTAATAAATTTACCAATTCTTCGTCCATATATGGTTGTGTCTTATCTTCGTTTTCTACTAAATACAAGATTGCATTTTGGATCGCATCTTTAGAAGATCCTTTTTTTGTACTCGATACAAACAGATCTTTAAAAGGATAAAGAACCCCATTATATAAATAATATTTTTTGAAGAAAGTCCTTGAGACGGTTGATAGCGAAAATCCGGTATTCGCTG
>JAUMZN010000002.1:0-1225 GCA_030528085.1 Erysipelotrichaceae bacterium | reverse complement strand
TAATGTGCACGGTCGAAGCTGATCGTTGTATAGAAAATATCCGCTTTGAATCTTGAACAATTCATTTGAAAGAATCAATAACGTTTTATTTCTTTTATTCAAGCTATCCACATAAAACTTTGCCTGGTCAAAGTATTCTCTGATTTGTGCATTCATTTCTTTTTTATTTGCTTTTTCATCAAATGATATTTGTCCAATGGTTTTTGGTTCTAAGACAATATCATCCTCTTCAATCTTTATTTCTAATTCTGGAAGAATCAATTCAGGTGGATTAGAGGAATAATTTGAACACGGAAATGGATTACATGTGCGGATCCATTGGAGATACTCATAAATTGTATCAATTGACACCTTCATTTTTTTGGCAATGACATCCAATTGATTCTCTTCGATCTCTTTTCCATAACTTTCCAACATGATTGCCGCTTGTTTATAGCCCTTATATCGCAGTTGTATGCAGATACTGTCAACACTTGATTTTGCTGCAACACCAATGGGCTCAAAGCTTTGAATAAACTTAAGGTTTTCTTGAAATATCATTTCTTCAACATTCAAATATTTGCATGCTTCTTTTATATCTTGATTAAAAAAGCCATGATCATTTAAGGAGTCAATGATATAGGAACATATTTTATCTGAATAATTAGAACGGCTGGTATGTAATTGATAATAGAGTTCATCCTGCAGACTTGGTTTTGTACTGATCGTTTCTTCCATTATTTTAGAAACATCTGCACTCGTGGTATATTCAAGAAAAGGATTAGTTGATGCGATATCGCTTAACAAAGAGGAAAGCTCAAGTCGATTCATGCTTAGCATATTAATTTGTTTTTTCATGCCTCTAGATAAGTGAAGTGTTTGTTTCAGCGATTGTTCTAATTTAAATGATGTTTTCATATGTTTAATTATACTTATTTTTAAACGATTGAAAAAAAGATACTATCGTGAAGATAGACGTACTTTTTCCTACGTTATTTGTGGTTCTTTTTGACGGTGCAACCTCACTCGTGAGGGCGGCGCAAATTTCAAATCTGATCGTCACTCTATTGGACCATTTTTAGAATACGAAAAACACATCCATTTCCAGGAAGGTCTTTTGTCCGTCGCATCTAAATATAGAATAAAAGATACAGGTGATTAAATATGGAAAATAAGATTTTAGAATATATAAATAAGATGCGACAGACAAAAAGCCCGTTTTTTGAGCTTGGTTTATTGACTGTTT
>JAUMZN010000071.1 GCA_030528085.1 Erysipelotrichaceae bacterium | reverse complement strand
CAAGTCTGCCTATGAGTAAGTTAATCTGTCAAGCAGCCTTAACTTAATGACATTGTTATGTTGAAAGTCCTTTTGCGGATGAATTAATCGAATTAGAAGTATCCAATACGAATTTTGTCCCGGGTGATTTTTCATCTAGAGTAACGGGAGTAGTGAAGAATACGATGGAAGAAGATGCTGGAAGTGCTTGGGTGTCGGTAATCTTTTATAAAGATGGCGTGATGGTCGGAGGCGACCATTCGTTTAGCGATGGCATTAGTGCTGGTGGGGAAATGCCTTTTGATATAGCGGTTTATGATCTTCCTGAAGAATATGATGATTATAAAGTTTATGCTTATAACTGGTTCTAAATCATTCTCACATTTGACGTGATCATTAGAAAATTGAGAAAGAAGTTTTTGAATTGGAAGATGTCTGATCAATGATTGGGCATCTTTTTTGCGCTGGATTTAGAGAAAAGAGTTTGATATATCTAATGGTTTTTCCACTTTTGTTTATTTCATTTGGTCAGAAATGGAATATAATGAGGAAACACAAAAAAAACCGGCATTGCCGGTTTGATTTTTAGGTGGCGGAGACGGTGGGATTCGAACCCACGAGCCCTTGCAGACTACCTGATTTCGAGTCAGGCTCGTTATGACCACTTCGATACGTCTCCGTACGTTTTTGTATTTTAACATAGACTTTTTTCATTTTAAAGGATGAAGGTGAAATCATGGTTTCGTTTTTAGTATCACGCATGATCAAAAAAGAACAAAACGATGCGCAGACGATCCGTTATGCGATCTGTAAACTTTTAGGCTATATCGGAATTGGTTTGAATATTTTCTTATTTGCGGCGAAGTTTTTGATCGGTTATCTAGTTGGATCTGTCGCAATTAAAGGGGATGCGATCAATAACTTAACAGACTCCATGTCCAATATTGTTTCGATTCTCTCATTTAATTTAGCTCAAAAGCCAGCGGATAAAGAACATCCTTATGGGCATGGCCGAACGGAAACGATCGCCGCATTGTTCATGGGAATGTTGATTGTGTCTTTAGGCATCGATATGCTGCGCCAATCGATTGATAAAGTACTCAATCCAGCGCCAGTTCATTTTGAATGGGCAGCAATTATCGTCTTAGTCATTTCGATTTTGACGAAGTTATATATGTATAGCTATAACCATCGTTATGGAAAAGCGTATCAATCTGATTTGTTAGAGGCGAATGCGATTGATTCACGCAACGATGTCATGGGAACAACACTCGTTTTAGCTTCAACTCTGATCTCTCCGCTCATTAACTATGATTTAGATGGCATTGTCGGGATCGTTGTATCGGGAATTATCTTTTATTCAGCTTATGGATTAATCAAAGATGTAGTCAGCACTTTATTAGGGCAAGCGCCATCGGCAGAAGTGATTGAACGGATTGAAGAGATTATTCAACAAAGTCCAATGGTTTTATCTGTTCATGACATTGCTGTTCATACTTATGGACCACAATACACATATGCTAGCGCACATGTGGAAGTGGATGGAACGTTAGATTTAATGGAAGTGCACACGGAAGTCGATCGCTTAGAAAGAATTGTTGCTAAAGAGATGAATATCGAATTAGTCACACATGTCGATCCGGTTTTGTTGCATGACAATTTGACTAAAAATCTCGATCAGCAACTGCGAAATATCGTTCGCGAGCTAGATCCACAATGGACAGTCCAAGATTTCCGGATTAAGAAAGATGAAAATCCTCAACATATTCATTTGTTCTTCGATTTAGTTGTACCTTTTGAAGAAAAGAGATCAGCAAGTGAAATTGAACAAATGATTGCGGATGAGTTGAAAAATCAACAATACTATCGCTTGGAAATGCGTATTGTGCACCCTTATCGCTAAGCCAAGAAATCGTTGGAAATAAGAATAGAAAACTTCGAGTTGATTCGATCGATTCGAAGTTTTTTAATGCTCATTTTGCGCAGTGTTTTGGGGATAGCTATTTGATTGGATACAAAAAAGCCGAACTTCTAAAGATGAAGTCCGGCAATTTTTGAATCGTTAATACTTTTTGTGAAAGATTTAAGGTTCAAGTCTTTCGATGAGTTTTGGTACGAAGAAGCAAGCGATAAAGGCAACGATACCAACAGCAATTTGCCATAAGGAAATAACGCTCCAGTTTGTTTGAATCATAATCGCAATTGGGCTTGCGACGATTAAGCCGATAATTGCCCAATACGTATGAAGTTGGTAGTTGTTTAATACCCATTCGATAAGTTTTGCGATCGCATAAATGCCGACAACGACACCGATGCCAAAAGGAATCCCTAAAATCACGCAATTGGCAAGTGCTGGGAAATCAAAGTGAATCAAAGAATCAACGGCAGTGGATACTAGGGAAATAATAGGTTGATAGTAACCCATTAACATCAACATCATCGATCCGGATACACCAGGAATAACCATCGTTGCTGCAGCGATGATTCCGACGATAAATAACATCGCTAAGCCACCAAAAGAAACAGTCAATTTTGCATCAGGTCCACTGGCATTGGAAAACAAAGCACCTAAAACAACGATCGCAAAGAAGACCATAAAGGCAATTCCATGTGTGAAGTTGAAGCCTTTATGCTTTACGTTTTGCATAATCGGTGGAATGGATCCAAGGATCAAACCGCAAAATGCGAGGTTAGTGGCGATTGGGGCATGAACTAAAAGGAAATCAAATAGCTTTGCGAGCACGACAATCGCAACGGCAACACCGATAAAAATCGGCAATAAAAAGCGAATAGATTTTTTAAATTCTTTCATTAAATGTGTGATGGAATGAATGAGTTGGTCGTAAATTCCCATTGCGACCATCATTGTTCCACCGGATACACCAGGGATAATATTGGCGAGCCCAATAATCATTCCCCGAACAAGATTTAATTGAAAATGTGTTTTATTCATAATCATATCTCCATTGAAGAACTAGGGTATTCTAACCGATTTTGGAAGATAAGGCATAAAAGAAGCGAAAAATTAATAATTTTGTTCAATTTTGACGCGAACAATCACTTTGAATTGATTTGAAAGCCGTTTTCTTTATAATTGATTTGCGTTTATATAAAGATACTTTCTTGTTTACTAATACTACACGGAGGACGGCATGGATATAGGAGCAAAAATTCGCAAATTGCGTAAAACAAGTGGACTCACTTTAGAAGAATTGGCAAGCCGCAGTGAGCTGACGAAAGGCTTTCTTTCTCAGCTTGAACGCAACTTAACTTCTCCTTCAATTTCGACTTTAGAAGATGTTTTAGAAGCTCTCGGAACAAACTTATCCGAGTTTTTCCAAGAGGAGAAAGAAGAAAAAATTGTGTTCAAAGAAGAGGATTATTTTGTCGATGAACAAGAGGAATACACAATTCGCTGGATTGTTCCTAATGCGCAAAAAAATAAGATGGAACCGATCTTATTGGATTTACATCCAAAAGGACATTCTTATGAGATCTCCAATCACGATGGCCAGGAATTTGGTTATGTTTTAAAGGGTGTTATTCGGATTGAATTTGAAAACAAGACAAGTGTAGTCGTGCATGCGCACGAAACGTTTTATATAGAAGGCTCTTTAAGTCATCGCATTGTCAACGTCAATAAAGGCGAAGCACAACTGCTTTGGGTTTCGACACCACCGGTGTTCTAGAAAGGATAACAGGATGGAAAATGAAAAAAAGAAACTGATTCAGTTTCGCAACATCCAAAAAAGTTTTGATGATCAGATTATTTTAAAAGGAATTAATCTGGACATTTACGAAAACGAGTTCGTAACCCTTTTGGGACCTTCGGGCTGCGGAAAAACAACGCTGCTGCGTATTCTTGGTGGATTTTTAGATCAGGATGAAGGCGAAATTCTGGTTGATAATCAAGATATTACCAAGCTTCCCCCTTATAAAAGGGAATTAAATACGGTATTTCAAAAGTATGCTTTATTCCCGAACATGAATGTTTATGAAAATATCGCCTTTGGCTTGAGAATTAAAAAAGTATCAAACGACATCATTGAACAAAAAGTGATGCGTATGTTAAAGCTGATTGGTTTAGAAGGCTATGAAAAACGTGAAATCACGCAACTTTCTGGTGGTCAGCAACAGCGTGTTGCGATTGCTAGAGCATTAGTCAATGAACCAAACGTTTTGCTGCTGGATGAGCCACTTGGTGCATTAGACTTAAAAATGCGCAAAGAAATGCAGTATGAATTAAAACGAATCCAACAAGAAGTCGGCATTACCTTTATCTTTGTCACTCACGACCAAGAAGAAGCTTTGACGATGTCCGACAAAATTGTTGTCATGAAAGAAGGCGAAATCCAACAAGTTGGATCGCCAGTCGAAATTTATAACGAACCTGCCAACGCTTATGTTGCCAACTTTATTGGCGAATCCAATATTATTCCAGGCCGCATGATCCGCGATGAATTAGTTCGTTTTGACGAAACGGATTTTGAATGCGTCGATAAAGGTTTCCGTCCAAATGAACCTGTCGATGTTGTCATTCGTCCAGAAGATATTTATATCGTGCCAAATGGCCAAGGTAAATTGAGCGGTACTGTGGAAAGCGTCTTATTTAAAGGGATGCTCAACGAAGCGATTATCGAAACCGTTCCAGGGACACATGTTACCGTGAATATGCATATCACAAGTGAAAGTGCCAACCAAAACGATGATGGCCATATCCACATTTCCGGAAACAGCTTCTACCTCGACAAAGAAGATATGGAAGGAATTGAAGAAAAAGATTTAATCGCTCGTGCCGATGCGCAAGCATGGAATGATGAAACAGATGAGTTAATCTCCATTGAAAAAGTGGAAACAGACTTAAAACCTGAACTGGGTATTTATTCCATTACATTTACAACAGTTGGCGGCTTATCGATCACCAAAACGATCCAAGTTATTGACCAGCAGGTTGTGCGCAATACGAAGAAAAACGAAGGTGTTTCTGCCTTTGACTTCTTTAAATCAAAAGAAGAAATTGAAGAATCGATCGCTTTGGATACTGACTTAAAAACTTGGGCTGACGCACAAGGATGGAAGTTGGATAACGAAGATGAAGCGATTAACCTAACGGTTACTTATGATTTTGACCCAGAAAATATCGGACCTGGTGTTTATCCGATCACATTCTGGACAACAGGACGTGAATTTAAAGTTCATACAACGAAAAATATTCAAGAAGGATCAGAAGTCGGACTCGATTTTGCACCTGAAGATATTCACGTTATGGAAAAAGAGGACTTTATCTCATGAAGACGTGGCGTCGTTTAACCATTCCTTATTTGGTTTGGGGCACTGTCATGCTGCTTCTTCCGATGCTGTTGATTGTGTTTTATTCACTGATTCAGCCGGGAAATGAAGTTACAACATTTAGAGTTACGCTCGCTAACTTTATTCGCTTTTTTACGGATAAAGACTTCTTGCTCATTTTAGTGCGCTCATTGACGATTGCATTGAAAACGACATTGCTTTGTTTAGTCATCGGCTATCCAATCGCATATTGGATCAGCCGCTGCAGTGCGCGCATGCAAAACGTGTTGATCATGATGATCACACTGCCAATGTGGATTAACATGCTTGTTCGTACTTACGCATGGATTGGCATTTTATCTGAGGGTGGTCCATTATCGATCGTTTTAGGCTGGTTTGGCATCCATACGGAAATTTTATATACCGAAACAGCAGTATTAATTGGTATGGTATACAACTTTTTGCCTTATATGATTTTGCAGATCCATACTTCATTAACCAAAATGGATCCTTCTTTAGTAGAAGCCGCAAACGACTTAGGGGCATCCCCATTCCAGACTTTCTGGCGCGTGATTTTCCCATTGTCTTTGCCAGGGGTTATTTCTGGGGTGACTTTAGTATTCTTACCAGCGATTTCAGCCTTCTTCATTCCAAAACTGCTCGGCGGCGGAAGCTGGTTCTTAATTGGTAACGTGATTGAAAACCAATTCATTACCGTTGGAGAATGGAACTTCGGTTCTGCGATCTCTGTCATTATGGCGATGGTCATGATGTTATTAATGACTTTAGTCCGTAAAGCAGATCGCAAAGGAGCTAAAGGAGGGAAAGCATGAAGAAAAAAAGACGCACGACTGGCGCACTGATCACAATATTGGCAATGATTTTCTTCTATTTGCCAATTGTGTTCATGATTGTGTTCTCCTTTAACAGCTCTAAATCGTTAACGCACTTTACTGGTTTTTCCACGCAATGGTACCAGCAGATGTTCCAATCGCATGACATGATGAATTCTTTATATGTCACGATTGTGATCGCTCTTTTAGCAACCCTGATTTCAACGATTGTTGGAACATTGACCGCAATTGGTTTGTCATATTCTAAAAAATTGACAAAAGCGTATGTTCAACAAATCAACGATTTACCGATGATGAACCCAGACATCGTAACCGCAATCGGTTTGATGTTATTGTTCATCACCTTCCATATTGAACGTGGTTTTACCACTTTATTATTAGCCCACGTGGCATTCTGTATCCCTTATGTTATGTTGTCCGTCATGCCTAAGCTGCGTCAGCTCGATCCAAACTTAGCGGATGCGGCAATGGACTTAGGGGCAACACCATTCCAAACGCTGACAAAAGTCATCGTTCCAGAAATTATCCCGGGGATTGTTTCTGGTGCCATCATCGCTTTTACAATGAGCTTTGATGACTTCATCATTTCCTATTTTGCGACAGGAAATGGGGTAAAAAACTTATCGATTATGGTTTATACGATGTCCAAACGTGTCAACCCATCGATTAACGCAATTTCATCTTTATTAGTTTTATTGATCACTGTTGTTTTAATTTTGGTCAACGTAGTACCAATCATCCGCTCCAAGATCAAAGAAAAACACGAACAAGATCCAAACTACGAACCATCCCCACATAAACATACAGGCAGAAACTTACTGATCGGTGCGCTTGTTGTTACAGTTGGGGTTGTGATGTTATTTTTACGTCCACAAAGCGGCGGCCAAATGTATGCGGGCCAAACGCTCCACATTTATATGCCGGGTGAATATATATCCGATGAGATGATTGCCGCTTTTGAAGAATATACGGGCGCAAATTTAATTATCGATAACTTTGATTCGAACGAGCAGATGTATATCAAAGTCGCTAACCATGAATCGTTTGATATTTTGATTCCATCTGACTACATGATTCAAAGAATGATCGGCGAAGATTTATTGATGCCTTTAGATCCAAACAAAATCGATGAAGCACTCGCACAAACGGACGAACAAGTTTGCGATTTAGCTTACGATCCACAAAACCAATACTCTGTTCCTTATTTCTGGGGAACAGTCGGAATTTCGTATGACACAGAAAAAGTCAGCCTGGAAGAATTAGAAGCTGAAGGTTGGTCGATTTTCCAAAATCCGAAATATGCGGGCGATATTTACTTGTATGATTCGGAACGCGACCAATTTATGACTGCTTTAAAAGCGCTTGGATATTCGATGAATACAGACGATGAACAACAATTAGCCGAAGCTTATGCTTGGTTAGAAAATATCGTTAAAACGATGAATCCAGAAATTGTGACGGATGAAATCATCGATAATATGGCTAATGCGAGAAAAGCACTTGGCTTGATTTATTCTGGGGATGCGACTTATGTCACACAAGAAAATGAACAGATGGGCTTTTTCTTGCCAGAAGAAGGAACGAACATTTGGGTGGATGCGATGTGTATTCCAAAAACCGCTGCCAATGTTGATTTAGCTTATGAATTTATTAACTTCACAGCGGGTTATGAAGCGCAAATGATGAATAGTTCTTATGTTGGCTATACCGCAACAAACCTTGAAGCAAAACAAGAGCTTGCACAAAGTGACTTTGATGGTATTGAGTCTTATACACCTAGAAAAGGCAATGATTTAGACGAAGTATTTGAATACAATGCCGATAGCCGTAAAATTATTGCCGATTACTGGAGCCGAATTAAAATCGTCGCTTCCAATTCAAACTAATATTGTTTTCGTTTTCAAACGTCGATCTCTTGAATAGAGATTGGCGTTTTTTTAGTGTGCCGGGCATGGCACACTCCTTGCTGGTGAAAGACCAGTCGCAATTATC
>JAUMZN010000070.1 GCA_030528085.1 Erysipelotrichaceae bacterium | reverse complement strand
GAGATAAAATCAATCCAAGATTAGCAGTATTTTTCCTTGAAAAGTTTAGGTTATTTATAGTTTTGTTCGCTATTTTTACCTATATTACAATCGCCTTTTCTTTTGTGATTGTTGAGGTTGATTGAACACATCCATTCTAACCGCTACAATATAGACGATTGAAATAATCGTTTTTATCGTATAAACGAGTTCAAAACAAATTTGGACTTCGAAAGGAAATCTTTATATGTTTAAAAAAGTACGTAAAGCTGTCATTCCTGCAGCTGGCTTTGGCACTCGCTTTTTGCCAGCCACAAAAGCAATTCCAAAAGAAATGCTGCCAATTGTCGATATTCCTACAATTCAGTATGTCATTGAAGAAGCTGTTGAAGCAGGGATTGAAGAGATTTGTATCATCACAAACTCTTATAAACAAAGTATCGAAAACCATTTCGACCGTTCTTTTGAATTGGAAGAAAAACTTAAAGCATCCAATGATCTCGAACATTTAGACATGATCGAAAAAATTACCGATATGGTTAACGTTGTCTCCGTCCGTCAAAAAACACCAAAAGGTTTAGGGCATGCGATTTTATGCGCGAAAAGCTTTGTGGGCAATGAACCTTTTGCGGTTTTATTAGGGGATGATATCGTCGTCAATCCAAAAGGCAAAGGCGCAATTCGCCAGCTTATCGATATTTATGATCAAACGGGCTGTAGCGTTGTTGGAACTCGAAATGTCAGCGATGAAGATATTCCAAAATATGGCATCGTTGCCGATATTAAACCACAACCAAATGGTTATAACTGCGTCAGTGAATTCGTTGAAAAACCAGCATTAGAAGATGCTGCCAGCAACTTAGCTATTTTAGGCCGCTATGTTTTAACACCAGGTATTTTTGAAAAACTCGAAACTCAAGCAGCCGGCCGCGGCAATGAAATTCAATTGACGGATGCGATTGATCGCTTAAGTCGTGATGAAGATGTTTATTCCTGCCCATTTGAAGGCAATCGTTATGATGTCGGCGACCGCAAAGGATTCTTACAGGCACAAGTTGAATTTGCTTTAAACCGTGAAGATACCCATCAAGCTATGGAAGAAATCATTGAAGCTTTAGGGTATACAAAAACTGGTACTCCAAAAAATGAAGCACCAATTGAATTAAAAATTTTCAAACCTAAACATTCGTAATTGAAATTGATTCAACTCAAACAAAGGATGAACTGTTTTTGTTCATCCTTTACTTATTTATTTTCTCGAACAGGAGACTTATATGATTACCGATACGCATTGTCATTTAACTTGTGACACACTTTATGAAGATGCCGATCAGATCATTGAAGAAGCACTCGCAAAGGGAGTGGATTTAATGATGATCATGTGCACCAATAAAGAAGAGTACTTACGCGCTCAAGCGTTAAAAGCCAAATATCCCCAATATTTAAAAGTCGCTTATGGCTTTTATCCTGGCGATGTGCAAGATATTACCTCAGAAGATTTAGCCTATTTAGAAGTTGAAGCAAAAGCTCATCATATCGATGTTCTTGGGGAAATCGGTCTCGATTATTATTGGGATACAACGTTTAAGGAACAACAAAAACAATTATTCATTCGCCAAATCGAAATGGCCAACGAAGCCAATTTACCAATTTCGATTCATATGCGCGATGCGAGTCGTGATTGTTTAGACATTTTAAAAGCACATGCCAAAACGCCAATTATTTTCCATTGCTTTTCCGGTTCTTTAGAGATTATGAAAGAAGCATTAACTATGAATTCACTCATCTCTTTTGCCGGTCCGATCACGTATAAAAACAATAAACAAGGGCCAATCAACGTCGCCCATTGTCCAATCGATCGCATTTTGTCCGAAACTGACTCCCCTTATCTCTCTCCAGTCCCATATCGCGGCAAAACAAATCATCCGGCTTATGTTCATGCGACTGTATCTAAAATTGCAGAAATCCAAGAAGTGGATGAAGAAGTTTTATGTAAACAAATCCGCGATAACTTCTTAGCTTTATTTGCTTAATCAAAAATCGCCGAAAAAAAACTGAAGATTCTCGCGTTGAGATCTTCAGTTTTATTTTTTTATTTCTTATTTTTGATCAGTGTAGCTTACTGCAGCATTTAAAGCAGTAGATAAAGATTCGTTATCTTCGATTGCTTGGATTGCAGCAGCTGCAAGTGGAGCAACAGAAAGAACTGTCATTTCTTCGTATTTTTCTTTATTTTCTGCTTGATCGATTGTGTTTGTTACGATGAATTCTGCAAGGTTAGCAGATTTTAAACGATCGATCGCTGGTCCGGATAATACACCGTGTGCACAGGCAGCGATAACTTGTTTAGCGCCTTTTTCATAAAGCATGTTAATTCCGCTTGTTAAAGTTCCTGCTGTATCAACCATGTCATCGATTACAACAGCAACTTTACCATCAACGTCACCTAATAAATTCATTGCGACAGCAACGTTTGGTTTTGGTCTTCTCTTATCGATGATTGCGACTGGAGCACCTAAACGGTCAGCAAGTCTTCTTGCACGAACTGTTCCACCGTGGTCTGGGGAAACAACAACGATATCATCAAGGCTTAAACCTTCTTTGTTTTTGAGGTATTCAGCGATTAATGGCAATGTGTTGAGGTCATCAGCTGGGATATCAAAGTAACCTTGGATCTGTGCAGCGTGTAAATCCATAGTGATCACACGGTTTGCACCAGCTCTTTCTAACATCGTTGCAACGAGTTTAGAAGAAATTGGTTGTCTTGGTTTTGCTTTGCGGTCTTGGCGAGCATAACCGAAGTATGGGATAACACAGTTAATAGAACGAGCAGATGCACGCATGCAAGCATCGATACCGATTAACAGTTCCATTAAGTTATCGTTTACTGGGCGGTTAGTGGATTGAACGAAGAATACGTCTTTCCCACGAACGGATTCGCCTAATTCAACAAGAATTTCACCATCGGCAAAATGATGAACATCGCATTTACCAAGTGGCAAATCTAAAATATCACAAATTTCTTGCGCAAGACCTTTGCTGGCGCTGAGCGCAAAAACAACAGTTGATTCTTTTAGTTCTTCTTTTTGTTTCATGTCAGAGTCCTTCCTAAATGACTTCGTTTTCTTTGAAAGTGTTCTGTGGCACCGTACAATTTTTGACAATACAAGAATGGAGCTTGCAGTGATCTTCGATCGTTGCATCCTCAATCCATGTATGTGGATAAATTTCACACCAATCTTGAACGACTGTTTTTCCCATTAAATGCGTATCTGGATAAATTTCAACATCATGGCCGATTTGAACATCTTTGCCAATCACTGTACGTTTTGGATCCATGATCTGAACGCCTTGATCCATCCATTTCTGGTTGATCTTTTGAATCATCCATTGGGACACTCCATACAGTTCTGTCACTGTATTGATTCCAGCCATTTCATCAGGGTTGCATTGAATCGCTTGTACACTTTTGCCTTGAGAAGAAAGAATCTTGACTAAATCGGTCAGATAATATTCATGTTGGGCGTTGTTTGTTGTCAATTTGGACAATGACTCAAACAAATCCCGGTTATTAAAACAATAAACTCCAGCATTAATCTCCCGGATTTGTTTCTGATCTTGAGTACAGTCTTTACTTTCGACAATCTCTAAAACCTGACCTGCTTCATTTCTCACCACTCGTCCATAGTGTGCACCATCTTCTAAAACAGCGCTTAATAATACGAGTGAATGATTGTTCTTTTGTGTTTCTTCATACAATGCTTGCAGCGTACTCGCTTGTAAACAAGGGACATCACCATTCATGACTAATGTATAGCCTGGTTCGTTTTCCAAAACTGTACATTGCATTACCGCATGTCCTGTTCCGAGCTGTTCTTTTTGAATCGCAAATTCAACATCTTTGAATGCGTCCATTAAAGATTGAGCTTGGTATCCAGCTACAACCACAATTCGATCTGCACCTGCTTCTTTTAAGGCATCAATTGGATAAGCAAGAATTGGTCGGTCGATCAAAGTATGCATAACTTTGTTTTTTTCGGATCTCATTCTTGTTCCTTTGCCTGCCGCAAGTACAATGGCATTTTTTTGTGTCATAGAATCACCTTCCAGTCTCATTCTAACACATACAGCACATTCTTTCTTGAGCGAAGATGTAATGACGGTTACAGAAAAATAGAATCTTCTTTCATATTGAGATTCTAAGTAATCTTTTCGTAAAAATGAGGTAAAATTCGCATTTTGGTTTTCGAACTCTTTACCTCATCGTGCTAAAACGTTTTCTTTTTTCAGCTCAAAATCAAAAAAAGGTCTTTTCAAAAGAAGAGTACATAAGCAATTTGCTTCTTGTCTTCTTATGGAAAAGACCTTCATTCTAGTTTGATTTTTAATTATTGAATGGCATCCATTTCATCTTTTAAATCTTGGATTTCCGCATTTTTGGAATCGATTTTTTCTTGAATTGGCGTTTTTTCATCTTTGATTGCTTGCCATTCAGAATTTGCGCTATCCATTTCTGTTTTTGCAGAGTTGGCACGGCTTGATGCTTGCTGCAGATTGCCTTGTTCAGTCGCAATTTTAGATTCTAAATCTGAAACTGTACTATCATGCGTATTAATTTGGTTTTCCAAATTTGCGACGCGCTGCTGCATCGATTGCACACTTTCCTCGTTTCCTTCATTGGATTCGAGGCGATCGAGCTGTGATTGCAAGATGATCAATTGCGATTGTAAATCGGCAATGGAAGGCAAGTTATCCAATTGTGATTGATAAGACGCAATCGCATCGCTTGCGGCTTTGACATCGGATTGGTAAGCATCATAAACAGCTTTCTTATCATTAAATTTTTGTTCCGCGCTCTGGGCACGTGTATCAATTTCAGAAATTTGTTTTGATAATGCTGCAACTTCAGCTTCTAGTGTTTCCACTTGTTCGCGAAGTTTCGCTTTCTTTTCTGCATTGGCGACATTTTCTACACTGGATTCAGGTTTATCGCCCATTGTCGCAATGGCTAAAAGTTCATCGAACGTTTTGCCCGTAATCGAGCTGATTAAAGAATTGACTTTATCTTTTGCGTCTTGGCTTAATTTTTCATACGTTTTTCTAAAATCGAGAATATTCATCTTCTCATCGTCTGAGTAAGAATTATATCCGCCGATCCAATCCATCAAGGCATCAAATCCTTCATTGGAACCTTGCTGGTTCGCAATGTTTGTATCGATAAAACTCTTCAGCGCATACCCACCGCCAAATAAAGCAACAATCCCTAATAAAATGGCACCAGCGATGAGTGCACCTTTGGCTCCACTTTTTTTCCGTCTCGATTGGCGTTGGTAACGATCGGAATAGTCATCTTCTTCTTGCAGATATTCCCGTTTTAAAATTGGTTCTTCTTTATCGAGTAAATTGCGAATTTCATTTTGATCCATACGTACCGTTCCACCCGCTTGTTTTGGATTCATTGGTGCGCGGTTATCAAATACCCGCGTTGAATCTGCAGAATGAGGACGGTAAGCGGCATCTTGCAAGTTTTCATGACGAACAACTTGGCGAGTTGCTCCACCAATATCTTGACGAGGCTGCATGCGGGGACGATCTTGCATCGGCATTGTGCGCGTATTGTCAACTGGTTGGTAAGCCTGCTGCGGCATGCGGCGTTGGGGTCTAGGCTGGAATTGTCTAGTGTTGCCTTGATTTGCGCGATCGTTTTGGACAAACTGGCGCGTTTGTTCAATCGTTGGCTCATTGTCCATGACTGGTCTTTGATCGTGATGACCTGGTTCATATTCCAATCCATTGCGATCTAACTCATTTAAATTGATCGTTAAATCGGAAACGTTATAGCTACGCATAAAGTCGGGAATATCGAGTGATTCATACGTTTTATCTGTTTCTTCAGGTTCATCGACCGGCATATTTCGAGGATCAAAAACGGGCTGTTCCCGTGTTTTTTCAACAATGTTATCGAGTGAAGATTCCTGTTGATTAGAACGGGAATAAGTTTGTTGAAATTGTTCTGAGGTTGCTCTTGCGCGCTGAATACGGCGCTGACGTTCTTTATTGCGGGCAAACTCATTAATTTTCTGTTTCATTTCTTGATCATCCGATAATGAATCAAGTAATGAATCTAAAACTTCATTTTCTCTATTGCTCATCAGAAACCTCTCTTTGTTTTGGATAGTTTAACAGATTTCAATCTGTGTTTTTCTTGTTTATTCATTTTGAAGCAAGCAGAATCGCAAAGTTTTGATTCCTTGCCCATACCACTTTAATCAAAAATATCAAAAATCGATAAACAAAATCTAATTTATTCATAAAATCTGTTTTCGTCCAAATGATTTCTTGATTTTCTCTTGTTCCCGACTAAATTGAGTCGCTTTATATCGCTTTCTTTAGTCTTTGTTTGATGCCGCTTGATATCATCCATTCTTCTTTTTGCGCCATGATCCATACCCCTGCACAATATTTTTCTTGTAAAACTTCTTCTATTTTTTGCGGATTTGGCGGATAAATAAAACAAGCGATATAGAAAGCTGGGCGCTCTCTTCTTTGATTGACGCGTCTAACGTCGCGCAAAACAATTCCGTAAAAAAGGGCATGAAATTCTTCGCAATCGTAATTGCAGTCGATCGTTAAAATCGGATATTTCAAAAGCGGCTTAATCCACTTCGTTTGATTTTCAAGCAACGCTTTTCCTAAAGAAAGATCATGAAATTTCATGATTCTTTGATAAAACGTTTCTAATTCCTCATCCCATAAATAGCTGATCCAAACTTTTTTTCTAGCTTGCCGATATGTGATCCACACCGGGTGGAGCTTTTTTTGACAATCTAAACAAAGTGATTTGGATCCTTGGAAAACTTCTTGAATCGTTTGGCATGAGTTGAGCGGTCTGCTGCACCAGAGACAGTATTCATATAGCGAATTTGTTCGAGACATTTGTCGAGCTGTTTGGATGGCATTTGAATGTACGCGCTTGTCTTGCCGTAAGGGTCGTTGTAGCTGCGTCCCGCTCTGCCGAAAATCTGAATTAAACTCGCGCTGGTAAAAACGGGATGATCGGCCCGATAGACGATCACTTGTACCGAAGGAACGGTAATTCCTCTTTCGAGTAGAGTTGTGCATATCAACACCTGACTTTTCTTATTATGAAATTTATCCATAATTTCTTCTTTATCGTTGCTTTTGGAATGGATCACATCGGTCTTGAAAAAGGGACTTAAAATCCATTTCATCCATTTCGTATCTTGAATTCGCGGCACAAACAATAACACTTGGCGATGTTGATGTTTGTAGATTAAACATTCAATAAAGATGTGGATGATCATCATCGCTTTTGAACAAATTTTGACTTTCGGAACACTTAATGGCTGCTCATGCGGTCGTTTGAATAAATTGACCATGCCCATTTTCCCTTGTTCAATTGCCTGCAAGCTTTTTTGATCCGGCGTTGCCGAAAGCAACAACTTTTGACCAATACAGCTTTGATTAGCAATCGCTTCAAGCACTTCATTTCCCGCATAAGGAAAAGCATCCAATTCATCCAATATCAACAAATCGAAACAAAATGGATAGCGATATAACTGATGGGTCGTACAGACGATTAGATCAGCATCTGTAATTTGGGTATAGCCTTGGCAAACCGCAATGACGCTCAGTTCTGGGAAATTGGCCGATAAGCGTTTGGCGATTTCTAAGACGACTTGTCTTCTCGATATCGCAAAACAAACTTTTTTACCTTGAGCTAAATACCAACAAATACTTGCGAGTGAGATTTCAGTTTTTCCTGCCCCTGTTGCCGCATAAGTCAAAACATCTTTGCCAGCTTTTAAATAGTCAAGAACTTGATCGGAAGCTGCTTTTTGAAACGACTTCAATTCAAATTCTAAGTGTGGTTCTCCTTTCCAAACGCGATGCGAAAGATGTGGACTTTTCGGCAATGTACCAACTTCCAATAAACCGAAATCCATGCACTTGCGGCAATATAAGTGATTGTTGATCCAAAAGAAAAAGTGCGGATCTTGATTTTGACATCTTAAACACTTCATATCTTTTTATGGTCACCAATTCGCAAAGTGAATCAAAAAGATTTGGATTTTAAAACATTAGATGGTTAGGCGTTTAATTGCGAAAGAAAACCGATCTGACACAGT
>JAUMZN010000069.1 GCA_030528085.1 Erysipelotrichaceae bacterium | reverse complement strand
GCACGACAAAACCGAAAAAATCGGAAAGCGTCGATACAGGTAGAAGAACAAATCTTTTCATCAGTTCATTATTATTGCTGAGCTCGGGAATTTGCCTTTTGATGATTAGTCTGCGCAAGTTCAATAAAGAAATCCGCTAAAACAAGATTCATTTAGGCAATGGACTTTGTGATTTCATTGCTCAACTTCAATGGTTTATGCAAACTCAAACGATTTTAAAGCGAAGAATTAAAATTTGATTCTTCGCTTTTTTCATGTTTCACGCCCTTCTTTCTCTAGGCACCTAAATTGAATTCAGTACGAATTCGTACTTATAATATGAACAATTCATCACAAGAATTGGAGGATATACATGACTGATGATCAAACAGACATACGAAGGTTGATGGTAGCACTCCATCAAATCGATGGAATTTACTACTTCATCGCCAAAAAAGCAGGAACAAAAGGCAAAATGATTTTACTTTTATATGCCTTAAACGATGGCCTGCCGCATAGTCAAAAAGAAATTTGCGACCAATGGTTAATCCCGAAAACAACGATCAATACGGTGGTTAAAGAATGCATTCAAAAAGGATATGTCAAAATTTCGGCTTTAGAACAAAAAGAAAAGAAGCTCGAACTGACCACAAGTGGCAAACAATATACACAAACGATATTGGCCTCACTTTTTGAAATAGAACATCAAGCTTTAGCGAAAACAAAACAAAACTATTCTGCTGAATTTATTGATGCACTTGTGTGCTTTTCCAACAGCATGATCGAACAATTCATGGCTTTGATTGGAGATGAAAGCCATGAATGATCAATCGATTTATTTTTCGCAAGAAAAGCCAACTAAAGTCTTTATTCATTGTGCCCTGCCGGCGATGCTCAGCATGGTCTTTAGTGCGTTATATGTCATTGCCGATGGTATTTTCGTCGGCCAATTTGTTGGGGAAAGCGCCTTAGCTGCAGTCAACTTGGCGATGCCTTTAGTCAATATTTCCTTTGCGATTGCCGATATGATCGCAGTTGGATCCGCTGTTGAAATTGCGATGCTGCTTGGACAAAAAGAGCATCAACAAGCCAATATCATGTTTAGTGTTTGTGTCAAAATGACATTTGTCGTTTCCGTTGTCATTGGCCTTTTCTTTTTATTTTTCACGAAACCGATCTTTATGGTGATGGGAACAAGCGGTCAAGCACTTCAATATGCGTATGAATACATGCTCATCTATGCATTTTTCTCACCGCTGACGATGATTTATTATGCGGCGGATAACTATTTGCGGATCTGCAACCGCCAAAAATACAGTATGATTTTAAACATCTCCACTGCGCTGTTAAACATCGTTCTCGACTTTCTTTTGATTGTCGTATTCGATGGCGGTGTTTTAGAAGCTGCTTTTGCGAGCTGCATCAGTATGGCAATTGGCAGTTTCTTTTCCCTACTGCCTTTTATTCAAAAAAAGCTAGAACTTCGTTTTACTTCTGGAAAGATTGGCGTCAAACAATTTCTTTCGCTGCTTGCGAATGGTTCCTCTGAATTTTTCAGCAATATTTCTGGATCCATTATGGCGTTCATCTTAAATATTGTGCTGATGAATCTTGGAGGAACTCGAGCTGTTGCGGCGATGTCAATCGTGTTGTATGTCGATAGTTTAATGGCAACGATGGTCTTTGGGATGTGCGATTCGATGCAGCCACCGATTAGTTATTGCCATGCAGCTGGACTTAAAAAACGAGTTGCGTCTTTTGAAAAGCGCGTGCTCTTGTTTGCGGCACTATTGTCTTTAATCGCATTTGTGCTCTTACGTTTTCATAACGATCAAATCATTCCGCTCTTTGCCCAAGCACATGATTTAGAATTGATCCAACTCAGTGAACATGCGATGAGTATCTTTGCGCTGTCCTATCTCGCAAACTGGATTTCGCGCTGCCTTTCGAGTTATTTAACGGCTTTAGGAAAAGCTGTCCAATCATTTATAACCTCGATTTGTGGCACTTTGATTTTCCCACTTGTCGGTTTAGCATTATTAGCGCCAACATTTGGATTTGATGGCGTTTGTTTCATGCCCGTATTTGCGGCAGTTTTAAGTGCCATTTTAGCAATTTTCTTAGCTATTAGTGCTTCACGCAAATCGTATCACGCCTAGAAATTCCTTATCTTAATATGATGTTTCAAGACTGACGTTCATCTTGATCGTCAGTCTTTTTTGATCTTGCAATCTTTTTTTCGCAAAAAAAGCCAAATCCCAAATAGAAGGACTTGGCTATTGATTTGCATCAAAATAAATGGACAAACAGATGATGCATACTTATTTATGTTGATGTTCTTTAACTTTTTTAAGCGTCGAAAGGTCATATGGCGTCGTTTGATAGACGATATAGTTCACCCAATTGGCAAAAAATAGATTTGCGCTTGAGCGCCATGTGACTGAAGGGGTTAAACGATCATCATCATTTGGATAATAGTTTTCTGGAACATGAATGTCTTTTCCCGCTTGTTTATCGCGTAAATATTCATTTTCCAAAGTGCGTTGATCATATTCGGAATGACCAGTTAAAAACACTTGCCGGCCGCCTTCAGTAGAAATCGCATAAATTCCAGCACGATCAGATTTTGCGAGAATTTTTAATTGCGCACAATCTTCTACTGCTTTTTCATCTAATCCGATATGACGGGAATGCGGAACTAAAAATGTATCGTCAAAACCTCTAAATAAAATTGAGCTTTTGCGAGTGACATAGTGAGAGAAGACGCCAAATAGCTTTTCATCTAAATCCACTTTGCCAATTCCATAATGATAATACAAACCCGCAAACGCACCCCAACAAATATGAAGCGTCGAATACACGTGCGTTAACGACCATTCCATTATCTCGCAAAGCTCATCCCAATAATCGACTTGTTCATATTCAAGATGTTCTAAAGGCGCCCCAGTGATCACTAAACCATCGTAATTTAAGTCTTTAACTTCATCGAACGTTTTATAAAAAACTTCCATATGATCATGAGAAATATGTCTTGCTTCATGACTTGCGGTTTTTAATAAATCCAACTCGATTTGAAGAGGGGTATTCGATAAAAGCCGAATCAATTGCGTTTCCGTCGCAATTTTAGTGGGCATTAAATTCAAAATCAAAATATGCAAAGGACGAATATCTTGCGATAACGCCCGTTTTTCGGTCATAACGAATATATTTTCTTCGCTTAACGTTTGCGTTGCCGGTAAAGCTTCAGGGATTTTAATCGGCATGGTTGACTCCGGCAAGAGCGGCATCTAATGCTTGAGAAATATCCGCGATTAAATCTTGCGCATCTTCTAAGCCGCAGGAAACACGAATCAAGTTTGGATAAATTCCAGCTGCTTGCAGTTCATCATCACTCAATTGGCGATGAGTTGTACTTGCCGGATGCAGACAACAGCTTCTTGCATCGGCAACATGAGTTTCGATCGCAATCAATTTCAAGCTGTTCATAAAGATTTCAGCTGCTTCTCTTCCCCCGGCAATACGGAAAGAAACAACTCCACAAGAACCATTAGGTAAATACTTTTGAGCTAAAGCATAGTAAGGATCGCCTTCAAGATTTGGATAACGAACAGATTCAACCGCTGGATGATCTGCTAAAAACTGTGCGACTTGCATACCGTTTTGACAATGGCGAGCCATGCGAACATGCAGGCTTTCTAAACCTAAGTTAATATAGAACGCATTTTGCGGCGATTGAATGCAACCAAAATCACGCATCAATTGCGCTGTACATTTTGTGATAAACGCTCCTTCTTTGCCAAATTTTTCAGCATAAGTTACGCCATGATAGCTTTCATCTGGTGTTGTCAGCCCTGGGAATTTATCCGCATGAGCCATCCAATCAAAACGACCGGCATCCACAATCGCACAACCGACGCTGACACCATGACCATCCATATATTTTGTTGTCGAGTGCGTCACAATATCGGCACCCCAATCTAATGGTCGACAATTAATTGGTGTCGCAAATGTATTATCAACAATTAAAGGTACGCCATTTTTATGGGCAACTTTCGCAAACTTTTCAATATCGAATACCGAAAGTCCTGGATTGGCAATCGTTTCACCAAAGATCGCTTTTGTGTTCGGTTTAAATGCGGCTTGAATTTCTTCTTCACTTGCATTCACATCGATAAATGTAAAATCGATGCCCATTTTCTTCATCGTTACGCCAAATAAGTTAAACGTTCCTCCGTAAATTGAATTAGACGCAATAATGTGATCTCCGGCATTAGCAATATTGAAGATCGCAAAGAAGTTTGCGGCTTGTCCGCTGCTTGTCAACATTGCGGCTGTACCATTTTCCAAAACCGCAATTTTACTTGCGACAGCATCATTTGTTGGATTGGCGAGTCGTGTATAAAAGTAACCAGATTGTTCGAGATCAAACAGTTGTCCCATGTACTCGGAATTGTCAAATTTAAATGTTGTTGACTGAACAATAGGCACTTGTCTAGGCTCAGCATTTCCAGGACGATATCCGCCTTGAACAGCTTGTGTTCCTTTTCCATATTTTTCCATACGATATTCCTCTCTTATAAGTTTGAATTTCACTTACATTGGATTTTCATTAATTTTCAATATGCTTTTCAGTATAACGAACGGATCTTTATTTGAAAAATATGAACACTTCTAAATCGATAATTTTTTTCATTTGATCAAAAAAATCGCCCTTTTTGTACTTTTTCAAACCTTGATGGTGCAAATTTAGAGCGCAAAATAAAACTCCCTTCGAAAAGCCGTCGCAATTTTGTTTGCGAATCGCCATTTGAAGGGAGTTTTGATTTAATGTTTGGAATAAATTACAGAGCCATCCACGATTGTTTGTGCAACTTGAATGTTTTCAAGTTCATCTACATCTACTTTAAATGGATCTTTTTCTAAAATTGTAAAGTTGGCTTGTTTGCCTTTTTCAATGCTGCCTTTACGATCTTCTTCATGATATTGATAAGCGGCATTGATCGTAATTGCCGCAAGGGCTTCCTTAACCGATACACTTTGTTCTTGGCTCAGTTCAACACCATTTTTCGTTACACGTTTTACTGCACAAGCTACAGTTTTCATCATATCTGGCATTAAAACAGGTGTATCTTGATGGAACGTATAGCGCAGTCCCGCATTGATCGCATCTTTGACTGCGGACATGCGGCTTGCTCTTTCATAACCTAAATTTTCGATATGAATATCGCCCCAATAATAAGTATGGGCAACAAAGAAGCTTGGCATCATCTCGATCGATTTCATTCGTTTTAATTCATCGTTCGCAACAAATTGCGCATGAATCATGACGGGACGATAAGTTTGATCAACACCATCATCATGGCGGACTTTTTCAAAAGTATCTACATACTGTTTTGCCGCAGCATCCCCATTACAATGCGCTAAAAGTTGCGCATGGTCGGCTAACGCTTGATGGATCAATTGATATAAGTGCTCATCACTATGGACAGGATAAGCACAATCATTGGAATTTGTATAAGGTTCTTTCATCCATGCCGTTCTGCCTTGAGGGGAACCATCTAAAAAGATCTTGTAGCCGCCCAAACGGAAATGACCATGATATTCATGATTTTCTGGATGGTTGATATATAAATCACGGCTATTTTCTAAATCGATATAACCGACGACATCCATTTTGAGCGCACCTTGATGCGCTAATAATTGATAGAGTGGATAAAGTTCTTTCGTCACCATTCCATCTTGGATCGTTGTGATACCGTATTTTGCGTAAAGTTCTTGCGCTTTTGCGACATTGGCCATTAGAACATCGAGATCAAAAGAAGAAATGGATTTTTGGAAATTAATAAAGGCATTTTCTTCCATATAGCCACTTAAAGAATGATCTTCAAAACGGCCATATTTTCCACCTTGTGGATCGACAACATCATCATTGATATTTTGCATCTTTAATCCTGCAGTGTTTACTACACCCATATGGTTTGAAACATGGACTAACATAATTGGAATATCCGTGCTGATGCGATCTAATACGTTGCGATCAGGATGCGCTTTTTCTTTTAAGAAGTTATGGTCATAGTTGTTGGCAACCACCCATTGTCCCGCTTGGATGTTATTGTCTTGAATAAATGTTTTGATCGCTTCGACAATTTCATCAAATGAGTAAGCTTGGGAAAGATCGCATTGAGATAATGCATTCGCACAGCCGACAAAATGAGAATGGCCATCAATAAAACCTGGGAACATTACATTTTGGTTTAAATCAACTTTTTCCCCATCCCAATCTGTTGGTATTTCTTGATAAACTTCAACGATTTTATCGTTTTCGATTGCTACCGCTTTTGCGGTTGGCTGGTTTTCATCCATCGTATAAATCGTGCCATTATAAAATAGTTTTTTCATGAGTAACTCCTTATAGTCTTACTTCATAATTTCCGAGCACTTGATCTTGATCCGTGATAGTCACAAATGCATCTGGATCTTTTTCTTTAAGTTTTTCTTGGAAAATTCTCACTTCATATTTTGATAAAACGCTATACATAACATACGTATCGCTCTCTGTATAGCCGCCGACACCATTCCAATACGTTACACCTCGATGTAATTCATTGAGGATCATTTCGCAGACTTCTTTATTTTTCGTGAAAATCAAGACACTCGTATTGATGTTTTGAAGGTGTGTTTTATCAATAGAGAACGAATAAATCATAGAATACACAATGGAATAAATGGCTGTTGGAAGCTCGAATAAAATGGCGCACACCAAATAAATCATCGCATTGAAGATCAATGTGAACTTGCCCACACTGAAGTCTTTCTTTTTCTTTGTGAAATATAAGCCTAAAATATCGAGTCCACCGCCAGAACCACCTGCTCTTAACGTAATTCCAACACCAGTTCCGGCAAGGATTCCGCCCATTAAGCAAGAGATTGCATATTCACTTAAAATTGGTGTTTGCGGAATTGGCAAATACGTAAAAATAATCGTTTGTGTCACTAAGGAAAACAATGTTTTAAAAAACAAAGGTCTTCCAAAGGAGAAAAATGCCAGCATCAAAAGTGGGATGTTGAGAATAAAGTTAAAGATCCCCGCAATGTCAAAATTTACATTTAAATTGAGCAGCGTACGGGCAATCTGAGAAATCCCAACTGTTCCCCCGTTATACAAACCAAGTGGCACGATAAACCAGTTTAATCCGGCACAGAACAGAAAAGATCCTGCCAAGATTGTTAAGTAGCTTTTGATTGTTTCTTTTTTCATAAATTAAAGCAAAAGCGAAGGAAAACTTTCGCTTTTAATCCCCATCCTCTCTTCGTTTTAATCAATTATTTATGGTCTCATCGTATCAAAATAAGTAATGATAATGTAGTCATCCGCTTTTGAATCTTTTCTGGTCGTTTTGACATGATCAAGAAAGCAAATCCAAAACAGTTGTGCTTAGAATCATCAAAATACAAACAAAATAGGCGAGAATCTGATTAAGGGTCAACTTTCCATTTACAGAATGTCGGACACAAACAGATTCTCACCTTTTTTATGTGGAATATCTAAACTTCAATAAAACTGAACACTCTTTAAAGAAATTTTTCGTTGTCAAACTCACATGAATTTATCAATCAAAAAACATATACGCTGCAATCGATAATCGTTCTATTGCTGAGGGTCAATCAAACCATGTTTAACAAAGCATTCGTAGATGCTGTCATCCTTTGGAGATTTTGTTAATTCATCAGCTATTGATTTTACTTTTTCACTTGCTGTACTCATCGCAATTCCGATATCGGCGTATTCTAACATTTCAATATCATTATCTGAATCTCCAATAGCCATCACTTGAGCATCATTCAATCCTAAATGATTGATGACTAACGCAATTGCTTGTGCTTTAGTAACTCCTTTTAGGCTTATTTCCCCACTATCTGCTTCTAAGATTTCTATCGTGTTTCGAATGACATCAAAGTCATTGCATAAATCTTCATGAATCGCATCATAAGGAATTTTAGAACTCGCAAATGAGATTTTATTAACATCTTTGATCACGGTTGTTTCATCAATCCATATGACTTGGTTCGTAAAAGCTTCAAAATTTGATGCATCAAAATCGTTTCCCAAATGATTTAAAACAGAAGCAAACCAATCTCGATAAATATGATCAGCATATGTTCCGTGGTTACATTCTAAGTAATAACCAATTTCATTTTGTTTGAAATATGCCAATAAACGTTGGATATC
>JAUMZN010000068.1 GCA_030528085.1 Erysipelotrichaceae bacterium | reverse complement strand
GCGGTGGTGTGAGAGGGAGGGACAGTACTAACCTGTCTCCTCTCTACTCGATTTCTATATATGTTTTAATCCCACTTTTCCATCAAAAGAAAATCGCAGATATTTAGATGCTTAATCCCATTTTGGCTCATATCAAATTCATCTAAAGAAACGACATATTTAGGGAAGTTGTCTTGAACATGATCAAAGACTTTAAATTCACGAGTTATAGTTTCAGGCGAAGCAAGAAGGTAAGTAACTTGAATATAGAGTTTTTCAGCGCGTTTATGACAGACAAAGTCGATTTCTTTATCTCCTGTTTTTCCAACTGTGACTTGATAACCTCTGCGAAGCAGTTCTAGAAAAACGATATTTTCGAGAATCAAATTGATGTCTCGTGCATTACCACCATAGACAGCTTCACGAATGCCATGATCCGCAATGTAGTATTTTTCATTCGAGGTCAGGATTTGTTTGCCCTGCAAATCTTCGCGTTTTACTTGGTAAAACAAATAAGCGTCGCAGCAATATTTGATGTAGTTCAAAATTGTTTCTGGAGCTACAGTTCGTTGCTCACTTTTAAAAAATTTTGCGATAGAAGATGCAGAAAATGTGTTGCCAACATTTGCCATGACATAGGCAATGATGCGCTCCAATAAATCAACATCACGGACCTTGTTTCTTTTGACAACATCCATGAATTGAGCCGAATTAAACATATCCTGAAGATATATTTTAGATGGCGTTTCGGCATAGCCAAGATTCGAAAGATAAGGCATACCACCAGTTAGAAGATACTTTTGAAAAATCTTTTGAATCGACTCTTCTGGCGCAGTCGGCTGATACAGTTCAATAAATTCTGCAAAAGAGAAGGGATAGATCACAAACTGCACATAGCGTCCACTCAAATAGGTCGCAAGCTCTCCGGACAGTAAATTGGCAGTGGAACTAGTAACGTAGAGATCGCAATCGAGCGCAACGCGAAAAGAGTTAACACATTTTTCCCAGCCTTTGACTTCCTGAATCTCATCGAAAAATAGATACACTTTGCCATTGATATCTGCAGCTATTTGAAGGATTTCATCATGTAAAGCTTTAGCAGTTTTTAGGTGGGAATATTGCATATCCTCAAAATTGATCGAGATCAATTGAGATGGACTGATACCAGACTGAATGAGTTCTTGTTTGATTAACTCCAACATGACTGATTTTCCGCAACGACGAATTCCCGTTAAAACCTTTATAAGATCCGAACCGATAAACGGACGGATGCGGCTCATATACATTTCACGTTTGATCATGCGTTTTACTCCCTCCTTTGTTTATGATGCTTACATCTCATTTATAACTGAAAAATATCCGGAATTAAGAAATTTATCAGTTATAAATGATAAAACTCAAATTAAAACACCTTTTATCAGATATACTTTAGAATTTTATTGGCAACCTCATGCTAATAAGTGTGAGAAAACGTAATCAATCCAAGCATAAAAGGGGAGAAAAATCCTTATTATAGGGAATATTCAGAGTCTCTATGCAGAAAAAAGCATTAGCAAATGCGAACAAAAGTAGACATTTTATTCCTTTGAAAATTGAATCTATTTACTCAGAAAAATATCTGCTTTTTCCTCTATTTACGTCCGTAAAAGCGTAAATATATCCCATGTTATCTCTTTAAAATATGAATACCACTAATGGAAATAAATGTCTGCTTTTCTTGCCATTTCAATTATCTTTTATATCCGTTCTATGTTCTTGAATATAGAAAAAACATGATCGGTCAGCCAATATCTGATCGAGAAAATCGTAACAGGAGGAAAAAGATGAAAAAACAGATATTTGCAAGTTTATTATCCTTGGCATTAGGCTTTTCACTAGTTCCCACAAATGTACTGGCGGAGGAAGAATTACAGCATGATGCGGCTTTTACTGAGGAACCGACAGAGTTTTCCGATGATTCTAATACAGTTGAGCCAGTTGAGTTAACTTCATCCTCTATGGGGGATGAAGTGGAAGAGGCGGGAGAGCTGAAATCAAACGAGGCTTTATTAGCAGCTGATGGCATGTCCGGCAACTGTGGAGCAACGGGTAATGAAACAAATGTCACATGGAAGCTAGAACAGAACAATCATGATAGCTCTAATCCCACCTATACACTTATTATTTCTGGTAACGGGGTGATGGCAGATTATTCAAAGGCTGAAGTCGTTCCATGGAACAAATACAAGGATCAAATTACACAAGGTGTTGTAAGTGAAGGAATTACTCATTTAGGAGCGCGTACTTTCGTTTTAACAAAGTTGCAAAATGTAACTCTGCCTCAAAGTCTTGAATCTATTGGGGAGAGTGCGTTTAATCAATCTGCTCTTACGACGATTTCTTTACCAGGTAAATTACACACGATTGGCAGAAATGCTTTTTGGCACGGCAATATTACAGGTGAACTTGTTATTCCACAGAGTGTTAAGGTTATTGAGCAAGGCGCCTTCGATCAGAATAAATTAACAAAAATCACTTTGCCTAGTGGACTAGAAACATTAGGACCGGGCGCACTTAAGGCGAACCCTTTGATCTCCATGCCAGAAATTCCTAAGGCGATTACTTCATTGGATAGTACTTTCCAGGGATGCACAAGTCTGACGGAAATTAAGATTCCTGATCATGTTACTCATTTGAACAGGACATTTATGGGATGTACAGCGCTTACTGAAGTAACCATTCCTGAAACTGTTGAATCCTATATCGGTGTATTCAATGGCTGTACAAGTTTGACAAAAGCAACCATAAAAAGTAGTGCAAATAATATTGGTGGCGAAAATACAAATAATGCTTGGGGCGTATTTGGTGGATGCACGAAGTTAAAAACGGTTTCTGTACCAGAATGGGTAACAACTATAGGATTAGCAGCATTTAAGGGTTGCTCCAGTTTAGAAACGACAGATTTTATTGAACGTGCAAAGTGCATTAAAGGGGATGCGTTTTCTGGTTGTACAAGTCTTAAAGGGAACTTGAATTTAACAGCGACGGAAATTAAGGCATACGCATTTGATAATTGTACGGGATTAGGACCAAATATCAGTTTAGCCCATGCTGAGATTACTGAATCTGGCGTATTTCGTAATTGTACAAACCTTACCGGAATTGCATATGCACAAAAAATTTCCGGTGGAACAAACTTAATTGCATCAAAAACTGCAGGTGCTTTGTTGAATGGTGGAGAATTCAGTACAAATACAGATCTATCGGGTACAGATCTTGCTATTCCTAAAAAGGAGGGCTACACCTTCGCTGGATGGTACAACAACAACTCTTTCAGTGGTGATTCTGTTACTACTCCACAGAAAAACGAAACCTACTATGCTAAGTGGGTTACTGAAATCACCTTTAATGGAAATGGGGAAACAAGTGGTTCTATGGGTGCCCAGCAAGTCACAGAGGGTGATACTAGCACTAAACTGATTGAAAATAACTTCAATAAAACTGGTTATACTTTCTCCGGCTGGAATACGGAAGCGGATGGTAAAGGAATGTCATACGCGGCAGATGATGTGGCTTCAAATGTTCCTAATGGTACTACTTTGTACGCTCAATGGACGCCGAATACATATACGATTAATTTCGATGCTAACGGCGGTGAGGGTACGATGAATTCCATCACAGCAACCTATGATCAACCTGTTAATTTGACGGCTAATGGATTCACCAAGTCTGGAAAGAAATTTGCTGGTTGGGCTACTTCACAGGATAAAGCTGACGCAGGGACTGTAGAATATACTGACAAAGGCGAGGTGAAAAACCTGACTGCCGATAAAAATGCTAGAGTTACCTTATATGCAGTATGGGTGGATAAAGACGTTCTAAGTCCTAATGTGACGACACAGAATAAGACTTATAACGGACAGACTCAGCATTTCGATCTTGATGGTGGTTTTACTATCAAATACAAGCAGAATGGCAGTGATGTGGCTGATCCTAAAAATGTTGGTGCTTATGATGTGGTGATTTCCCGTGCTGAGGACGATAATTATGCTGAATATCAGAATACCGTAAACGGTGGATTGGTTATTAATAAGGCTTCATTGACTATCAAAGCGGATGACAAGTTCATCCGAGTGGGCGATGCTTTGCCAAACTTCACCTATACCGTCACTGGCTTGTTTGGACAAGATCAATTGATAACTAACCCAACCGTTAGCTGCGCTGATGCAGATGCGAATAAAGAAGGAACCTATACTATCGAAGCATCTGGAGCAAATGCTGGGGATAATTACAATATCACGTATCTGAATGGTACTTTGACCGTTTCTAAACGTTACTCTGGCGGCGGTGACTCAAGTGGGGCATCGACTCAAAAATTGAACAAAGTTTATCGTGCTTATAATCCAAACAATGGGGAACACCTCTATACATTGGATGAAAAAGAATATAAACATGTAACAAGCATTGGTTGGCATGATGAAGGCGTAGCTTTCATGGCTGAAACAGAAAAGAATGGTCAAGCTTTATATCGTGTTTATAATCCAAACAGCGGATTACATCATTACACAACAGATGAAAATGAGAAAAATACGCTTGTTTCATTAGGTTGGAATGAAGAAGGCATTGCTTGGTATGCATCGAATAAACCACAAAGCGCACCAGTTTATCGTGTCTATAATCCAAATGATGGCCAACACCATTACACGGTTGACGGACATGAAAAAGATGTCTTAGTATCTCTTGGCTGGACGTATGAAGGAATTGCCTTTAGAACTGCGCCTATTGAAACAAAATAAATTGATGTATTGAATTGAATTCGGTGAAAAATCACCGAACTGAATCGAAAAACAGATTGATGAAGATGCCTGATTGTGATGATTGGGCATCTTTTTTGCGTGCTGATAGGGGTGATCTTTGCTGGAGAGGGTTAGTCGCAAGGATTTGAGGGTAATCAAAGGATAATCGCAAGTAGACTAAACGGTGATGATGATTGAATTTGAAGCAGATAGAAAAGGAAATAAGTGCTATATAAAGGAAAGCCAATCATCTGAATTACAACAGGGCTAACCTGACTTTTCTGAAATTGATGAAATGGCGTATATATAGGAAAAAAGGACAAGAAAAATTGAACTCTGACACAATTTCTTTTAATATATAAAGTATGCCTGAATCGAATAAAAAAACTAACATGAATAAAACTTCAAACAAATCATCTGGCACGAATAAAAGACGAAGAAAAAGAAGATATGATCCAGTGCGAGTCGGTATTGTGATCGTTGCGGCACTGGCTATTTTAATCTCCTTCATCTTTGCGATTCGCGCTATTTTTGTGCGTCCAAAAAATGATGAAGATAAAGATAAAATTGCATCAAGCCAAACAACAGAAATTTCAAGTACAGAACCATCTACAGGAAATGAAACGGCTGAGTTTAGCTTAATCAATTTAAAAAACAACCTTTCTTTATCCGTGATAAAACAGCCAAACTCATTAGCTGATTTAGAAGCGCAAATTGATGAGTATTTAACTTCACATAACTACGATAAAACGAAAGTCTCTTGGGCTGTTCAAGATTTAGTGACATTAGAAATCGCTGAATCGGACAACTCACGTGAAAACTTCACCGCAGCTTCAACGTATAAACTCCCAGTATGTGTGTATTACTATGAAGAAATTGCAGCGGGTCGAATCAATCCTTCTGATCAGTTGGAATATACAGAAGAAATGCGCGAAGACGAGGATGATGAGAACTTAAATCAGCCAATCCATCGTAAATATAAAGTTGGGGATAAAATCCCAATCGATGAATTATTAGAAGCTGCTTTATTGTATTCGGATAATATCGCGGGCCATATGTTGTACAGCCATATGGGCGGATATCAAGAATTTAAAGAAATCGTTGCGAAGTATTCCGATGTACCGCAAGCAAGAAGTTTCTTTGAAGAAACGAGCAACTCTATCAATGCGGATTATATGATGCGACTTTTAAATCACATCTATTTTACGCCGGGAACATTTAATGATTTGAAATATTGGCTGCAATATACAGCGCCTGATACATTCTTGAATCGCACGATGCAATATACGTATATTCAAAAAATCGGGAATATTAACTCCGTGCGTAATGCGGTAGGTATTTATAACGGTATGGTTCCTTATACGTTATCGATCTATTCCGATATTTCGAAAAAAGACGGAATGGATATTTTAGCGGATCTTGGTGAGTTGGTTTATAACTACTTCAAAAACCGTTATGCTTCTGGTTTTTATGATGGAATGGATTTAAGCCGATACAAAGATTTGAATGCGCAAATGTCGACACCATATGATGTCATTTTGTATCGTGATGGACCAAATGGGCAAAAGCTTCCAGAAATGACGCCGGAAGAAATCAAAAAGATGAACGAGGCGATTCAAGCAGAGCTTTATGATGAACAATCCAGTCAGGCCAACAACTCGACAACGGATTCGAGTCAGAAAAATGAACCGCAGCCACAGCCTCAACCTCAACAACCGCAACAACCTGCAGGTCAAGAGGGAGCAGAACCGTCTGTGGACGATAACTTAAGATAACGAGAAAAGAATTTAGATCTCGCTTAATCTGTTTTAGACCAAATCCCTTTTCATAGGTATTTAAAACTATGGAAAGGGATTTTTTTGATTGCAATCCAAACGGATGAGCAGAGAATAGAACGATTTGAATGGTTAGAAAACTGTTTGAGTATAGAATCATTGTTGTTTTCATGTTGTTTTAAGGGAAATGATTAAAGTGTGGATATAGAACAATCTTTGAACGGGATTGCAGGGTATGAACAGCGCAAAATCAATCATAATTTCATATGTTGGTACTGCTTGAATAACAATGTGCTTTTAATGTATATGAAAACGGAAACATTTTACATTAATCTTACATATTGCACATATATCCCCTTTCCATTTTTAAAGTATTAATGTAGTTGAGTATGAAACACGAGAACACATCAATCTTTGATTGGCCAATGGAAAACTTATTAATTTATGGGACACCTTTGCTGTTGTTTTTGCCTTTTGAATGGACAATGGCGGTGATCCTCTTTTGTCTTGTCCGTTGGGTTTATCAAGGAAAAATGAACAATATTATCCACCGTACTCCGCATATCAGCTTGCTGTTGGCATTTGGGATTTTACAAGTGATCTCTTCGCTATTTAGTGAAAACTTGATTGGCCTAGTCAATGCGATCGGAACACTGGCAATCGTTTTATTTGTGGCAAAAATCATTTCACAGCTCAATCCCGAAACGTTTGAAAAAATGCTTAAACAAACCGGCAAACTTTCAATGTTCGCGGCAATTTTAGCTATTGCTGAATTTGCTCTTTTAGCAAGCCGTAATGGCATGACAATTATGCAAAGTTTGGTGGACATGCCCCCACAATCCCGAATTAGCCTGACTTATTTCAACCCAAATTTATATGCGACGATGATCATCTTCTTTTTGATCGTGACGACTTATTTTTTCTTTAAAGAAGAAAACCGTCATAAAAAGATCGGCTGGTCAATTGTTTTCTTGACGAACTTAGTCGCTTTATTTATGACTGGATGCCGTTCTGCGTTTGTGGATTTGTTGGTCATCTTCCCAATCTTTTTCATGATCCAAAATAAAAAGAAATTATTGGCGTTTACGTTAGGATCTGAAACAGTGGGCATCGTCACATTATTGACTCATCCAGAACTGGTGCCAAGATTAAGCCATATGGATTCTATTTATGCGCGAATCAGCATTTGGCGAACGACATTGCTTGGCATTATCGATAAACCTTTAATCGGTGGCGGTCCGCAATATTATCAAATGCTTTCTCGAGAAATGGGCAGTGTTCCTGCAGCGCATGCGCATAACTTATTATTGGAAATGTTATTAGCAAACGGAATTGTCGGAACTGTCTTGATGGCGGTTTATAGCTATCGCATCGTTTCCGCGACGAATCAATCCCGTTTTGTCAAAGAACGTCCTTTATATCGCGCTTTGATTTGCGCAGTATTATCGGCAGTACTCATTGAAGGCTTGGTTGACTATACAATTAACTTCCCGGCAACGGCGATGTTCTTCTTATTTGTGATCAGCGCACCTGCAGTGATGGAAACAAGTCAAGAAAAAGTCGTGCAGCCTTTTGCGGCTCGTCCAAGTTCTTTGGTTTACGATTATTACTTTAAACCGGTTGCGCAAAATCGATATATGAACATGCAGCCAACTCATACAAAAAGCCAAATCGTTTCTAAATCCACTTATCCGATCACAAGAATTAAATCTTGATGTTAAATGGAATAAATAGATGCGCCCGACAAAAGTATTTTTTAGTCTTGATGTTCTCGGGCAGTGAACAA
>JAUMZN010000067.1 GCA_030528085.1 Erysipelotrichaceae bacterium | reverse complement strand
ATCGACTCTTCTGAGATCGCTCAGACGAATCGATTCTTAACTTAATGACATTGGTGCTGATCTGAAAAGCACCTGCTTCCCAAATCCCATAGCTTTGATCCGCCATTTTTTGTGATTGTGCAGAAGCATGACCTTGCACCACTACAACAACAAGCAACAAGATCGAAGCCACCCAAAAACTTACACTTAATTTTCGAACTAATTTGCGATTACTCGAGAAGAATCCCTTGGTGTTTTTAGGCTTCATAAGGGAACACCTTCCCCTCCTCGATCATTAAAACGCGATCTGATTGTTTTGCTAGTCCTAAATCATGTGTGACCATGACAATCGTTTGATTAAAACGTCTTGCACAATCTTTTAATAACCAGAACACTTCATCCGAATTTCGATTATCTAAATTTCCAGTTGGTTCATCCGCAAAGATGACCACTGGTTGATGATAAAGTGCTCGAGCAATTGCGGTTCGCTGCTGCTCGCCGCCAGAAAGTTCATGAGGGAATCGATCTTCTAATCCTTGTAAATTCAAAGCTTCAATCAATTGTTCAAGCCAATCCGGATCGCGAGGCCGGCCTTGTAAATCGCTCACAAAACAAATATTTTCTTCTACAGTATAGTCAGGCAACAATTCAAAGTTTTGAAACACAAATCCGGTTTTCGTTGCTCGGTAATCCGATAACTCTGCATCCGTTTTATTTTGTATTGCTTCGCCATCTACGACGATTTCTCCTTGATCAGCTAACAACAAGCCGCCAAGGATTTGCAGAATTGTTGTTTTTCCCGATCCGCTTTTTCCGATCAGTGCTGTTAACTTTCCTCTTTCAATAGAAAAGTCACAATCATCAAGAACAACTCGTGTTGTGTGACCACTTCCAAATGCTTTGGATAGATGTTTTACTTCAATACAGTTTTCCATCGTGTCACCTCCTATCCTTACTGTACATTTCGTTTGTTACGAAAGTGTTACGAATTCGAATAATCAAATTCAGAATAAGGAATTAAAATGATTGCTTGATAGATTCCATTTTCTTGTTTCGTTTCTAAATGTCCTTGATGTGCTCGTAATACTTTTTCGACTAAATCTTGACCAATCCCAAAATGTCCTGTTCGTTTTGTTTGATAGCGTCGACTTGAATCATTCAATGATTCATGTGGTTCTGATTCACTTGTGATCATTTCCATTTCATTATCAAACTGAATACGAATCTTTCCATATTCCAATTTACATGAAATACCCAATAAGCTATTCTTTGGCGCGCATTCAATCGCATTCGCCAACAGCGTTTCGAAAACTTGGCGCAGCCAAATTGCGTTCCCCCATATTGAAATCGAATCGAGTTGGAGTGTTGTCTTTAAATGTTTTCGATCAATTTCTGGTTTTTTCTGATTTACACAAAGGAGTAATTCACGATCGATTCTAAATTGTTCATAAACAGAATGATGCAAGGCACTTTTAAGCAAATTGCTGCATTCATCTAATACTTTTTCACTCTCACTAAAATCTTCTTGCATGATTGTGTCTTCTGCAATTTTTGGATCACTCGCCAGATCATCAAGCAAAAAGTAGAGACTTGATAATTTCGAAGAAACTTGATGCAAAACATCTTCATATCCTTCACGCGTTTGCTGGCCTTCGGCAATGAGATGAAGGAACAACTTCAATTCATTTTCTTCTTTTTTTAAAAGCGCCTCATCCATTTCTAATACTAAAAACTCATCTTGTTTTGATTGTGTTTGGATCACTGGTGCACTGAAATTTTGCAAGATCGACTCATTGCTTAGATTGAGCACTTCATGATTGTCCTCTGTCTTAGTGTTAATCTTTATTTTTTTGGCTTCTCTTTCAAGATGTAAGGAAGAGCGTTCCAATTTCTGTTTTAAGCGTTCCTTTTCTTTTCGCAAATGATAAAAAAATGTCCCGATCAACACAAAACTGCTGATCGCCATAATCAGTGCAAACAAGAGAACAGTCATAATCAATGGCTCATGCAATAAAATCGATACTAAATAGCGAAATCCTGGCCAGCCATATCCTGATTCCATCCATTGCTGCCAATTTGTGGTTAAACCTTGGGGTTGGCGCAAGATCTCCATCACTTGCTCAGTAGGCAAATTGCCAACAATCCAAATAGCGAGTAAAAAAATGATAAGAATGATACTAATCAAAAGTCCGCTCAAGAAAATGATTAATCCAATCGCTGCCTTTTGGTCCACTTTCTTCATGCGTCATCCTCTTTGATCACAAGACGATATCCTATATTGCGTACTGTTTCAATTTCCATTTCTTCTGGTAAGCTTTTGCGCAATTGAGCTAGACGCACTCGCAGCGAAGCATCTGTACATTGATTTGATGCACAACTCATCAACATTTCCCTAGAAACTGTTTTTCCTTGTTGGCGAAAAAGAGCAAGAAAAATCCTCTCTTCACTAGAAGACAATATAATTTCATTCTTCTCACCTTGTTTCACCAATTTATGTTCTTCTGCTTTCCAGACCCACTTTCCTCTTTGAATTTCTTTTTCCAACAAATGATTTCTGCGCGCAAATGAATTCACTGTCGCCATCAAGATTCGCGGTTTAACTGGTTTGGGCATAAAGGTGATGCAATCAAAATCATAGCCACGAAGCATGAGGTCTTCCTCCGTATCGCTGCTAAAGAAGATTATTGGAATAGAGTAACTTTCTTGAAGCATCGCAATCGTTTCGTATACACAACCATCTGGCAAATGAACGTCTAACAACAATAAGTCGAACATTCCATTCATTTTTTCATATAATCCTTGGCAATCTGCACATGAGATCACTTCGTAACCTTGTTGTGTCAGATCGCGGCAAATCCGTTCGCGTAAAATTTGTTCATCTTCACATACAAGAACTTTCATGATGTTTATCCTTCTTTGATTCATATTAGAGTCGGAATAATCTTCAACTTTAATCGTTGTCCATGATCTTTGTTAAAGCATTTTTATTAACTTTATTTTACAACGCTCAGCGAATGAAAAATATTTATTTCCTAAAAATCATTATGGATTTTAAAACTTCCCTTTATTGCGATTTTACCAAATAAACACCTGCTAAAAATGAAGAAGAGTTTAGTGTCCAAAGGCAAAACAAAAAACGTAAATTCCTAATTAATTCGGACTTTACGTTTTTTTCTCTTCATTTTTATTCTACTTATCACTTATTTTTACGCACTTAAATTGTTGATAGGGAGACCGTGGGCTTTCTGGCACTGTAAGAGTTAATTCACCACTTTGAAGAAGCCTTCGAATATATTTTCTATTAATCGAATCCCATCTTAAATTGAAGAATTCACTGATTTCTTTTCGCGTTCTTGGCGTTTTACAATATTCTAATAAATTCTCTTCTGTTAGGTTATTTTTCTGTAAAACCTCATGTGCCTCTTCTTCTATTTTTTTCTCTTCAGCATGATTTGAAAGCGAAGATAAATCACTACCAGAATGAAAGATTACGGTGAATTCTCCATGTTTACTAATAAACTCTGGTTTTGGAAATCCGTATTTCTGGCATTCATTATAAATAGTTGGTATTCCCGAGAAACGGTGCTCAGTAACATTCAAATCTTCTAGAATACGCACAAGTCTTCCGTTTCTTGTTTCAATTTGTTTGACCCCAAGTTGTTCAACCGTATTATTCCCATACAATCCCCCTGGGCTTGTGATTTCGAGTCGATCATCATAAATTGCCACACGAATAGAAGATTCTCTAGTGTAAGGTCCATAATCGCGATGTATAAGTGCATTTAAAATTGCTTCTCTTACTGCCTCAATAGGATATTCTGGTATATCATCCCTTTTCCCTTGTTCATTGATTCTAGTCTGCATCCTTGAATTTCTCGCTACAAATGCGACAGCTTCATCTAACATTGTTGTAATTGAGCCATTGATTCTTCGATTTTCAAGAAATCTCGCACCATTAGGACTTTTATCTCCAATTTTCTTTCCTGGGACCACGAGACAAATAATGGAATATTCTGGAAAAGACAACTGTGGTGCTTGTGAAAACACAAGTATTCCTGCCAAAGTAGGACGTCCTTCAAAATAAACTCCTGAAAAATTTAAAATATCTTCATCCGTAAATACTAACGATGAATTAGGATTATTCGCTCGGTATAGTCCAATATACTTTTTAATCAGAGATTCGTCTGGATAGAATAATTTATCGCTCGTAGTATACAAATCATCTTTTAAATCCTTCTTAAATGCATCATAGGCGTAAATCTCTGTTTCTGTCATAGATTCATCTGAATCTCCAACTCGTACATATGAACCTTTTATTCTTCCTTTCTGCTTATAAAAAAACGGCCTGAGTGAATAATCCATTCCTTCGATTTCAGCTGCCACAACTGTTTTACCTTCGACTCTGGTACTCGTAATAAACGGACGAACTACAGGTTCCATTTCTTTACATTTTTCATTAATCGATTTTTGGAGTTTTTGTGGGTCATCCACACCTGTAACGGCATAGTCGCTTTCTTCATCAATTCCAAAAATAATAATCCCACCCTCATCCTGATTTGAAAACGAAGATAGTGAATCATAAATTTTTTTTGGACATTCTTTTTGTGCCTTTTTTAATTCAGTGTATTCGATTCGCATTTGTTTTTTTGGATTTCTTCAACAAGTTGAGACAATTCTTTTTCTTCCATATGATTCTCCAAAATTTAATTGAGTAATACTTACTATACTATAACCTATTCATCCGGATCTTGGTTCAAAAATCCGGAACTTTGCGGATTCTATCCGGATCTTGGCTTGAAAATCCGGAACTTTACGGATTTCATCCGGATCTTTCCCAATAAAAAATGACAACAGGTTCTATGTTGAGAACTTCCGTTGTCATTTTAATATTTCGATATTATGCGTCTTTTTGATCAGCTTCTTTTCCAATATCTGTACGATAAATTAAATCTGCACAATGGATGTGTTTTGCTGATTCAAGAGCTTGTGTCGCTGCATCGAGTAAATTATGTCCAATTCCCGATACAATTAATACACGTCCACCGTTGCTTACTAATTGACCATCTTTAAGTGCTGCATGGTTTCCGTAAATCACACCTTCGAAATCTTCATCAATTTCGATTGGCTGGTCTTTAGACTCTTCTTGTGGGTAATTTTTGCCTGCCAATACTAAGGAAACGGAATCGCGATTGCGCCATTTTACTGTAGGTTGTTCCCCGTTTTTGATTTGTTTCCATGCTTTCAACAAATCAAAGTTCATCAATGGGAAGAGTGCGCAGGCACCTGTTTCAGAAAGTCCAGCTTTGATATTCACGCAAACTAGACCTTGTTGATTCACGATGAATTCGCCGGTAAGAATTCCTTTATATTCAATTCCTTGTTCATCTAGAGCTTTTAAAAATGGAACGAGTACGTATTGAACTGCTTGTTGTGCATAAACGGTCGCAATCTCGTCATGGACACCACAAACACAACCAAAACCTTTTGCTTGTGGGTCATCTTCATTTTCATAAGCACCACGTGTGACCACAAATGGCAATAATGGGAGCACTCGATCCTTCCATACGAATACAGGAAGGTTAAAACGGACACCACTTAAGAATTCAGAGAAAACAACTCCCTGACAACCACTATCAAACCATTCATTGACTACATCAATTGCTTCATCTTCATTATAAGGAATCGCAAATCGTTTGAATCCATTTAACTCTTTTAAGACATTAGGCACACCGACTTCTTGAATGAAATCAATTGCCTCTTGTTTTGTGTTTTTTTGTCGGAAATCAGCAACGGGAATATTGCGCTCTTTCATCAAAGTTGCCCATTTCACTTTATCCTCAATCACTTCAACAGCTGCTTGGTTCGGGGCGATTACGTTCCAACCCCGTCTAGCTAAATCTTGTGTCATTCCTTGGCGAATTAAATGTTCGTCTAAAAGAAAAATCTCGTCAGGATCTACTGCAGTAATCGTTTCAAGAACATTTTCAGGATGATAAGGTTCTGGGAGTTCTTCCATGGATTGTTCAAATTCGTGTGTGAACGGGTTTCCTGGGCAGACTAATACTTGATGGTTCCCATTTTGTTCCAAAGCATATGCGAGCGCTTGCTCTTTCGCATTTTCTCCAATAATGATTACTTTCATATCTCTTATGCCTCTCTTGAAAACCATGATACCATGCACCTCTAGAAACTTTTTTAAACTTGTCGTTATGGGATTAAGATCTCTTTGGAATGCTCATTTTCATGTGATTTTTTCCTTTTTTGATCTAAATTCGACACCTTCAAAAAAATATATACTTTTTCCATTTTGTTAACCGCTTTACATGAAAATCTAAAACTTTATGCCTCAGCTCTAAAATTTTATGTAAACTTCGCATAGAAACAATCCAAAATAGAATGACTTTTTCCTTCTATTTCGTCCTGATTTTGAATTCTGATTTGGCTGGATTGCACTTTATGTTTTCTTCATTTTTTCGCTCGAAAATCTTTTCTCACATTTCGCACGATTTAATCATTTATCGATCACGATTTGATAGACTAAAACATAGACCTAACCCAAATGTTGGCCGAATTTGAAATCACAACTTGAACTACATAACGATGATTAAACTTCATCGTCAATACCTATATAACATACGGAGGATTTATGAATAACATGCCCAATACTCAACAAAAGAAACGAAAAAAGCGCATTCGCTACGATCGCGTTGCGATTTTACTTGTCGGAATTATCGGTGTTTTTGCTTTAATCTGGGGTGTGTTTAGATTTTTTAATCCCCTCACTATAAAAACAGACCATTACATCGCTGAATATGGTGAAACTTTTGACCCTTATGGAAATATCAAATCGCTTTTCTTTGACTCCAAAACAAATGTGACATTCCAAGGCGATGTTGATTCAAATGTTCTTGGTGAAGTGGAAGCTTCTTATCAATATAAAAATAAGACTTATCCTTTCACTATCGAAGTCAAAGATACTAAAGGTCCAGATCTCGTTTTAAAAGACATCAAAACTGATACGACTCAAGTTGTTTCACAAAACGATTTTATCGAATCTGTTTCTGATGCTTCTGAGTACAATTTACGAATTGATGGCGATATCTATCCTGGTCAATCAGGTAAAAACCAAATCACGATTACCGCTAAAGACTCACACGGCAATACCACAACCAAAACTGCAACTTTAGAGCGCGCGATCGATAAAAAGCCGCCTAAAATTGAAAACTTCCAAGAAAAAGTTGACCTCATCCAAGGAGATCACTTTACTGTTCAACAATATAAAGCTGTCGATGACATGGATCTCGATCCACAAATCACCGTTGACTCTTCGCAGCTGAATACTGATGTTCCTGGCACCTACACTGTCAATTACACCGCAATTGACCGTTCCGGAAATATGAAGACTTATAAACAAACGATCAACATTGCCGAAGATCCTGACTTTGGCAAAAAAGTTTGTTACTTAACATTCGATGACGGACCATCAGCACTGACTGGAGATATTTTAAAAACCCTAAAAGAGAACGATGCCAAAGCAACGTTCTTCGTGACGGCTTTTAACCCAGACAGCTATGGCTTGATGAAATCTATTGTCGATGATGGCCATACGATTGCCTTACACACATACAGCCACGATTATCCATCGATTTACGCTTCAACAGAAGCTTACTTCGAAGACTTACAAAACATTAGTAATCTTGTCGAACAACAAACAGGCGTAAAAGCAGATATCATCCGTTTCCCTGGCGGTTCATCGAACTCCATTTCTGCTTCTTATTGTCCTGGCATTATGTCGACTTTAGTACAAGAAGTTCAAGACAAAGGGTATACCTACTTTGACTGGAACGTCGATTCAACAGATGCTTCCGCAAATGGAGTCCCTGTTGAACAAATCGTTGAAAATTCAACTGCCGGCATCGGCATGGATGACGTTGTGATTTTAATGCATGACACAGACGCAAAACCAACAACTGCCCAAGCTTTACCACAAGTAATTGCGGCATATCGGGAAGCTGGTTATGTCTTCAAACCACTCACAAATCGTTCTGCTCCAGTTCACCATAGTGTGGTCAACTAATCTTTCCAACCAAGAATCCGATTTCAAGTCGGATTCTTTTTTTGCCCTAAAAATCCATTTTGGCTATGAAAAGCAATCAATTATATCGTTCGACTTTATAGAAACTAGTTTTAAGATTTTGTGAGATCAAAAAAACATTTTTACTGTCAAATATTGTTCATGTTACAATTCTATTAACAAATCACATTGGAAATCCCCAGATGATCATAATTCTGCTCGCGAAAACATATGCTTGTTTTAATCGGGATCCAATTTAAATCTTTGTGCTGCCTTTGAGTTTGCTCATTCAGGCAAAACATTAGATGGTTAGGCGTTTAATTGCGAAAGAAAACCGATCTGACACAGT
>JAUMZN010000066.1 GCA_030528085.1 Erysipelotrichaceae bacterium | reverse complement strand
GTCCGATGTTAGAAGAGTTCTCCAACTTAGCTAAAAAGTTGAATGAACAAACGATTGCACGTGGTCATATTTTGTTTGATGCGCAAGAACCGTATTACGTATTAGACGAAAAAGGCATGCCAATTGATGTCGTGGTGAAAGAACACGGCTGGAGTGAACAGATGATTGAAGAAGCGATGGTGGCTGCCAATGTCACTGTTGCTCATGAATTAGTCACTCATGAATTTCCAGGCATGTATCGTATTCACGAACAGCCAGATCCACAAAAACTGCAGTCTGTTGTTAACTTAGCGCGAATTATGCATTGCCCATGCCAAATCGATCCTGAACATTGCGAACCGATTGATATCGCTCGCTTCTTAGATTCTATTCAAGATGAAAACGCGAAAGAAATCTTATCTTCTGTTGCATTGCGGTCGATGCAAAAAGCTTGTTATTCACCTGAAAACTTAGGGCATTATGGATTGGCTTTAGAGGAGTATTGTCACTTTACTTCACCAATTCGCCGTTATCCTGACTTGTTGATTCATCGTATGATTCGCCGTCATATTCTTGAAAAGAAAAACGATGAAAAATCGTTGAATCACGATCGTTATCGCATGGAAAAATCAGCACTGCACCTGTCTCAAAAAGAAAGAGATGCGGTGACTGTTGAACGTGCCGTCAACGATTTAGAAGCGACGAAGTTTATGCAAAATAAAGTTGGAAAAACGTTTGAAGGTGTCATCAGCGGTGTGACAAGTTTTGGCTTCTTCGTTTCTTTAGACAATACGATTGAAGGCTTAGTTCCACTGCGCAAAATGTTTGATGACTTCTATCAATATGACGAAGACACAATGACTCTAGCAGGGGAAAGCTCTGGCAAAGTGTTCCGTTTAGGAATGCGTGTTCAAGTTAAAGTCGTTGAAGCAAGTGTGCCTAAACGCCAAATTACGTTTGAATATATCGCCAATGTGTTCTAAATCAATTCAAGAAGAGGTCGATTCTCTAGCAAATCAGCTATTGAATCGATTTTATTATCAAAAAAATGAACAAGTGTTGATTATTTGTGATCAATGAAGAATTGACTTCTTTCGCAATTGCATCATATGTTTTAAAACGGATCAAATAACAATTTAAAAAGATGATAAAACAAACTAAAAATAAGAAAATTGTTTTTACTTTGAAAGCGTGCAACATACCTTAAAAAAAGGGCATAATGATAAAAAACAACGAATATGTTCGAATGGATGGGCATGAATTTGATCGATACGGATGAATCTAAGTGAATTTTGCGTTAAAATCATTAAGAACAGAGCATAACGTGTTCGAAAACGAGGAATTGCTGCAGAGAACCTTGAAAGAAGTTCAAATTCCGCTTTGTCAAAAAACAAAGAATTTCTGCCAGACAATTATGAGAAAATGGATTAAAAGTTCAGTTTGTTCATTGCTTAGCTCGATGATGGTATTTTCATACGCTACCCCATTACTCGCAAAAACAGAACAAACGTTTGAAGAGTCATATACCATGGATGGAATCGACATCGTTCCTTTTAAAGTCATCGGCGAAGATGAACGTGAAAAAGTAACAGATGTGAATAAAGCACCATACAATAGTTTGGTCAAAATCAAAATTAAATTTGCGAAAGGAACTTACTTTAGTTCAGGCTTTTTGATTGATGAATCCAATATTTTAACAGCTGGTCACGCTGTTTATGATCCAGAACATGGTGCTGTCGAAAAAGTTACAGTTGTCATCGGGGGAACGAACGAAGAATACGAATTAGGACCAAATTCAATTTACGTAAGCCCTGAATATGTAAAAAATCCAAACAACCACAGTGAAGATGCAGGTTTAATTCACTTAAATACACCTGTTACAGGAAATCGAAAATATTTCAAACTCGCTGATGAAGCAACGATCAACTCTTTAGTCAGTCAGAAAAACAAAGTTGAATTAGCTGGCTTTACTAACGAAATGGGCGTGGATATTAAAGATCTCGTTCCTTGGACGATGAAAGGAACAGTTTTATCGACAAAAGTAAATGGTCAGCCAAATATGCTTTTGCATGATATCGACACAGCATCAGGTCAAAGTGGATCCCCACTCTTTATTGAAAATAATGGTGAATATCAAGTTGTTGCTATCCATATCAATGCTTTAGCAAGCGTTGATGCAAATGGTGGATTAAAGATTAACGAATCGATCGATAAATTGATTCGTCGAGCAAATCCAACAAAAGAACTCGCCAATGCGGTTTATCGTGCATATAACCCAAATAATGGCGAACATTTCTTTACCCCTAACTACAACGAATTTAGAGCCATCACTTTACAAGGATGGCATGATGAAGGTGTTGCTTGGATGACGCAAACAGAAAAAGACGGGGAAGCATTATACCGCCTTTATAATCCAAACAGCGGTCTGCATCACTATACAAGCGATGCCAAAGAACGTGATGAATTAGTCAAACTTGGCTGGAACGATGAAGGAATCGCTTGGTACGCTTCTATTAATCCAACGCATAAGCCAGTTTATCGCTTATATAACCGCAATGATGGTCAACACCATTACACAATGGATTTAGAAGAAAAAACGGCTTTAGTCGCTTTAGGCTGGGATGATGAAGGTGTCGGTTATCGCACTGCCCCAGTACCAGCAAATTAGTTTTTAACGCAAAGATTAAGATGTCTATTCGAAATGATCAATCGAAGATAGACATCTTTTTTCTTTACCTGAGCAATCTTTCCCAATTGATTTTGAAAAAATAAAAAAAGCGAGTGAATTATCATCAACAATTCAAATTGTCGAAGAAGATGTTTGATACAATTTATTCAAGTGATTAAAAAAATAAGATCATGAATGAAGAGATCCTTCATTTTGATCATCATGTTTCCGATTTGTGTATGGAACATAGAAAGTAGCAATACTATGGAGAATTTTGTTTTAGAAACGTCTTTGCGCGCCTATCAATCAGGCCAAGAGCTGGCTCAATATTTTGAAAAAGTTGATCCAGAATTTGTTCAGCCCCTCGATCATTCTTTGAAAAAACAATTTCAAATCGAATTGTTGTCGTATTTGTTGTATTTAAGTGAAACAAAACGCACGATCAGCCCAAAACGAACGGAGTACATTAATGCTGTATTTGATACGACATATCGAGCAGAAGATTTAATGGAACTTTCACGTCGTTTATCTTTGCATAATAGCGATTTTTCATCACTTGTCCCTTTGATGTTAAAAGCAGCAGCAAGAATAGATCGCATGCATCCGCAGCCAACTTCTTATAAAGATCAAATCATTCAAATCTTTACAGTGATTGGCGAAAATATCGCCGCCTACAGCAATGAAAAAAATGCGTTAGAAGAATTAGATCGACAAATTTATTTATTGTCTTTGCAAAACTGGGCTCATGATCAAAATGTGCCTTATGTCAATCCATTGAATTCATCTCGTCATTCTAATCTTGATCAATCAAAACCGATTCAAAGCCTAGATGCGATGCAGATGCTCAAAGAACAAGATCAAAAAGAAGTGCCAGAAGAAAAAGAACCTGAAAAACTTGAAGACTTGCTAGCTGAACTTAACGAATTAACCGGTCTGCAAAGCGTGAAAGAAGACGTAAATAGCTTAATTAACTTGTTGAAGATTCGTAAAATCCGCAAAGAACGCAATATGAAAGATATTCCAGTTTCGATGCATCTTGTCTTTACAGGAAATCCAGGAACTGGGAAAACGACTGTCGCAAGATTACTAGCGCGTATATATCATTCCTTGGGAGCTTTATCGAAAGGACAATTAGTCGAAGTAGATCGTTCCGAACTCGTTGGTGGCTATGTCGGACAAACGGCTTTAAAAACGCAAGAAGTAACAAACTCAGCTTTAGGCGGCGTGTTATTTATCGATGAAGCGTATGCGTTAACGGCAGGCAAACACAAAGAAGATTTTGGATATGAAGCAGTTGATACGCTATTAGTTGAAATGGAAAATCATCGTGAAGATTTAGCGGTCATCGTTGCTGGATATCCTAAACCGATGAAACAGTTTTTAAGCTCAAATCCAGGCTTAAAATCCCGTTTTAATAAATTTATTGATTTTCCAGATTACACACCAGAAGAACTTTTCATCATCTTTGAGGGAATGTGCTCAAAAAATGGCTACATCTTAAGTGAAGCAGCAAAAACAAAAGCAAAAGCGATTTTTAAAGATCTCTATGATCATCGCGATGAAAATTTCGCCAATGGTCGAACCGTCCGCAATTTCTTTGAAAAAGTCATGACCAAACAAGCCAATCGTCTAGCATCTTTGCAAGAGATTAGCGATGAGCAACTGCAAACTCTAGATGAGCCAGATCTGCCTGAAGATTTTAGACAAAGTACGGCGCATTTAGAAGAAGAAAACAAAGATGATGTCAGCGTTGAACTAAATGAAAAAGTTGCCGCATATCATAAAGCCGTAGAACAGGCTAAGCTGATTCAAAGCGGTAAACTCGCTTTAAGTGATGAACTAAAAGAACAATTGTCCAATTCTCAATCACCAACGATCGATACAAACAAAGATTAAATCAATCGCATGGATGAAAGAGGACAAAGAAAGGATGAGGGACATGAACCAACCCGAAACTGCACAAAGATTAGAACATTATGATTCGATTTGTTCACTCATCAGTGAAGACTTACGCTGGTTTTTAATTTATGAAGTTCTTGTAATGGCAAAAGAATCGTTTCAAATTCAAGAGGATTTAAAGACGGCTTCAGCAAGTAAAAAAGAACTGTATCATATTGGCTTGCGCCTATATTTAGGCAGAATGATTCGTGCGCATATTTTAATTGGCCAAAATGTAGAAGTCAGCGAAAACTTTTTAATGGAAGCTCTCGACTATGGTCAAAAATATACGCCGCAATATCCAACCTATGAACTAGGATGTTATTTGGATTATTTAGAAACATGGTCGGATAACCACCAGGATTGGACAAAAGAGAGTCCACAGGCATTTAATGATCTTGATATTGTGATCATGCAGGATACGCTTTAGTCCTTAATCGAAAATTCATAATCAAAAGAAGAAAGATTTATTTTGCGCTTTGAAGTTGAATGTTCAATTTCAAGGCGTTTTTTATCTTTTTAAAGAAAATCAGATCAAAATTTTGAATAAAATGCGTGTTCAAAAAACGAAAAAATGAATCAAATCAGATTGTATTACGATTAAAAATAATTCGAGTAGGCCAAGTAGGACGTTTAAGTGGCTAGTTTGGTCATAAATTTGTATTCGCAACTGGAAGCACTTACAATGGAATCACGTTCAGGAAGGAAGTGGTTTTCATGAAAAGCAATGTTCAAGTAAATACAAACAAAAATTATAGAAAACCGGATTTTCTTTCCGTGTGTCGTCGGGCCCAAGTTTAGAAATCCGCCATTTTTAGGCGGTAGATCGGTCCGATTTTTTAATGGGTAAATAATAGGAGGAAAAATCTCATGGATGAAAAATTCAATAAAGTGTTCTGGGACGCATGTGCAAATGGTGACTTCGCGATGGCAGTTGGTCAGATCCGCTCTGGTGCTGATGTAAACTACGCAAACGGTGATGGAAGAACAGCACTGATGCGTGCAGCAAAACGTGACCGCAAGGATATCGTTCAACTTTTAATCGACAATGGCGCAGACGTGAATGCAACTGATAATTATGGAAAGACTGCATTGATGGGTGCTGCTAAAAAAGGCAACAGAACAATTTGTAAAGCATTGATCGAAGCAGGTGCTGATGTAAACGTGAAAGACGACAACGGCAGAACAGCATTAATGCGTGCTGCATTACTTGGCCAAGATCGTTGCATCCAAGTTTTATTAGACGCTGGTGCAGATATCAACGCCCAAGACGAAGTCGGACGTTCTGCATTAATGGAAGCATGCATCGCCTTCAAACGCGACACAATCAACATGTTGTTAGATCGTAACGCAGATGTAAACTTATTCGATAATAATGGCTGCACAGCTTTAATGAGAGCTGCTTACGGCGGATATCCATCCCTCGTTGAAAAACTTTTAGTTTATGGTGCAGACAAAGATATGAAAGATAAACAAGGCAATACAGCACTTGAATACGTAAGAGAATACTGCAGAGCTCAATTAGAGCCACTGTTAGCAGTTTAAGAGGGTTTAATTATGCGAGATTATAAAAGTAACGAAGTCCGTAACGTCAGCGTATTAGGACATTCTGGTGCAGGGAAAACAAGTGTACTTGAAGCAATGCTTTATTACACTGATGCAACAGATCGTTTTGGAAAAACAACAGAAGGTTCAAGTTTAATCGACTTTGATCCAGAAGAAGTGAAACGTGGAATTTCAATTTACACCTCTGTCGTTCCAATCGAATGGGACAACTGCAAAATTAACTTTATCGATACTCCAGGTTACCTCGACTTTACAGGTGAAAAACAAGCAGGTTTCGCAGCTGGGGATAACGTGTTAATCGTTGTCAATGCCAAAGATCCAATCGAACCTGGTACATCTTTAGCATTCAAAGAAGCTAAAGCAGCTAAAAAACCAACAATTTTCTTTATCAACCACTTAGATGAAGAAAATACTTCTTTCGATGATGCATACGCTCAACTTCACGAAACATTCGGTAAATCCGTTATTCCATTTGAAGTACCAATTATCGAAAATGGTAAATATGTCGGAACAGTCAATATCCTGAAAAACAAAGCTTGGTATCACCATGGACCAAAAGCATCCGATTCAGTAGCACAACCAATTCCTGAAGAAATGGCTGATGAAATCAGCATGTATAAAGATCAGATCGCTGAAGCAGTTGCGATGGGCGATGATGAACTGATGGAAAAATTCTTCTCCGGTGAAGAATTCACAGATGCAGAACTCACACGCGGTGTTCGTATTGGTGTTCGTTCCGGTGAAATTATTCCAGTATTCTCAGGTTCAGCAGTTGAATCTCGTGGAATCGGACGTTTGATGGACTTAATCGTTACTTATTTCCCATCTTATTCTGAAAAAGGTTTAATCAAACTTCATACTCCAGAAGGTGAAGAAGTTGATTTATTAACTGCAGAAGAAGAAACAATGACTGCTCAAGTCTTCAAAACAATCATGGACCCATTCGTAGGACGAATCTCCTATGTCAAAGTTCTTTCTGGAACACTTGCTTCCGACAGCCAAGTTGTTAACGGAAATAACGGAAAACCTGAAAAACTCGGTTCTCTGTTCACAATCAAAGGTCGTTTCCAGACTGCTGCAGGTAAATTGTTCACTGGTGATATCGGTGCGATCTCCAAACTTGTCAGCACAGGAACAAACGATACACTTTGCGCAAAAGGTACTCGTTTAATCTACGATCCAATCGTGTTTGATGAACCATTATATGGACAAGCAGTTACACCAAAAACAAAGAATGACGAAGATCGTCTCTCCACTGGTTTAAACCGTATTTCTGAAGAAGATCCAACATTCCGTGTTGAAAATAACCCAGAAACAAAAGAAACAGTAATTTATGGATTAGGTGACCAGCACTTAGATGTCATCGTGAACAAACTGAAATCTAAATTCAAAGCTGAAGTTAACCTTAAAGATCCAAAAATCACTTATCGTGAAACAATCACAAAAACAGCAGTTGGTGAAGGACGTCATAAAAAACAATCCGGCGGTCATGGACAATTTGGTCATGTATTCGTTGAATTTGCGCCAAATCCAGATTCAGAAGAACTCGTATTCGATGAAAAAGTATTTGGTGGTGCCGTTCCAAAACAATACTTCCCAGCAGTTGAAAACGGATTACGTGAAAATGCTCAAGTTGGTCCATTAGCAGGATTCAAAATGGTTAACTTGAAAACAACATTGTTAGATGGTAAATACCATGACGTTGACTCTTCCGAAATGGCATTCAAACAAGCAGCACGTCTTGCATTCAAAGATGCGATGACAAAATGCCGTCCAATCTTGCTTGAACCAATCGTGAATATTACAGTTCGCGTTCCTGATGAATATACAGGTACAATTATCGGTGATTTAAACAAACGCCGTGGTGCGATCCTTGGTATGGATCCAGATGGTGATGAACAAGTGATCTCTGCCCAAGTTCCAATGATGGAAGTTTCCCGCTATGCGATCGACTTACGTTCTATGGCACAGGGCTTAGGTACTTATACAATTTCTATGGATCGTTACGATCCAGTACCAGACAATATTGCCCAACGCATTATTGCTCAAGCACAAGAAGAAAATAAATAGTCAATCAGCTTTGATCCATAAGGATTAATCACAGATTTAATTTACCCAACAAGCCTCTTTAGTCTGACTCATATACACGAGTCTTGCTTAAAGAGGCTTTTTTACTTTCATGAAGATTCAATACTCGATAAAACAAATTGCTCAAAAATAGTATCGGGTAGGGAAGCATGATTTTTAAATCTAGGCAAAAAGTGAAGGAATAAGAACAGAGATTTGAGCACGAAAAAAGAAGGATCCCAGAGTTCCTTCTTATATGCATTATGAATAA
>JAUMZN010000065.1 GCA_030528085.1 Erysipelotrichaceae bacterium | reverse complement strand
GGTAAACAGTCAATAAACCAAGCTCAAAAAACGGGCTTTTTGTCTGTCGCATCTTTTGCTTGAATAATTGCTATTCTTGCTTGCTTTATTTATGTCTAGAAAGCAAAACTGCTGTTTCGACATGAGGAGTTTGTGAGAAGAAATCGAAAGGCTGCACACGTTTAATTTCATATGCACGCTGCAGATCTTTTAAATCTTTTCCTAATGTAGCTGGGTTACAAGAAACATAAATCAATGATTCTGGCAGTGATTTTAAAATCGAATCTTTCATTCGTTTATTTAAGCCGCTGCGTGGTGGATCGACAATCAGAGTATCGATACTTTGATTCTTGATAAGTTTTTCCATTTCTTCGCCGGCATCCCCACAAATAAAGGATACGTTGTCTTTTCCATTCAATTTTGCATTTGTATTGGCATTGTCGACAGCATCCGCAATATATTCAATGCCTACAACTTGATCTGCATGATCCGCAACAAATAATGAAATTGCACCAACTCCTGAATAAGCTTCAACTAAAAAATGAGAGTGTTCAGGAATCCATGCGGCGATCGTTTGATACAGTGCAATAGCTTGTTTGGTATTTAATTGGAAGAATGATTTAGGAAGCAAGTTCAATTGATAATCGGCTAGTTTTAATGTCATTTGATCTTGGCCACCTAAATGTGTCACTGTTTTTCCAAAGAGTTCATAATCAGCAACGTCTGCTTCTTTGATCGATTGCCAAACAGAAGCGACATCTTCTAACGCTAAAATTTGATCCACTAATTGCCGAGGAATCTCCATTTGCCCTGTTACGAATGTAGCGTGAACTTGATCATCAAATTCTTTTAAAACAAGCGCAAGTAATCCGGATTGTTTCGCATTTGCAGCAACTGGCAAGTCATATTGAGCGAAGATATCCATTAATTCAATACGTACTTTTTCAAGTTTTTTAGAATGGATCAGGCAGCGGTCAACTGCAACAAATTCGTTGCTTCCTTTTTTGTACATTCCTGTACAAATTTTTCCATCTTGCATACCGAATGGCAGTTTGCAGGCATTGCGATACCCAAGAGGTTCTGGGTTTTTAATAATCGGTTCGACTTTACCATTATAATTTGCATATTTGCGCAACGCTTCTTTGAGCACTTGTTCTTTCATGCGTACTTGTCCTTTGTAGTCCACATGAATGATCGAACAGCCGCCGCAGCTTTCCCATTTCGGGCAAACTGGATGTGCACGACGACGTGGTGAAGGTTCAATGACTTCTTTAACTTGCGCATTGGAGTATTTATCTAAATCTTCAACGATTTCAATATCGACTAGTTCACCGGGAATAGCGTGTTCGACAAAGATCGTTTTCTTATGCGAATAGGCAATCCCCTCGCCATTGATTCCCCATTTTTTAATTTTTGTTTTCATCTAATTTCCTCCAGGTGCTGATCACAAAATGAAATGTGATCGCAAGACCTTGTTGATTGGCTTCTAATTTCGCGATTGCCTCTTTTGGTGTTTTATAAAAGTATGGTGTCATTTTCAACAGTGCCATGACGTCTTTAACGAGATGCACTTGGGATATTTCATGTTGTTCAACGAGTTCAAATCCCGCTAATGGTTTAAGCGGTGGATTATAACGAACTTCTTCATATAGCTGTTCTTTGAGTTCAACATGATGCATCTTGCCAGGTGTTACTGTCACCAACAAGCCAGTTGGTTTTAACACACGATACGCTTCCTTTGTTGGAATTGGTGTAAAGATGGATGTGAGTAAATCCATCTCTTGTGCTTCAAAAGGCAAAGCATAAATGCTTCCCACGATATATTGCGTATGTTTATCCATTTTAGCGGCATGCGTGATTGCAGGTACGCTTAAATCGATTCCATACGCAGACTTGGTATATTGGGATAAGTCTTTGGTGTAATAGCCTTGTCCACAACCTAAATCCAAATAACATTCTGGGTTTAGGTTTGCGATTTGTTTTTGAAGTTCCTCTTTTAAAAATGCGTAATAGCCGCTTTCTAAAAATTCACTTCGTGCTTGGACCATCAACTTATTGTCACCAGAAGCTTTTTGTTTCCTTGATAAATTGACATACCCCGACTTAGCGCGATCGAAGGTATGTTTGTTTTTACATTGATATGATTTCCCTTCTAGAGTTAAGGGTTCATGACAAATTGGACAATTCATGAGTCTATTGTACTGTTCTTTTCTTTTCCTTTTTAAAAAAGTCTGAACAAAGTTAAATATGTTCAGACTTGATATAAATCTTCGATTTAGAATAAATCTTCTTCTTCGTTTTTCACTTCATCTTTGAAGCTAATGCGAATCGTTTCTGCCATATTGATGCAATCGTCAACCATATCTTGCCAATCCCATCTAGCTTCATATGCTTCGCATTTTTCTTTTTTCGGTTTAGTCACCGGTGCTTTAGGAGTAAAGATTGTACAGCAATCTTCAAATGGCAAAATAGATGTTTCATAAGTTCCGATATGGCGAGCAATGTCGATAATTTCGACTTTGTCCATACAAACAACTGGACGGATCATCGGCATATTGGTCACCGCATTAATGCAGTTCATGCTCTCTAATGTTTGAGAGGCAACTTGTCCGACACTTTCACCAGTTCCAATCGCTAGACAATGACGTTTTTGCGCCAAACCATCCGCAATTCGCATCATCATACGGCGCATTAAAGTGATCGCATAGCTTTCTGGAGCGTGTTGATAAATAGCCAACTGCAATGTTGTAAATGGAACAACGTGCACAACGAGATCACCTTGATAAGGGGCGATGAGGCGAGCTAATTGGAACACTTTATCTCTTGCTTCAGCACTTGTATAAGGTGGAGCCGCAAAGTGAATTGCTTCAAGATGAATTCCGCGCTTCATCATTAAATAAGCTGCAACTGGTGAATCGATTCCTCCAGACAGAAGAACCATTGCTCTTCCACCCACACCGACTGGAAAGCCACCGGCACCTTCGATTTTTTCAGTCATAACATAAATCGCATCGGCGCGAACTTCAATTAAAATCGTAACTTCTGGATTATGAACATCAACTTTCCAATCGCTGTTTTTTAAGATTTGGGTAGCTACAGCACGGTTGATCGCATCGGAATTTAATTCAAACGATTTATCGTGACGTCTTGCTTTTACTTTAAATGTATGTGGAGTACTCAAATCGATTGCCTGGTTGATGGAATCTAATACTGCTTCCATCGTTGGCTCTACTTTCATCGCTGGTGAAAAAGAGGAGATTCCAAAGACTTTGGCGATTACTTCACATACCGCATCGCTATCTTCTTGGTGAAGATAAACATACATGCGGTCATATTGCGCTTCAAATTCAAGTGTTGGAAATCCTTTTAACGCTTTTTTGAGATTATCGGATAAACGGTGAATAAAGTTTTTACGGTTTTTCCCTTTTAAGGACAGTTCCCCGTAGCGAATCAAAATGTGATCATAGCGGTAATCCATATGCGGCAATAATCTCCTTTACTGTATCAATAAATTGATCGGCTTCTTTGAGTGTATTTTGGTTAGAGAAAGATAAACGAATATTGTGAGTCGCTTCTTTTAACGTGCAGCCCATATTCATTAAAACTGGGTTTGGACCCGCATGTTTTGATTCACAAGTACTGATTGCGGATACGCAAATACCTCTTTCGTCTAACGCATTTTGTAAAACTTGGCTTGTCATCTGATCAAAACAAACGCAAAGAATTGAATCGGCACCATCTTTTGGTGAAAGCACTTTGGCTCCTTCAATTTCTTGCAGGCGCGTAACCAGATGTTCCTTAATTGCTTTAATTTTCTTTTGGGTTTCGGCTTGTTCTTGTAAGGCAAGACGGATCGTTTTTGCCAAGGCGATATGCGTTGGTGCATTTTCTGTTCCCCCACGCAAACCTTGTTCTTGCTGTCCACCAAAAAGTAATGGCTGCAATTCGATATTGAATTTTTTATACAGCAAGGCTGATCCTTTAACGCCATGAATTTTATGAGCAGACATTGTCATCATATCGAGTTTATCCATTGGAATATCGATTTTTCCAAAACTTTGCGTACAATCGCCATGGAAGACGCAAGTTGGATTTTGATGAACAACATCACTAATTGCACTTAAATCATTAATTGCGCCCATTTCATTCGAAACATGAATCAGGCTGACTAAAATTGTATCGTCTGTCATTGCATCCGCAACATCTTGGGCATGAACTTGGCCATCTTCATGAATTGGCAAATAGACGACTTCAAAGCCCATCTTTTCTAAAAACTTCATTGCGGATTGATTGGAGGAATGTTCAGCATTTGAAGTAATGATTCGCTTTCCTCGTTTTGTATTGGCCAATGCATAGCCAACAATCGCCATTGAGTTCGATTCAGACGCACAAGAAGTAAAGATGATTTCATCTTTGCGAACATGGAGCATGTTAGCAATTCTTGAGCGGCTTTCATCCAATAAGTGCGATGTTTTGCGTCCAAGAGCATGTAAGGAATCCGGGTTTCCATATTCTTGGAGTAATTTAACAAAAAGAGCAGCAACTTCCGGATGGACCGGTGTGGTTGCTGCATTATCGAAATAGATCATCCAATTAGACCTGGTTCATAACCGCAGGATCTTTGCGGGCAATCAACTTCTCATAAATTCCCGGATGAAGTGTTTCGATTGCCTGGATCGCGATTTTGAGCGCACGCGTGTATTCACCGTTTTGGAAACAGATTTCAGCTTTTGTTAAATCGGAATCCAAAGCTGGATAAGAAGAACGGAAACGGTTGCCAAAGACAATTGCGTTTTCAACCATCACCGCTACACCAACAAGATTTGTCGCATTGGAATACAGCTTATAAATGAAATCAATTGCTTCTTGGAGGTTTTCGTTGAGTTCATTTACATCCAAAGGTGATTTTTCCAAAATTGCCTGCACAGCAACAATTTTCTTTTCTCCTTCTTCTAAGTCTTCGTTGAAGGAAGCAGAAATTGCTGGTAATTGGCGCATACTAGTATTCAAACGAACTTCATTTAAAATCAGCTGTAATTTAACAAGCTGTTTACGAGCACGTGAATCATCACTGCTTGCGCCGACTAACAATTCCTTCATGTCGCTGACTTCTTGACCAAAGTCTTCGATTTTTAATGAGAAGTTGCGATAACCATCCATCAATTCAACGCTGAAAGTTTCGCTCGTTTTGAGCTGTTCTTGAATTTCATCTCTTTGTTTTTTCAAGACTTCCATCTGTTCTCTTGCTTTCGCAAAACGTTTTGTCCAATCTTCTAAACCAAAACGATCTTTAATAGAAGCATAAAGACGAGTAATTTCGTTTAATTCTCGTTCTACATCATCTACGACGTTAAAGTTGCTTTCTAAATTGGATTGAATTTGATGGAATGCTGCTTGTTCAAGCGTAATGTCGTCTTGTAAAGCCAAAATCTGATCTGTAATTGCATCGATTTGTGGCGCAGCTTGTTCTAAATCCCCTGTATCTAAGTGATTTAAAGCTGTATCAAGAGCGTTTTGAATCGCATCTAATTTATCGTCGACATTGAGGTATGAAGGGTCAATCTTATCTTCTTCAAAGTTTGCGATTAATTGTTTCACTTGTTCAATTCCAGCTGGGATATCCACTTTTGCACGTTGGTATAAAGATGGATATTCTTTGCAGTAAGAATCGAACAGTTTGCATTGTTCGTCTAACTTTTCGATGATTTCTTTAGCAACGTTAAACTGTGACTGTTCGATTTGAGCTTCCAAATCTGCCTGCATCGATTTTAAGTTGTTTAATCGTTCATCGATAAAGCTTTGTCCGCCCAATAAACTTTCACGAACTCGTTCATATTGTTTTTCTTGAACAGCCACTTGCTCGATCACTTTATCTGCTTTCGTTTTAACTTCAGTTTCGCGAGATAAAATTTGATCTAATGACTGGGCAACAATATTGATTCTCTCTTCAGTATCGTAGAGAACCGCTTCAACTTCATCCATTGCGCGTAATGCTTTTTTATATTTGTGACGTGAAAAATAATCAAAAGCTTTTTCGTAAAGATTTTCGCAAGTATTCACCGACTCAACACAAATTTCGTATTTTGGGCGGATATCACTCACGCGTTCTTGTAAATCTTCATTCGCCTTGGCGATTGCTTCTGCTTTTGAGAATTTATCTTGCAAATGATTGGAACGAATTGCTTCGACATCCATTTCAAGTTGAGCAAGATTTTTAGCCACTCGACCTTTTTTCGTCATTCTAGAAACAACAGAAATCAAAATTAAGATCAAAATGGCAATTGCTATATAAACCATTACCTCTAAAGGAACGTGATTTATGACATATTGGTAGGCGCTTTGACACCATCCAGCAAACTGGCTCCATGCATTTTCCATTGCAGCTCCCCCTTCGCATTCAGATTAGATTATAACAAACGACTTTATCTTTGCACATGAGGAAAATTGTTCATGCGCAAAAACACATCAGATTTTGCCATTATAACAAATTGATGAATCGAATTGAAAACGCTATGGAAAAATATTGGATTTTCACTCTTCTGGATCATACAAGTTAACTTCAATCAGAAACTCAAAAACAAATGAATTTTACTATCTTCTTCTCCCTTCCAAACAATCGATGAAAATAAGCATCATCAAATTTTAGAGTGCCGTTTTTTCTATCCACAAAAAGAAGCGAGAAACCAAATAAGAACTTTTAACAAGTAGCTCTCATTCTATGTTTCTCGCCTGATTTTTATTCCATATCATAAAACCAGCTTAGTTCAGCAAAGATAGATCGACCGATCCATTCATTTAGATTGGTCATTTCATTTATTTTGTTTGCTCAGTTTGCGTTTTAAATAGAACTTCATTTCTAAATATTTGTTTATCGTCAAAAAATTGTTGAAATATGATTCATACCTTTAAAATGCCTTATTCACCAGTTTTTTTTCTCAGTTGATCATACTCTTCACAAGTAATCACTACATATTCATCTGCTTTTCTCTTCAATCGTCTATATTCCAAAAACATCCATACCGCAAATACGATGCAGAGTAATGTAGCTAACTCAAAACTAAGGTTTAAATAAAACACAAGAGGACTTACAATTGCCATGATACCGCACATGCCAATTATTCTATTCATTTTTTCTAATGGATTAGGGTTCTTCATAACCACTCCTCCTCTAATGACCAGATCTTATGGTCTAATTGGATCGAACCAACTACCATGGACAGGTCCATAACGTTTATTTGCACTCGAGATGGAATTTTCATAGAAAATGATGTTTCTGTTAATGCATTTATGATAATAAACCGCATTATAATTCGAATAATAACTTTCCACGCTATCATATTGAGTAAATGTTACCCAAACATTTTCAGCATCCGCTGTTAAGGCTCCTGCGACTGTTGCTGCCCAACCAGCAACAGGTGCACCTCCAATCAATCCTCCTACTGCTGCAGCAAGCAACGTTGCCGATCCCTTCCATGGCACTTTGTATTGGAAGCTTCTTGCCGAGCTATAATCAATTGTTGCCCGAGTAACAGGCAGTTCAAGCTCTTCTACAAAGTAAGGTGTGATTTCGTCATCGATTTGAATGAAATGTTCTTTATAATTGATAAGTAAATCATACTCTGTATTAGAGTCCACAACTTTCCACCTTTTTGTATCTGGATTATTGGTTTCTAGTTCTTGTATATATCCATCACCTACATAAGCAATATTATCCGACGCTTGAATCGGAATAACATTAACTAGACCACAACACAAGCAAATCATTAAAACCATCGATATTATTTTTTTCATAAAGGTCTTCCTTTCGTTGATATGCAAACAATGAAATACCAAAAAAATTGATAGACCGCCTGTTCTAAGTGATTATCGATATTTAACAATCTTAATTATTCTATATTCATTTGATCAGCAATGGACTTTTTACAAATTATCACATTTCCATTACTGATTCAGTACTAAATGAGTCATTGGCATCACATCCTTTGATACGTCAATGATTATAAAATCGATCCATCTAGCTTCATCTATTAAATGGATCAAAAGAACATCAGTCATAAACAAACAATAAAAGCGATGTTATCGATAATTTTACGCACTTACTATATGCCAAAATTATTATCGTCGCAAAAATTGCAGAACCGTTTTTATATATTATATTTTCTGGCCAATATTCACTACATCCGTATCTTTATCTAAATTATAAATCAATCAATTTGCTTACACAATATTATTTATATAAATCATTAAAAATATTTTCTGTTAAATTTAACATAGGATGCAAAAATGAAAATACACAGGCAAAGAACAAAAAATCCCTTTTAGCGACATCTCGGTTAAGTAATTTCGAGTGTCTGCTAAAAGGGAAATAATTACTGCGTTTAGCTTTTTTTATATTCTTGATTTACTTATTCTCTTCAATTAAGAACTTGTAATTTAGAATGCTTTTTTACCGCGAGTGTACGTCATGATGACATCGTAGTTATCAGCAAGAACAACTAAGTCAGCATCTTTACCTGCTTGGATAGATCCTTTGCGATCTTCAAATCCTAAGTAGCTTGCAGGGTTGATTGTGCAG
>JAUMZN010000064.1 GCA_030528085.1 Erysipelotrichaceae bacterium | reverse complement strand
TTTATGATTTCGAAAGGAAAATTTATATACACAAAAGAAAAATCTCCCTTGAATAAAGGAGATTAGAGAAGTTGAGAAACTACTATATATATGAAAGGAATTATTCAATTTCTTTGAGAATTCCTTGATCAAGCAAATGATAAAAGTAAGCATATCACTCGTTTCAGGCTTTCAAATAAGCACAAAGTGAGCCGATAGAGTATATTGAAATAGACAAAAAGAGAGGTAGCGAAATGTCAACATTGGAAATCAAGGATTTACATGTCAGCGTTGAAGACAAAGAGATTCTTCGTGGCGTTGATTTGACTATTCATGATGATGAAGTACACGCCTTAATGGGTCCAAATGGTAACGGTAAATCAACTTTACTTGCTGCGATTATGGGCAACCCTAAATATACAGTTACACAAGGAACCATCACTTTAGATGGTCAAGATGTTTTAGCTTTGTCCGTTGATGAAAGAAGCCGGGCAGGGTTATTTTTGGGTATGCAATACCCAAGCGAAGTTGCTGGTGTAACCAACTCCGATTTTTTAAGAACTGCAATGAACGTTCGCCAAGAACGTCCAGTGTCCTTATTTAAATTTATTAAAGGAATGGATCATGCAATCCAGCAGTTGGAAATGAAACCAGACTTAGCACATCGTTTCTTAAACGTCGGATTCTCTGGCGGGGAAAAGAAAAGAAACGAAATTGTGCAGATGTTGTTATTAAAACCATCGATCACAATGCTCGATGAAATCGACTCTGGTCTTGACGTTGATGCATTGCGCATTGTTGCCAATGCAATTCATGCTGAAAGAGAAGAAACTCACATGGGCTGCTTAGTGGTCAGCCACTATGCGCGTTTCTTAGATTATTTGAATGTGACTCATGCGCATATTCTTGTCGATGGAAAAATCGTCGTATCCGGCGGACCAGAATTAATCCACAAAGTTGATACACAAGGATATGACTGGATCGAAAAAGAATTCCATGTCAAAGCAAGAAAAGAAGAAAAACCACAACCTGTTCTGCTTGAAACTTGCGGTGCAAAGAAAGTTGAGTAGGCTCTATGGAAAGAGTCTATGAAAACCGCTTTGCCCAAACAATGGCAATGGATCAAGATTTAACTTTAACTTTTAACGAACGTTCTGCAGGTTCAATCGTGCTTTTCTTAGAAGGGCAATGCCAAGAAATGACTTTGCATTTAGAAGCTAAATCAGCTTGTCATGCTAAAGTGTTCATTCAAAACTGCATGGAACATGAAGTGCAGTTGAAATTGACAGCAAACATCGCAAGTGATGCCAATCTAGAATGTGGCTTATTAGATATGCAAAACCAACCTTGCCACCTTGATTTGCAAGGACACCTTAACCAACAAGGTGCCAATATGGATTTTTCTATTGCTCAGCTTTGCCTTAGCGATATTGAGAAAAAATCTAATTTGGATATTACAAGCCATGTCAGCCATACCTATGGCAATATGCATAACTTTGCGGTTGTCTTTGATGGCGGTAAATATGAAATGGTTGCATCCGGACGAATTGTCAAAGGTGCCTATGCTTCAGAATCCCATCAAGAAACTCGCGTTTTAACGATGGGCAGCAATCACAAATGTGTAACCTTGCCAATTCTTTATATCGATGAAGATGATGTAAAAGCATCCCATGCTTTAAGTGTGGGACAACCTGATGCCGAACAACTCTACTACTTAAATTCTCGTGGATTGACAATGCGCCAAGCAATCGGTCTTTTATCTGTCGGTTACTTTAAACCGATTTTAGAATTGATCGAAGATGAGCAATTAAAGGCGAAAATTGAACAAGAAACGGAAGAAAGGGTTGGCATGTATGAACATTAAAGAAAATATTGAAGCAATACGTGCAGATTTTCCGATTTTAAAAAGAGAAATGAGTGGGCAGCCGCTTGCTTATTTGGATAGTTGTGCAACAGCACTCAAACCGCAATGTGTTATTGACGAAGTTGTTCGTTATTACACTTACCTTGGCGCTAATGCCCAACGTGGTGACTATGAAATGGCAGCACAAGTGGACTATGCACTTGATGCCGCAAGAAAAACGAGTGCGGAATTTATCCATGCGAAAAAACCGGAAGAAATCGTTTTTACTTCAGGAACAACAGAAGGATTAAACCTTCTCGCTTTAATGATTACCAACCAGTTTTTAAAACAAGGCGATGCGATTTTAACATGTGAAACAGAACATGCATCTTCCGTTTTGCCTTGGCAGCAAGCCGGTTTAACAAAAGATATTCCTGTCAATTTCATCGAAGTTGACGAAGAAGGAAGAATCACGCCAGAAAACGTCCAAAAAGCATTTGAGCAATATCCAAATACGAAAGTTGTGGTTTTTGCGCAAGTGTCCAACGTTTTAGGCTTTAACGCTCCAATTAAAGAAATTGCAAAAATTGCACATGAACATGGTGCATATATCGTTGTCGATGGTGCACAAGCTGTTGCGCATCACGCCATTGATGTTCAAGATATGGATTGCGATTTCTTCTGCTTTTCCAGCCATAAATTATGCGGTCCTAGCGGGATTGGCGTGATGTATGGCAAATATGAACTGCTCGACCAATTACGCCCAATTTTCTTTGGTGGTGAAAGCAACGCTCGCTTTGCGCGAAGCTGCGATTCATTAATTTTGAAAAAAACACCAACAAAATTCGAATCGGGAACATTGCCAATTGAAGGGGCGCTTGGCATGGCAGCAGCGATGCGCTATTTGATGAATATTGGATTAGAAAACATTCATGCATACGAATGGGAATTAAAACAACACTTCCTCAAACGCGCTGAAGAAGAACTTCAAGATAAAATCAAAATTTACAACCCACATGCCCAAGGTGGAATTATTACATTCAATGTTTATGATCATGGTCAGCTGATTTTCCCTCAGGATATGGCAAGCTACTTATCCAATAAAGGGATTGCGGTGCGCTCCGGTCAGCATTGTGCAAAATTAATGGGCGAATTTTTAGGTGTGCCAGGAACAGTCCGGGCGAGCATCTATTTGTATAACACAATCGAGGATATTGACCGACTTGTCGATGCGATCAAAGAAGCGACAGTCGAGAAATGCCTAGATATCTTTTTTTAGAAAAGAGGATAAACATGCCAATCGATCCATCTTACTATCGGGAAATTATTATGGATAACTATTCTTATCCACAAAATAAAGAACTTAAAACAGATGACGGTGAATATGACCAAAGACATATGGCAAGTGATTCCTGCATCGATGACATTACAGTTCAAGCAAAAATTAAAGATGGAGTTGTTCAAGACGTACGCTTTGATGGCCAAGCTTGCACAATCTCCACTGCTTCAACTTCGATTTTGACGCAATTAGTTGCCAACAAAACAGTCGAAGAAGCAGAAAACATTATTCAAAACTATTTCAATATGATCCATGGCCGCCCTTTTGATCCTGAATTAGTTGACGAGGCGATCGTTTTTGAAGGCGTCGCAAAACAGCCAAACCGTATTGGCTGCGCAACGATTGGCTGGAAAGCATTAGAAGAAATGCTGCAGGCTCATCGCGAACAGACGACAAAAGAACAGGAGGCTTGAAATGGCTGAAAAAGAACAAACACCAGTACAGGTTTTAGAGGAAAAAGATTACCAGTACGGATTCCATGACGAAGACACTTCTGTTTTTAAAACAGATAAAGGTTTAAGCGAGCAGACGATTCGTGAAATCTCTGCAATTAAAAAAGAACCAGAGTGGATGTTAGAAAGACGTTTAGAGGCGTATCATTCCTTTTTAAAACAAGAAAATCCGGATTGGGGACCAGATTTATCCCATATCGATTTTGATGAATTTACGTATTACATCAAACCAAGTGAAACTCAAGAACAAGATTGGGAAGATGTTCCAGAAACAATCCGGAACACATTCCAAAAATTAGGGATCCCAGAAGCTGAACAAAAATATTTAGCCGGTGTCTCTACACAATACGAATCAGAAGTTGTTTATCACAACATGCTTCAAGAAGTTGAAGAAAAAGGGGTTATTTTCTTAGATACAGACAGCGCATTACGTCTGCATTCAGAATTATTCCAAAAATATTTTGGAAAACTAATCCCTTATACAGACAATAAATATGCTGCGCTCAATACAGCAGTATGGTCTGGCGGAAGCTTTATCTACGTGCCAAAAGGCGTGAAATTAGAAAAGCCTCTGCAGTCTTATTTTAGAATTAACTCCCAATCAGCAGGTCAGTTTGAACGTACTTTGATCATCGTTGATGAAGGAGCGGACGTCCATTATGTAGAAGGATGTACAGCACCAATTTATTCAAAAGACTCTTTGCATGCGGCAGTAGTCGAAATCTTTGTTCACAAAAACGCAAGATGCCGTTATTCCACTGTGCAAAACTGGTCAACGAATATTATCAACCTCGTAACAAAACGTGCTCGCGTTGAAGATTATGGTCATATGGAATGGATCGATGGAAACATCGGTTCCCATTTAAATATGAAATATCCTGCTTGTGTTCTCGTTGGACCTTATGCGAAAGGGACAACGATCTCCATCGCAGTTGCTTCAAAAGACCAAGTCCAAGATGCAGGAGCAAAAATGATTCACTTAGCGCCACACACTTCTTCGACGATTATTTCAAAATCTGTCGCAAGAAAAGGTGGGGAAGTGAACTATCGCGGTTGGGTTGTCCATGGCAAAAATGCCGATCACGCAAAAACAAAAGTAGAATGCGATACGCTGATTTTGGATAAACAATCCCGCTCTGATACGATTCCTTTAAACCGTCATCTCAATCAAACAAGCCAGATTGAACATGAGGCGACAGTATCGAATATCTCAGAAGAACAATTGTTCTACTTAATGAGCCGTGGTTTAACTGAAGCACAAGCGACAGAAATGATCGTTATGGGCTTCTTAGAACCATTTACCCGCGAATTACCTATGGAATATGCGGTTGAATTAAACCAGTTATTAAAACTGGATATGTCGGATTCCATCGGCTAAAACGCAATGGATACGATGAATCGAAAACTTTGGATTCAAAAAAGAAAGCAGATTGCCAACAAGCAAGAAAGAAATTTCCGGATTGCCTGTCGGCTTCTGCCTTTTTTTAAACAATATCCATCGATTGGAATCTATCTTCCAATTTTAGGAGAAGTCGATGTCTTAGAACATTTCGGGTTCCAATTATCCAATCAGCTTAAGGATCAAAAAGATCTTTATGGTTTTTCAAAGCTTTTGTCTAAACAACAATTTGAAGCGATTCAATGGTCGGCACCAAAAGTGGAAAGCGAAACAACGATGCGCTTTTATCCACTCGATCAATTAGAGATCGGTGCATTTGGCATCCTTGAACCAAAAGGGTTAAAAAGCGGTCAAAAAGAAGTAGTGCCAAGTTTGATCGTTGTCCCTTTAGTCGCTTTTTGCGATGGCTATCGAAAAGGGTATGGAAAAGGCTATTACGATCGCTACTTACAAAAACATCCTAATTGCTTGCGCATAGGTGTTGCCTTTGACAAACAAGAAGCAAGTTTTGTTCCTGAGGCATGGGATCAGAGATTAGATGTGATCATTACTGAAACAAGAGTGCTGCATTATCCACGCAATAGTGAAACAATAAACGATGAAGATGAACAAGAAACCAAGAAAGAAGGTTTATAGATGAGTGTCATTGACAATATTAAAGCGTTCTGGAAAGACTTTGAATTAGAACAAAAAGGCTTATTAGACGCATTAAACAATCAAAACTACGAAAAATTAACGGAAATCTTAGATACGCTGAATTCTGAATGCAACGAAATCAGTGGAGCTCACTTTTTTATCGAAGATGATCCGGAACAACCTGAAATGACGTTTGATACTGGTCCAAATAAAACAAGCCAGCTCATTTGCCAACAAATGAAAAAACTCGCTCCTGCAAATATTAAAAAGACTTGGATCATTAACGATACATTACCGCCGCTTTCTCAAAAAGCAATCGAAGCGGTTTTGCAGATCAAAGATGTCGCTTATACATTAATGGATATGACCGCTTTTTATACGATCAATCCCAAAGCGCAAAACTTTGAAGTGCAAGTGTATTGTCCAGGCTTTTCTTTAATCGACAACCCAGAATATAAACGAGAAATGGCGATTTACTTAATCGAACTTGCAGTTGGAGAAAACTGCCTTGAATCGTATATTGGCAGTGCAGACTTTTTAGATGCACCAATCAAAGATGCAAAATTATGCAACTTATGCGAGCTCTATGATGTCATTATGGATGTAGTCCAAAAAGAAAAATGGCCAGAATATAAACATCCATTAGACATTTATACAGTATTTAAGCCACACCAAGACTTTGCCTCTGACTCATTGCGTAAAGATATGAAAATGATCTTTACGATCAATCCGCCATTGATTGAAGAATCATTAGGGGCAAAAAGTGATGTCCAATTAGACGTCAAAGCAAAAGGCGGCGAATACGGCTATATTTATTACATCAACTTATTCGACTCCAAAGAAGATGCGGCATTGCGTCAAAAACTCGCTACGCAAATTGAAGCGCTATTTGCGCCACTGCATTGCGCAAAAGTCATCGGTGGAGCAATTGGTAAATCTTACTCTTATATCGATGTTGTTGTATTTGAGAAAAAGATGTTTGAACAAGTCTTCGCGCAAATTCAAAGTCAATTAAAAGATAAAGTTGAACTCCATTATCGAAGCTTTGATCGAGACTAAATTAGATAAAAAAATAAGCAAGAAACGCATTAACCAGTAGCGGGAACATGCGGATTCTTGCTTTTTATTCGTCTTTTATATTATTGGGGCAAAAAAAGAAGTGCTTTGCACTTCTTCATCTGAAATCGAAATTATTCAGCAACAGGTGTAACGTTTGCAGCTTGTTTTCCACGATCGCCTTCAACGACATCGTAAGTGACAGTCTGACCTTCGTCTAAGGAACGATACCCTTTTTGGTTGATGGAAGAATAATGTACGAATACATCTCTTCCGTCTTCACCAGTAATGAATCCGAAACCTTTTTCTGCGTTAAACCATTTCACTTTTCCAGTGTTCATGTTTTACCTCCCTGAATAGATTGGAGATTTTTGATTAAAATTCTTTGACTTCAATGCGAACCTGGAAAGAATGGACTATCCAGTAAAAATCAGTTCTTGAATCTATCCTATGGTCAAATTATATAGATTTAAATAACACTGAGTCAAGAATAAATGCTTGGGCACAAACATCAGTGCGCAAACTATTCTAAAAAAGTGTTAAATTTATAAAATCTTTATATTGGCTATTTTAAAGGTGAAATCGCTGTAAAATTCAAAAGTTTTTGAATATCCATTTAAGTTTATAATGATTAAATGAATCGGTGATAAATAAATCTCATTTGTGTTATACCAAGAATTTTATTGATTTCGCTTAGAAGATAAAAAAGAAAGGATCAAAGCGAATTAAATATTTAAAAATAAATAGAATCATCAGGACGTAAACGTTTAAGTTTGAAAGGTTCTATTTGACATATGCATGAGAAGTGCGTACAGGATTGACTTGGCAATAAAGTTGCTGATTGTATGAGATCGAGACTGGCAAAAGTTTAAAATTTATCTACATTTAGACTTGAAAAAAGTTTATAAACGATTAGAATAATTCTTGGCTAAAAAAGAGCTGTTCTCCAAAAGAGAACAAAATAAAAAAATAAAAGAAATTGCTTTACAAACAATTAACTTTGAGTTATATTATCTAGGCAACTTCAAATATGAGGACGTGGTGGAATGGCAGACACGCTACTTTGAGGGGGTAGTGAGCTTAGCTCGTGTGCGTTCAAGTCGCATCGTCCTCACCATTCGAAAACATACTTCAAGTCAATATGGCTTGAAGTTTTTTTACGTTTAAAGTTGGTTCTATGTAAAATCGTGAGGGATCACCAATTATCAGGCTGGATGATAACGGCTCATATCCATTAACTTCAAGAAGAAGTATTCGTCATCTCGAAAGCCATATGACATTCTTCGAACAGTTTTGATTCTGTTATTGATCCCCTCTATTTTTCCATTCGACAAGCGTAAAACAGCATGACTAATCAAACCATTCCAGTGCTTGAGGATAAGATTTGAGAACCATTTAAAGTGTACGTTCTTTGTTCCTTCACAAATTTCTACAACATGAGTGAGGTGATCTGCCATTTCATCTTCATCTCTTGTTGAATAGGCCTGAGTCAGTTCTTCTTTGACCAGATCGATTGCGAAAAACATAAATTTATTGAATACAAAAAGGTCCCCATAGATCGAAAAAGATTTTTTTCGATCTATAGAGACCTAAATACCAAAAAGCTTAACTAAATGAAATTGAAGTTGATCTACATCTAAAGAGGAAACCAATGTTCAACTCATTTCAACCACTTTATCCATTCCTGTGCATCTCTTGCCTTACTCTAAATTATCTTGTTTTTGATTGATGCTAAAATCGTTATTGGAGGTATTCGTGATGAACAGTACCACCATAATGTACTACCACCACTTCTTAGTTAATTATGAACATCGACATCAATGTAATTATCACAATGGTCATGCTTTATATGATAGTTAAGGAGATAAAGAAGTAGCCTAGCTACTTTGGTGGCAGTACTAAAAAAGAGAGGATGGCCGTCCTCTCTCTTTTTTTGTGGTTTTCCACCACTTCTTAGTTCATTCAAATTATATCACTTCGCCTCAATGTAGCAAATTTTTGACATCAAACTTATTGAAAACTGATTGCTCTGCCAATGCTAATTGCAATTGAAAGGTTGCAGGCTGCTTTCCTCTTGGATTCGTGCTTGAGCACTCGAGTGATTTGGCCATGAACGTGCATATGTGTT
>JAUMZN010000001.1 GCA_030528085.1 Erysipelotrichaceae bacterium | reverse complement strand
TCATATAGAAAAGACCCGGACTTCAAAATCCGGGTCTATGTTTCCCTGTTACCTTCTCTACGCTTACCGGCAGATAATTGCGACTGGTCTTTCACCAGCAAGGAGTGTGCCATGCCCGGCACACCCCAAAAATAGCGAAGAATCGATCTGTGATTCTTCGCTATTGAATTGAAGAGGTTTGAATACACCTCAAGAAAAGTTAAAGGTAAAATTCACCTAAGCTTCACTTTAAGAGTGCCTTATTTGTTTATAAAGATGCGTACCAAGCAATTCCTTCGTCTTTCCAACCATTTTTGACTAAGAAACGATGCTCATCTCGATCTGAAGTGTAATTATGACTTCCGGATTTTGCGTTTGGATTATATTGGCGATAAAGTGGTCGAGTATGTGCATCATCAGAATACCAACCGATTCCTTCATCTTTCCAGCCAGCAGCGATCAGAACATCTCTTTCTTGGCGATTCGTTGTGTAATGGTGATCCCCAGCATTTTTGTTATATAAACGATATACGGGAGTCTTCGATTTAACTGGTGCAGCCCAACCAAGACTTTCATAACGCCAACCGCTCAAGATCAACGTTAATGTTTCATCAATATTAGCGGTGTAGAAATGTTCTCCAGAATTTGGATTGTACAATCTTTGCATCCCAACCATAGTTCCTTCGTATTCCTCTGGTAAAACAATAATTTCTATAATTCCGCCTTGATTTAATCCACCCTGGTTTGATCCACCTTGAGTTGGAGGTTTATACCCTTTTTCTTCACAGAATTTATTGACCATTTCTTTGAAGGCACTTACCTCCATGGTCGATCCATTATATGATCTCGGTTTTACTGAACGATTAAAATCAAATACTTGCCCTGCACAAATTCCACTATATGAAGAATCTCCATTCAATTCAAAAGCAGCGCCTGTTCTTGAATAACTCGGATTAATAACATTTAGATAATGCCCAACCTGCTTATACTTCACAGGATCATTCTCCATGTCTGCTAGTGAAAAGCCTTGTTTAATATACTTCTCATACATTACTTTTTCTTCGACATACCATCCATCAAATGGATACAGACTTCCCCAACTAAGATTTTCCCCTACGTGATATGCTCTAGAATGGCCCATTTCTGAATCAGACTTATTTAGGTGTTTTTGCGCAACAACCATCAATTCCAAGCTTACTTCTAGTTCATCAACTCCATGATTTTTTCGCAGGCGGTTACACTCCTCAAGAACTGTGATGGATTTAATAACGTTTTTCATTGCAGTTGCATCTTCTGGATCTGATAAATCCGTATAAGATCCTAATACGCCATCTTCTAAAACATCCACAGCATCTTTTGCTTGAGTTTTTATATTTTCTTTATAACTTGGATTATTAATGATCCAAGTCAAAAAATCTCTCATATTCAGATGCTGCGAATTTGATTCATTTTGAAACTCTACTTCATTTTCTACTACTGGTGCTTCAACAAATTCCTGTGCCATTACTCCTTGTGGAATTGCAAGAGTAAATGCTAATGCACTAGCACATAGACGCTGAACAATACGTCTTCTATTCATGTTTTCCTCCTTGTTTTTTCATTTAAAAGTCCGATTTCTGACTAAACTAGTTTCTAAGCATTAAATTCCACAAAACTAGAAACTAGAATTTGACGTACCCTTTTTTCGGGGGTCGTTAGAAATGTAAAAATATCTTTTATTTGGCACTCTAAAATTTTCTTAAGGTACTATCAGCGGCATAAAAACTGCCTGCTTTTTTCACAAAATCTTCTGATCAAACCTCATACAATGAATACAAGTGATTTTACAAATAGGATTATTTCTATCCCGCATTCCAATAGAAATTCAAGTAGTACGATGCAAACTATTTTTGCGCTAATTCAAGAATAACCGGTAAAACCATTGGTCGTTTTGCGGTTTGCTTAAATACATAGCGAGAAACACGTTCACGAATTTGGTTGCGGCATTCCATATTTTCATAGCGATTGGCATCAACCATTTCTTTAATCGTATCTTCCATGATTCGCGTCACTTCTCTAGTTAAATATTCAGCATCGCGAACATAGACAAGTCCGCGTGTTTGAATATCTGGCCCGTTCACGATTTCTTTCGTTTTAAAATCTAAACCGATTGCTAAAACCATGACACCATCTGTCGATAAAATTTCGCGATCTTTTAATACAACCCCGGCAACGTCCCAATCCGCATTGCCATCGATTAAAGAATCGTGCAATTCGAGAATTTCGCGTCCTGGCTGCAGTTCACCATTTTTAAATGTGATGATTTCACCATTATCGATAATAATGATGTGATCTTTAGGAATATGCATCTCTTCTGCTGTCATCGCATTGGCACAAAGCATACGATACGCCCCTTTAATTGGGATGTAGTATTTTGGCTCTGTCATGTAGATGACCATTTTTAAGTCTTCTTTTGAAGGGTGCATTCCTTTGACATCACGGTCGATTTTGATGATTGTTCCTTCTTTTTTATAAATGTCGTTTTCCATGTTTTTGAAGTCGTTTTCTACACCTGGAACTAAAGGTGTCGCAACGACGAAGACATCACTTTCACGAATCTCGATGTTTTCAACTTCGGAGTTCGCAATATTGGACATCAACTGGAATAACTGACGGCCTTGTCCTGAAATAAAGACAACGACATCATCGAGCTGGTCGATTTGATCTTCTTTAACGACTAAGTCGGCAGGGATTGGATCCATGACGCTTTGTAAAAGAGAAACGAGATGTTGAATCTCTTTTGTATAGAAACAAATTTTGCGGTGATGATCGATACAGCATTGAATCATTTCCTGAATGCGATAAACGGATTGGGTATAGATTTCGACAAATACCCGTCGTTTTTCGTTTTCAGATAAAAGTTTATCGAAGTGTTCGCTGACTTTATGTTTTGGTGCAGTATGCAGCGGGCGATCGGCGCTCTTTGAATCTTGCAACAAGATAAATACGCCATCATTTTTAAAACGTGTCGCAAATGAATAATCGCCATGATATGCATCAGAGAAATCATCGTAATCAGCAATAAATTCTCCAGAATAAACGATATATCCATGTGCTGTTTGAATTCCAAATCCATAAGTTTGTGGATAGGAATGTGTTACTGGGAAGAAGATCACTTGGCGTCCGCCAATTCTTCTTGTTTCTTTTTGACGTACAACTTTTAAACGTGCTCCGGTAATATGATTTTTCTTCAATAATTCGTTGACAACGCCAAATGTGAATGGAGAAACATAAACATCTGCTTTAATTTCCTTTAATAAATAAGGAAGAGCACCCATGACATCATCATGACCATGGGTAATCAAGATTCCTTGAATACGATCTTCATGTTCCTTTAAATAAGTGAAGTCAGGCACGATGCACTCGACTCCAAGTGCCCCTTTAAAATCAGGGAACTTTAATCCGGATTCTACGATGTAAATATCCCCGTCAATTTCGATGACGAGCATGTTTTTACCATCTTCATCTAATCCACCAAGGGCGAATAGTCTGATGGTTTCATCTTTCTTTAGAAATTCTGTTCCAGCCATTTAGACCTCCATGACTATTTCGTGAGATTTATTATTTATTTATAGTATACCATCGACCAAGTTAGTCGACCTTGATTCCATTAAGAGAAAATGTTCTGGCTTGTTCAATTTTGACATTGACGATATCGCCTTCATGAATGTTTTCACCAGTAAAGTTCACTGGAATCGACGTATCTGAATATCCGCAATAAACGCTTGGATCTTTTTTGGATGGTCCATCGACTAATACTGGCACAATTTTGCCAACGAGTTTTTGGTGGTTTTCGTTAGCCTGGCGATTCCATAATTCATTTAAGCGATAGAGGCGTTCTTTTTTCGTCTGCAGATCAATATCATCAGCCATCTTAGCGGCAGGTGTTCCTGGACGTGGTGAGTAAATGAATGTATATGCATTATCAAAACGACATTCGCGAACAACATCTAAAGTATGTTCAAATGCTTCATCACTTTCTTGTGGGAATCCGACGATAATATCTGTCGAAATCGTTACGCCAGGAATTGTATTGCGGATTTTATGGAACAATTCTTTATATTCCGCACTCGTATAGCGTCTTCCCATGCGGCGTAAAATGTCATCATCACCACTTTGTAAAGGCAGATGGATATAAGGCATGATGTTGTCGTATTTTGCGATAATTTCGATCATTTCATCGCTGAAATCCCAAGGATGACTTGTCATAAAACGAACGCGTTCAATACCAAGTTTGGCACATTCTTCAAGCAAGCGCGCAAAGTCCCAGCTATTAGGTAAATCTTTGCCATACGCATTGACGTTTTGTCCTAATAAAGAAATTTCTTTGTAGCCAAGCTTTTTAAGCACTTTTACTTCTTCAAGAATCGCTTCTGGCTGACGGCTTCTTTGTTTACCTCTTGTATAAGGAACGATGCAATACGTACAGAATTTATCGCAGCCATACATGATGTTGACCCATGCTTTATATTTACCAGCACGATGTTCAGGTAAGTTTTCATAGATTTCGCCTTGGCGTGAATAAACTTCAACGACTTTTTCGTTATTTTTGCAGCGTTCGATATATTCAGGCAGCTGGTTAAAGTTATGTGTACCAAATACTAAATGGCACCATGGATATTTTTCTAATAATGTGCGAGTAAACCCTTCTTCTTGGGCCATGCATCCACCAACCCCAATAATGAGGTCTGGTTTGTTTTTGAATAACTTTTTATAGCTTCCTACTTCGCCCAAAACGTTATTTGCGGCATTTTCACGAATACCGCAAGTATTCATTAAAATGATATCCGCTTCTTGAGCAGTTTTTGCAACGCTATATCCGCAAGCTTCTAAAATCCCCGCAATGTTTTCGGAGTCTCGTTCGTTTGCTTGGCATCCATAGGTCGAAATATAGTATTTCTGATTCAATCCCATCGTTTTTTGTGATTCTGTAATCTGGAATGTAGAGATTGTTTCGACTTGGTCGTGATTGCGTTTTGCGGCTTGGTCACGATTTGGCAAATGCCAGTTCTCTTTAATTTTCATATGCAATTCCTTTCTGATTGAGTATGCAGACAATTCAAATTTCTATTTCTTTGAATTGTATAATTGTTTTCTATATTGAATACAAATGTCCTAAGTGGATACTTTAGCACAATTTCTCTTCTCTATTTTACAGTAGCACTCACGAAAGCAAAACTTTTGTTTTCTTTCACAAACAAATCTCAAATGAAACTCATCAATCGTAAAAAAAAAACCGCTCGATGCGGTTTTGATTGATTTGATTAGTTATTTCGCAATTTCCTGTGCACGGACTTCGCGAATTACGTTCACTTTGATCTGTCCGGGATATGTGAGTTCAGATTCAATTTTGTCACGGATTGCTCTTGCCATCTTGACACAAGCTGTATCACTTACGGCATCTGGTACAACCATGATTCGAATTTCACGTCCAGCCTGGATTGCATAAGCTTGGCTGACGCCTTCAAATTCATTGGCGATTTTTTCCAGATTTTCCAATCGTTCTACATAAGCTTGAGCAGATTCTTTACGAGCACCTGGTCGTGCAGCTGAAATGGTGTCAGCAGCGATGACTAAGTGTGAAGTTAAATATTTAGCTTCAACATCACCGTGGTGTGAGGCGATGGCATTCAGCACGATGTCCTTTTCGCCATGTTTTTTACAGAATTTATAACCAAGATCGACGTGGCTTCCTTCTTGTTGATCGATATTCAGTGCTTTACCAATATCGTGCAATAAGCCAGCTCGTTTTGCCATATGCTGGTTCAATCCCAACTCAGCAGCCATGCTGCCGGCAATCAATGCAACTTCAATTGAGTGCTGCAAAGCATTTTGGCCATAGGAGAAACGATATTTCAAAGTACCGATTAAACGAACGATTTCGCGATCGATTCGTCCGATACCGAGTTTGAATACTGTTTCTTCTCCAGCTTTCATAATTTCGGCTTCGACTTCGTGTTGGAATTTCTTAACGACTTCTTCAATACGTCCTGGTTGAATTCGTCCGTCTCGAATTAAATATTCAAGAGCAAGACGCGCCACTTCACGACGAATTGGGTTGAAACATGTGATTGTGATTAAATCAGGTGTATCATCAATGTTCAATTCGACGCCTGTAGCCTGTTCAAACGCCCGGATATTACGGCCTTCACGTCCAATGATTCGACCTTTCATTTCTTCACCAGGGATGGTGACTACAGAAATTGTGCGGTCCATTGTTTCTTGTTGAGCCATGCGTTCGATGCTCAAAGCGATGATTTCTTGTGCGTTGCGTGCAGCAGTGGATTTCGCATTGTCTTCTTGTTCTTTGATATAAGCCATGGTTTCGTGTTCCATTTGCTTTTCTACCAAGGCAAAGAGTTCAGTACGAGCTTCTTGAGACGTCATGCGAGCGACTCCTTCAAGGACTTCGATCTGACGATCGATTTCTTTTTGGAGTTGTTTATCTTTTTCTTCCAGAGCAGCCAATTTTTCGTTGACTTTCTTTGTCTGGCTAGCGAGATCTTTTTCTTTTTGATTTAAAGACTCGTCTCTAAAATTTAAACTATCCTCGCGGCGCAGAAGTTTGTTTTCCATATCCATAACTTCTTGACGGCGCTCTTTGATTTCTTTTTCCGCTTCTACTTTCAGATCGTGGGCTTGTGTTTTACCATCAAGTACCGCCTGTTTAAGACGCGCTTCTGCATCACTTTGTGCTTTGTCTAAAATTTGTTGTGCCTGTTGCTGATTTTTATTGAGACCTGCTTTAGAATAGGCAACCATTAACAATATGCCTAAAACAAGTCCTGCTATCCCGGCCAGAGTGATCCATAATGGAGTCATATATTCTCTGTCCTTCCTTGACATTCTCCATGGATTTCATGAAGATTCTTGTTTCATCCATCATGTCTCTCACTTTTTATTGTAAGCAAGGAAAAGATGAGCAAATGATGTCCACAAGCTAGTTTAGACTGTTCCCGTTGTCGGACGGTGCAGTTTTGTTGCATTTATTTTGAATCTCATATGCAGTCTAAATCAATCGACCGTTAGAGTTTATCAGAGAAATAAAGCAATCCAATTATAACAAATCCGACTTGTTTGTCTATGCGTTCTAACACGCAATAGTCTCGAAATGAGGGTTTTTGCGTGATTTCGATGTAACTTTTTGAAAACGTTTACGACTTTTGTTTTTCATTTTTGATTTTGTATGAAATGAGCTCTGACAAATGCGTACAAAAAAAGCAGAGCTTACGCTCTGCTAATAGGCTTATTCACCGACTTCGAGTACCTGTCTGCCATTATATTGACCGCAAGATGGGCAAACTTTGTGAGATAATTTGTATTCTCCGCAGTTTGGGCATTTTACGATTGCAGGTTTAGTCAGTTTGTAATGAGTTCTTCTTTTTGCCTTACGGTGTTTAGAACCTCTTCTCTGCTGTACAGCCATCAGTGCACCTCCTACTTAATCCTCGAATTTAAATTCTTTGAGTTTTGCCCAACGTGGATCCTCTTCTTTCGTTTCAGGAATTGCATCCTGATCGCTAGTAAGAGTCCAACCTTCACCTTGTGGGTATTCTTCACGGGCTAAATGAGTAATGCTCATGGGTGCTTCATATGCTATGGCTTCTTCTGCCTCATCCGTCAGATCAATTACATCTTTGTATACTCGAATGATTTCTTCTTCATCATCGTCCTCTGATAAAGGATCAAAAGAATATTCTTGTCTCGAATCCGTTTCGAAATCCACATCCAGATCTTCTCCGGTTATGGAATCAATGACAGTCATAGTTCCTGTATAATGAAGGCTGCTTACCACTTTGCTTCTGCCATCAAAATGAAGAGTTCCTTCAATATGACATTGGGGCAAAGCTTGAACAGGCGTATTGACAAACCGTTCTCCAGTGGGATCACAGTAATCTAAGTCAACTGGAATACTGGACTTCGGTGCAGCCAGAAAATCGCTTCTTTTAAATTTCACGATATTCACCTCATGTAGCATTTGATATTATATGCATGCGATTTGGAAATGTCAAACAAAGAAATCATGACATCAAAAAGCCCCATCAATCGCAAAAATTGTCCGATAAATATCGGCATAATCCGCTTTCATAAACTTTATTTTTTTATTTTTGCATCATTGCCAAACAACTCTTTCGACACCGAAACAGCCATTTAAATGAGCTTCGAACTATTTTTGAGTTACCGTAATCGATTCGATCACTGGCTGTTGGTCGGCTTCAATTGTGCCATTGTCATCAGTTGGTTGGGCTTTTTGCGCGATTTGATCGACAACTTCCATACCTGAAGTCACTGTTCCAAATGCTGCATAGTTGCCATCTAAAGATTCATTATCAGCTTGCATAATAAAGAATTGTGAACTAGCAGAATCAGGATCGTTGCTTCTTGCCATCGATACAGTTCCCCGAACGTGTTTTAAGCTGTTGTCAAATCCATTTGAGGCAAATTCTCCGGTAATTAAATGAGAGCTGCCGCCTGTTCCTGTTCCTGTTGGATCTCCGCCTTGAATCATGAAACCTTCCATAATGCGGTGCAGTGTCAATCCATCATAAAATCCAGATTGAGCAAGGTTTACGAAGTTTTCAACTGTCTCTGGAGCGATGCCTTCATCCATCGTAAAGACGATTGGCTGATCATAGTCTTTCATTTTGATCACTGCTTCATATTGTGTTTGACCCGGTACGCTATGATCTGCTTTTTTAGCAGTTGATTGCTCTGTTGTCGCTAAAGATTCTACTTGGCTTTTGGATGAGGCTTGGCTTGTGGAATTGCCATTCGAACAAGCTGCAAGCAGCATTGCGCTAAGGAATAAAATTGCTCCTTTTTTCATATTGTTTTGATTCATAATCTTTCACCTTCTAAAAATATTTCAAATCTTGAAAACTGTACTTCAATTTGAGTTTTCTTTATTTTATCCCCATTAGATTAAACGATCTATCCCGCTTTTACATCGTTTTGTCTCAAAAACACAAAGAATTAACTATTCCCCGGCCTATTTTTAAACCCCTAGTCCTCACTTTTTGTCCATTCTGTTTTATTGGATATCGCAATCGTTGATTTTTGGTGAATTTATTTTGCAAAAAAGATAGAAGCGTTCGATTCTTTGATAGACTGAAGACATGATTATTGCCGGTGTGATTGCTGAATTCAATCCGATGCATGATGGGCATCGTTATTTACTTCAAACCATCAAACAACAACTTCATCCAGATGTTTTAGTCGTTGTGCTTTCCACTTATTTTTCTTCACGAGGTCTTCCTTCTTTAGAAAATGTGGAAACAAAAACAAAACTCGCTCTTCAAGCCGGAGCTGATCTTGTGATTGCTTTGCCTTGCGTTTATGCCATGCAAAGCGCTGATTATTTTGCTCGCTATGCGATTGAAGCTTTATCCAGCGCTAAAGTAAACGTCCTTTGTTTTGGATCAGAAAGTGCCAATCTTGACGACCTTTGCCAAAAAGCAAAACAAATTGAACAGCTGGATGCGAACCCTTCTACCTCATTAGCTCGAAATGCCGCAAAGTTTGATTTGGATTTGCAACCAAATGACATTCTTGCGATTCAATATATTCGCTGGTGTTCAAAATACAACATTCAACCGTATCCGCTTTTGCGAGATCAATCATTAAAATCAGCTACACAAACGCGTGCTGATTATTTTGCGGGAATTGAACAAGAAGAAGATCACTTATTTGAACCTCATCAAAACTGGTCTTCTTATTACCCATTTTTGCGCTATCAACTTCTTGAAAGCGATCCAAGTAATCTTGAGCAAATTTTCTTAGTTGAAGAAGGGATTGAGCATCGTTTAATTCAATGTGCGCTACGCCATGACAATTGGGACGATTTTTTAAATGCAGCAATTACGAAAACTTATTCTAAAGCACGGATTCAAAGAACTTGCCTTATGATTTTGCTGCAGATTTCTAAAACAGAAGTGAAAAACCATCCTTCTTTTTTTGAAATGCAAATTCTTGGCATGAATACCATTGGCCGCAATTGGATCAAGTCTTTGCCTAAAGAAACGCCAATGGCAAGTAAATTCAACCAATTGCCCACTCACTTACAAAAATGGCATCTTAAAGAACATCGCTTATATTCCTTGATTTCGCCAAAGACAAAACCTTGGCAAGTCGTCGTTGAACACGAATAAAAATCATAAACTTAATCGTGTAGATCAACCTAAAATCAAAATACTTCTTGTGCTATAGGAGAATTGATGATGAAACAAAATTCGAAACACAAAACAAGACGATGGATTGGCCTTGGCGTATTCATTGGCGCATGCGCTCTCGTTTATCGTCATTATTTGCCGCCAACAAAAAAGCCAAAAACTACGCCTTATGAATATGGATTAGTATTAGGCTGCTCTGCTGAAGATGATGGAAGCATGAGTCCTAGCCAAATCGGACGCTGCCAATTTGCTTTAGAAGAATATCAACGCAATCAATTCAAAACGCTCATCTTATCTGGATCTGCCGTTTCTAATGAATACGTTGAAGCTGAAGTAATGGCTAAATGGATTCATGAACAAAATCCTAATATCCCATTATTATTGGAAACAAATGCGCGCAATACATGGGAGAATTTGAAATTTGTCCAACAAATGGTTGGTGATGCTCCAATCGAAATTATCACGGGCTCTATGCACGCAAGAAGAGCTAGCGCAATTGCCGCTAATTTCTTCAATAATTATTGCGTAGCTAGTTATCCTGATTTCACCTGCAAAAAGCTGTTTGTAGAAGCTCGCTCCCGTTTGGTTTATTGCATATATGAACTCAAAAAATCATTAACGAAATTTCATTAAAAAGCTGCTCAAGATCAGATCCATGGATCGATTTGAGCAGCTTTTTGCTTAATTATGGATTGTGTTTAGATTCAATTCGTTTTTTATTCGCAAGTCATTCCTTCTTGGGCTTCTAACTTTTCCGCTACATCCTTAAAGATTAATTCAGTGTCTTCTGGAAGGTTTGCGATTTCATAGAATTGATCCATGTCATCAATATCGACTGAAAGTTTTATGCTGTCTTCAGTAAATTCAGCTTTCACGGAATCTACATCAACACCGAAATCAGATGCAACCGATTGTTTATAAATTTCGTCATCTTTTTGCGCTGCTGTTTTAAATTCCTCATCAGAAATATCCGTCATTCCCACTAATTCCTTAATGACCGAAAATGGCATTTCAATTCCGGTTTGAACGTGATCGATATTGGCATCTTCACTTGGCGCACTAATTGTAAATTTCATTTTCATTGCGCCTACTTCAGTCGAACAGCTTTTTGACACTGTTTTAGAAACACTGGATGCAGGTGCATTATTTGAACATCCAACAAATAAAGCTGCTCCAATGAATAAAGCAGAGATCGATTTTAAGTGTTTCATATACTTTTCCCTTTCCGGATTATCGAGTAATCCTCATCACTTAAAACTACTTTTGATACTTCAATTATAACTTGCAGGCACTATAAGCAATATGGAATATGCAAAATACAAACTTACATTTTCATTTTTAACCTAACGCTTCAAAGCGATCCATAATTCGATTGTTGATCTTTACATAAACCGATTCTCAATAAATTAGAAATAATTCGATTTTCTTTCCATGATAAAAGCTCCCAATCGATGAACACGATTTTTTGAATTTGACGTGTTCAAAAGACTAGGAGCTGACTAGATCGATTTAAGCAGTTTTTAATTAATTATGAATTGTGTTTAGATTTGATTTAGTTTTTATTCGCAAGTTAGTCCTTCTTGACTTGCAAAACTTTCAACAACATCTTTATAGATTAATTCAGTATCTTCTGGAAGTCCTGCAACTTCAATTAACTTATCCATTTCATCAAGATCAATCGAAAGTTTAATGCTGTCTTCACCTAATTCAGATTGAATTGAATCTGCTTCAATGCCTAACTGCTCTGCGATTGTTTGTTTATAAACATCTTCATTTTGTTCAGCTGCTGCTTTGATTTCTTCTTCAGAAATTTCCGTCATACCAGATAAATCTTTAATCAACGAAAATGGCATTTCAAAATCAATGAGAACGCTGTCGATTTCGGCATCTTCACTTGGCGCACTGATGGTCACGCCCATCTTCATTCCTTGCATTTCAGTCGTGCAGCTTTTCGACACAGTTTTAGAGACACTGGATGCAGGTGCATTATTCGAACATCCAACTAATAGGGTCGCTCCAATGAGTAAAGCAGAGATTGTTTTTAAGTGTTTCATATGTTTTACCTTTCCTGATTATAGAGTAATCCTCATCACGTAAAATGATTTTTGATGGTTTAATTATATCTTGTAAGCGCTGTAAGCGATATAAAAACTTTCGAAACACTAACTATTTTTTCATTTACAACCATGTCGATGATCCACAAAATAGAACTGATTTGATTCGTGTAAAATATATTAGAACGAACTAAACAAAAGGAGAGAATCAAATGCGAAAAGTCATTTTATATATTGCGATGAGTCTGGATGGATATATTGCCGATGAAAACGGCAAGGTGAACTGGCTCATGGGTCAAGACTGTAATGTTGAAGGCGTTGACAGCTTTGCAGATTTTGAAAAAAGCATCGATACAGTAATTATGGGATGGTCTACCTATCATCAAATCGTAACTGAATTATCACCTGATTATTGGGTTTATCCAAATCAGCATAGCTATGTCATTACGCATCGAAATCGTCCATCTACAGAAAACATTACATTTACTTCAAATTCTCCTAGCCTGCTCGTCAATGAATTAAAACACGACAGCGGCAAGGACATTTGGATCTGTGGCGGCGCAAATATTGTCCATCAACTTATGGAAGATAACCTTATTGATCGCTATCACATTTCCATAATCCCGACAATTTTAGGAAATGGCATCCAACTTTTTTCAAAGTGCAATCAGGAAATCAAGCTGCGACTTCTTGATATGAAAAGCGATAATGGAATCACTGAACTAATTTATGAAAAACGATAATTTCTTTAGCGGTTATGTCTGTTGGCATGACCGCTTTTTCTCTACTCAAATAACAAGATTCTATTTGGCAAAGTCCATCGCTTTTCCTAAACAAAAAGAGAATGCCTCTTTTCAAGCATTCCCTTCTTATTCATCTTTTTAGCTTTATTGAATTGTTCGGATGACTTCATTGACCGAATGAACTTTTTTCAAATTGGCGATCAGCTTTTCGAGCATTTGACCATTACGAACGGTAATGTCAATTTTGGTCGTCGCGGTTAAAGAATCGTTATTTACATTGGAAGAAATTCCTTTAATCCCAATCGCATTTTGTTGGAGAACCGTTACTAAATCGGACAACAAGTAGTTGCGGTCATCTGACTCGATTTGTAAGTGAACTAAGTAGTTATTGTCTTCAAGTTCTTCTGCCCACGAAACAGGAATTAAACGTTCTTGTTCACGAGCGATATTCGGACAATCTTTGCGATGGACTTTCACACCGCGTCCTTTAGATACATAGCCGACAATTTCATCACCTGGAATTGGACTGCAGCAAGGAGCTAAAGACACCTGGATCGTATCGACACCTGTGACAATGACACCGCAAGCACTTGGTTTTCCACGATTTCCATTTTTCGAATATAACTTGATAATTTCGGCATTATCGTCCATCGCTGCTTTTGTTGTTGCTAAACGGTCAATAATAACTTGAACTGGAATTCTCTTGCTTCCAATTGCCGCATATAAATCTTCGGTATTGCGATAAGAAAGTGTTGGCAAGAATCCTTCGATTCGTTTTGTATATTTATCGAGTTCATCCATCGAATTTTCTTTAAGCGCATTTTCCAGCATTGCTTCGCCTTGTTTAATCATCTCACGACGATCTTTTAAGTCGATTTTTTGGAAATAAGAACGAATCTTATTGCGCGCATGAGCGGATTTAACGATTTTAATCCAGTCACGAGATGGTCCAGCAGATGTTTTGCTCGTCAAAATTTTGACGACATCTCCGGTTTTTAATGGGGTATTTAAAGGCACGATGGCACTGTTGACCACAGCACCAGTTGTATGGTTTCCCACCTCGGTATGAATGCGATACGCAAAGTCGATTGGAGTAGAGCCTGATGGTAATGCGATGACTTTTCCGCGTGGAGTAAAGCAATAGACGTTGGCTTCAAAAATATCTTTTTGTACCGTCGACATGTATTCCAATGGATCTTCGCTATCTTCATCGGTAATGATGGAGAAATCTCTAAACCAAGAGAGCTTATCTTCCATTTCTTTAATATTGCTTTCATCGCTGCCTTTACCATTTTCTTTATAGAGCCAATGGGCAGCAACCCCTTTTTCCGCAATGGAATCCATTTGTTCTGTTCGAATTTGGATTTCAAAAATGCTTCCATCGGAGCTAGAAATAACTGTTGTATGCAAAGACTGATACATATTGGATTTTGGCATCGCAATATAGTCTTTAAAACGACCTGGAATTGGTTTATAAGTCGCGTGAATATAACCTAAAATTTCATAACAATGGTTAATCGAATCGGTGACGATTCGAATTGCCTGCATATCGAGAATTTCTTCAAATCGTTTATGCTTGCTCATCATCTTTTTATAGATGGAATAAAAGTGTTTTGAGCGGCCGAAAATACGATAAGGGATATGAAATTCATCGAGAATGATTTCGATATCGGTGATCATTTCTTGAACTTGGGCATTGCGTTCGCTGACGCGTTCCGCAACCATGCCTTTGATCATTTCGTATTGCGTTGGATATAAGTATTTAAAAGAAAGATCTTCAAGCTCATTTTTCACTTTAGAAATCCCAAGACGGTGAGCGATTGGCGCATAAACTTGAAGTGTTTCTTTGGCAATTTTTTGTTGCTTGGCAGGAGATTGGTATTCGAGTGTTCGCATGTTATGCAAACGGTCGGCGAGTTTAATCAAAATTACGCGAATATCTTTTGCCATCGCAATAAAAATCTTGCGGTGGTTGCTCGCTTGATATTCTTTTTCGTCTTTAAATTGCGAATTGATGTTGCCAATTTTCGTTACTGCTTCGACTAGATCGGCAATTTCTTGAGAGAACTCGTTGACGATTGTTTCGTAACAAACCCCATCGCAGTCTTCCACTGTATCATGGAGCAAGCCTGCTGCGATTGTTTTTGGTGAACAATGCAGTTCTGCTAAAATATTCGCCACTTGAATGACGTGGATGACATAAGGTTCACCTGATTTTCTAAATTGTCCTTCATGGGCTTTGAGGGCAAATTGGTAAGCTTTTTCGATGAGTTCTAGATTTTCCGGCTTTTTAATATAAGTTCGGATATTTTCCATACATTGTTCCATCGTTACACTTTTCTTGTCCGGCATAATGGGGTCCCCTTTCTGTTGCTGCTTCATCAATTTTTTTTGGCATTTAAACAATAAACTTAGCTTTTGTTGAAGTGCCAAAATCGTGATTGGTTTTTTCTTATTTTATCTTGTGATGACTCGATCAACAATCAAATTTGTCGTCTTCTTGAACACACAAAAAGACGAGCTATTTTTTACAATTTAATCATTTCTATCGCAAAATACAACATATAATGCATGTTCTTGTCGTTTATTGACGAAAACAAAATCAATCTAAAACAAAAATCCTGTTATCGAGAATGTCCAAAATTTAAATACATTCTTCTAACAGGATTTGTTGATTGAAATCAATAGATTTAAATTTGTTCCGTTTGCTTATTCGCCTTCGTAATGAACTAAGCTAAGCATTGGTGCATCGCCGAGTTTATCGCGGCCGTGCAAGTCATCTAATTCAACCACAAATGCATAGCCAACAACTTCACTTTCGCAGCGTCTAACCAAATTTGCGATTGCTTTCACTGTTCCACCAGTTGCTAATAAGTCGTCGACAATTAACACTTTGCTGCCTTTTGTTAAAGCATCAGCGTGCATTTGTAAATGGTCAACGCCATATTCTAATTCATAAGTTTCTTCAATGACAGCACGTGGTAATTTACCTGGTTTACGTACTGGAACGAAAGGTAATTTAGCCGCAATTGCTGCTGGAATACCAAACATGAAACCGCGAGCTTCTGGCGCTAAAATATGTGTTGCTCCTACTTCTTTAGCAAATGATGCAATGTCATTAGCTGTTTGTTCTAATGCTTCAGGATTGGAAAGAATAGGTGTGATATCGCGAAAGATAACTCCTTCTTTTGGATAACCTGGAATACTTTCAATATGTGATTTTAAATCCATGACTAATGATGTCTCCTTCAATAAATGCGTCCCTTAATTTATGTTACAACGCAAAACGCATCCTCTATTCTATACTACTTTGACGATGGAAAAATGAGATCCATCAATTTTCTTGAGTTTTTGTCATTCTATTCTTTATTTATAGATAATTTCATCGATTAAAAATTCCGCTTTTTCTTTGCGGTAAGTCGATAAGTTCACCGTTCCGATCAAAGCTTCAATTTGTTCAAATGGCGTATGCGCATCTTGTTGACTTTGATTGAAGTGAACCGCTTCTACCCCATTAAAAAATACGAATTTGCGATGTGCACCTTGGCTCAGATCAAAGCTGCGAATAATTTGTGGATATCGCAAAATGAAACGCGGCAATTCAAAACCTTGGCCAAATGGACGAAACGCATCGAGCGAACGCACATTTTCGACATTGATTTCATCTGGTTCGATTTCCACCAACGTTTCTTCTTGTGCTTGCCACTTATAGCTATGCCCTTTTTCAATTAAATACGCTTTAAAGTCTTCATAACGGTCAGGATCAATCGTCATCCCCGCTGCTTGTTCATGACCACCATGTTGCAAGAAGCCATCAAAGTCAGCTAAAAACTCAACGCAGTTAAACCCTTTTGGTGCTCGCATTGAACATTTAATACCATCAGGATTGATCGTTCCTACAATTGCCGGCTTACCGTATTGTGTACAAAGATTGCCCGCTGCCAAGCCAATAATCCCTTCTGGGAATTGTTGATCTGCCGCAAATAAGACGGAATGCATCGGATTGATCATGACTTGTGCTTTACCATAAACAAAACTTGATAATTCTTTGCGCTTGTTGTTGATCTGATTAACGGATTGCGCATAAGAAGCGACTTGCGTCGGGGATTGGCATTCCATATAGCGCACAAAAGTATTCACGTTTGCGAGATTTGATAAGCGGCCTACGGCATTGATTTTTGGGGCAATTTGAAAGGCTGCATCGCGTTCATTAATCGGATGACGCGTAATGAATGGATCAAAGTGAATATTTCCTTTTTCATTCATTAACGCTAATCCTTTTTGAATAATGCTGCGCGTTTGGCCACCGACACGCATACAGTCAGCAATAGAGGCAATCGCCGCATATTCAATAAATTCATCGCTCATCTGTCCTAATGCACGCACGCACTCAAAAGCGACACCTGCGCCACATAAACTTGAAAAACAAGGTTCAAGTAAATCAGGATGGACTAATACTTCACAATCCACTGTTTCTGGAAGAATATGGTGATCTGTTACGATCACGCTCATCTTTAACTCTTTTGCTTTTTGTAAGGCATCTTTTGCCTTAACGCCATTGTCGCACGTAATAATGAGCGAATAGCCTTTATCATAAGCCATTTGGACTGTTTTTTCGGATAATCCATAGCCCTCTTGAATGCGATCGGGAATATAATAACCGCACTCTAAACCAAGATTTGTGAGTCCTTCATGCAAAATTGTCGTGGACATAATGCCATCGCAATCATAATCTCCGGCAATCAGCACTTTTTCTTTTTGATCTAACGCTTGTTGAATGCGTGTTTGAAAAGCCTGCATGCATTCACTTTGCGATACAGGATATAAATCACGAGGATGTAAAATTTCATCGATTAAGTCTTCATCTGGCGAAATCGCAGAGAGAACTTTTTGAATAAATTTGCTCAAAGTTGTCATACTTCTCATTATAAAGAACTCTGCATTTCATTCAAATTTCATTTTATTTTCTTTTCCTTCATCTTTGCCTAGAACTCTTAAACAAAACAAACAATAAAGGCGAGAATATGAATAGATTCAACTTCTTCAAAACGAAGATTGAATTCCACTCAATTTCTCGCCTATTTTTTAACTCATATATATTGATCAAAAACGATCATCATTAAGATCGACAAACCAATTCTTAATGTGTTTAGTTTTGATCTTCTGGATTGTTGATCGATTGGGCATACGATTCAGGAACCGGAATATTTAAATGTTGATAAGCTTTTGCCGTTACCATGCGCCCGCGTGGTGTGCGATTGATTAAACCAATTTGTAATAAATATGGTTCGTACATATCTTCTAAAGTCGTCGCATCTTCACCAATTGAGCTTGCTAGAGATTCAAGGCCAACTGGTCCGCCATTAAAACGGTAAATGATGCCTTCTAAAAATTTACGGTCCACTTGATCTAAGCCAAGTTCATCGATGCTTAATCGTTTTAAAGAGTCTTGAGCAACTTCTTTGGTGACTAATCCATCGTTATACACTTGCGCAAAGTCGCGAATTCGCCGCAACATGCGATTGGCAATACGTGGTGTTCCGCGTGAACGCAATGCGACTTCATGAACTGCTTCATCTTCCATTTCGCAACCTAAAATAGATGCCGTTCTGGAAACGATTTTTTCTAATTCTGAAGTTGTATAAAACTCTAAAGCCGAGACAATCCCAAAGCGATCGCGAAGTGGAGCGGATAAATCCCCTGCTCTTGTCGTTGCGCCAACGAGCGTAAATGGCGGCAAAGGCAAACGGATCGAATGGGCTGTTGTTCCTTCTTTTCCAACTACGATATCCAAAAAGAAATCTTCCATCGCTGGATAGAGTATTTCTTCAATTTGTCTAGGAATACGGTGGATTTCATCGATAAATAAAACATCGCCTGCTTCTAAAGTCGATAAAATCGCTGCTAGATCACCGCTGCGCTGTATCGCTGGACCACTTGCTGTGACGAGATTGCCTTTCATTTCATTGGCAATAATCATGGCTAATGTCGTTTTCCCAAGTCCTGGAGGTCCATATAATAAGACGTGATCCAAGACTTCATTGCGTGAACGCGCAGCTTGTATGTATACATTTAAATTCGCTTTTAATGCATCTTGGCCAATATATTCTTTGAGTGATTGCGGACGAATTGCCTGTTCGCTATCGTCCCCTTCAAACTCGCTTTTTTGTGCATCTAAGATCCGCTCTTCTGCCATGTCCGCCTTCCTTTCTTTTCGATATTTCCTTTAATGATTAATTGTGATTAAAAACGTTTATTTTTAGCAAGAATTTTTAAGCAATGACGAAGCAGATCGTTTACCGTGCTTTGTTCAAGCTGATCTGCGCTAAGTTCAATCGCGTTAATCTCCGCCTGCTTATAACCTAGAGTTAACAATGCTTCAGTGACTTCATCCCAAATTGGCAAATCAGCCATTTTATCTTGACCTTGTTTTGGCAATTTGGTTTCAACCATGATCTTTCCTTTTAAATCCAAGATCATTTGTCCTGCCGTTTTTGCACCAATTCCAGGTAGTTTTTTAAGTGTTCCCGTATCTTCTTTTTCAATTGCCGCAATGATCGTTTGACAATCCATTGCGCCAAGCATATTCAAGACACTTTTGCAGCCTAAGCCTTTGACTTGAATTAAAGAAGTAAATAATTCGTATTCCTCTTCTGTTTCAAAGCCGTATAAATATTGACCATCTTCTTTGAATTGATGGTAAGTCAATAATTCCACTTGTTCATTGCGTTGATATTTAGATGGTCGATTGACATAAACATCATAACCAACTTGACCAACTAAAAGCACAATGCGATCTTTGCGCTTTGTCAGTACTGTTCCTGATAAATAAGCGATCATGGCTTAAACTCCCTTTTCCGTTCATTTTGTCCTTTCACTCTATTGTATGGATCAAAATAAGATTGGATGTCTTTTCTTGCGATTAAACAATTCGCTATTCATCGATTATAACAAATCAAACGCATAAACGCTCAAAGAGTTTGTGAGACTCATTTCCATTTATTTTCATGAATTTTCATATTTTTGTGTAAGCGAATTTCCATTTTTCTCTATTTTTCGAACTCTTCTTGTACAATTTTTGACAAATGAGTCTATTTATTCAATGGTTTTTTAAGTTGAGTGATATAACTTTTGTATTACATTCAGAAATGTCTAAGATTTGAATTCAATCGTCGACGATTTCTGAACAGTAATACACATTTACATATGATAGGAGATAAAACAATGAGTAAGATTTACAACTTTTCTGCAGGACCTGCCTGTATGCCAGAATCAGTTTTGAAAAAAGCAGCTGAAGAAATGCTCAACGCAAATGGATCAGGAATGAGCGTAATGGAAATGTCACATCGATCTTACGATTTTGAATCCATCCTCAAAGATACTAAAGATACGATGCGCCGTTTAGCCAACATCCCAGAAGATTATGAAATTCTGTTTTTACAAGGCGGCGGCAACTTGCAGTTCTCTATGGTGCCAATGAACTTCAACAAACATGGCGCTGATATTATCAACACAGGTCAATGGACTAAAAAAGCAATCAAAGAAACTGAAAAACTAGGACGCGTTCACATTGCCGGCGACAGCAGCGATGCAACGTTCTCTTATATTCCAAAAATCACCCAAGATGATCTCGATCCAGATACGGATTACGTTTATATTTGCGAAAACAACACGATTTACGGAACAAAATATAAACAATTGCCTCCTCATGAAGGAAAACGTTTAATTGCGGATTTATCGAGCTGCATCTTTACAGAACCACTCGATGTCACAAAATACGACATGATCTTTGCGGGAGCACAGAAAAACCTCGGTCCTGCTGGTGTCACAATCGTCTTTATTAAAAAAGATTTATTAAACGAACAGCGCGATGATATTCCATCCGCAATGCTCGACTACAAAACTTATGTCGACAACGATTCGATGTACAACACGCCACCTACTTATGGAATTTATATGGTTGGACTTGTCTGCAAATGGCTAGAAGAAGAAATCGGCGGCTTAGCGCAAATGGAAAAAATCAACCATCAAAAAGCAGCTCTGCTTTACGGCTATTTGGATCAATCTAAATTATTCTCTAACCCAGTCGCTAAAGAAGATCGTTCTTACGTCAATATCCCATTTGTGACGGGCAACCCAGATTTAGATAAAAAATTTATTGCCGAAGCGAAAGAAGCTGGCTTTGTGAATATTAAAGGTCACCGCTCTGTTGGCGGTATGCGTGCTTCCATTTACAATGCGATGCCTTTAGAAGGTGTCCAAGCACTCGTTGATTTCATGAAAAAATTTGAAGAGGAAAATGCCTAATGAATAAAATTTCTTTAATGAACGTCATCGCCCCAAAAGGTTTGGCGGTGTTCGATGAAAATTATCAATACGAAGAAAAAGCTGAAAACCCAGATGCGATCATCGTCCGGTCTGCTGATTTGCATGAATATCCATATCAAGAAAACTTAAAAGCGATCGCTCGTGCTGGTGCTGGTGTCAATAATATCGATTTAGATGCCTGCACAGAACGTGGAATCGTTGTCTTTAATACCCCAGGTGCTAATGCCAATGCGGTCAAAGAACTCGTCATTGCCGGTTTATTATTAGCAAGCCGTGATCTTTATCATGGCATTGAATGGGTCAACACGCAAAAAGGCAGCGAAACGCTGACTAAAGATGTTGAAAAACAGAAAAAGAAATATGCAGGAAACGAAATTGCCGGCAAAACACTCGGTGTTGTTGGTCTAGGTGCTATCGGTAGCAAAGTTGCGAATACCGCTTTGCATTTGGATATGAACGTTTTAGGATATGACCCTTATTTATCCGTTGATTCTGCTTGGAAACTAAGCCGTTGGGTTGAACATAAAGTTGATTTAAACGACATATTTGCTAATTCTGATTTCATTTCTTTACATTTGCCTTTATTAGATTCCACAAAAGGTTTAATCAACAAAGAAGCGATCTCTCATATGAAAGATGGCGTAAAAATCTTGAACTTTGCCCGCGGTGGATTAGTCGATGATGATGCCATTTTAGAAGCATTAGATTCTGGAAAAGTCGCTTTATATGTAACCGACTTCCCTGATGGCAAATTAGCTGGCCACGATAAAGTCATCGCCTTGCCTCACTTAGGTGCAAGTTCTGAAGAATCTGAAGAAAACTGCGCAGTAGCTGCCGCAAAAGAAATTCGTGCTTATTTAGAAGAAGGAAATATTATCAATTCCGTCAATATGCCAAACATTTCTTTAGATATGCGCTCTCCATATCGCGTCGGTGTCATCCATACGAATACACCAAAAATGTTATCGAGAATTACTGACATCCTATCTAAAGATGACGCCAATATCGAAAACTTAATGAATAAATCTCGCGGCAATATCGCTTATACGATCTTGGATATGGACACTGCTCCAGCTCAAGAATCTTTAGACGCAATTGCGAAGCTCCAACAAGTCATGCGCGTCAACTTATTCAAAAAATAAGAAAGTTTGTGAACTCTATGAAGATTTTTAAAAGTGCTGATATCTTATTACCTAAACCCCAATACTTAGACAAATGGGCTGTTGTCGCTTGTGATCAATACTCAAGTGAACCTGCTTATTGGGATCGCATCGAAGCGCAAGTCAAAAATCTTTATAGTACGTTTCATCTCGTGCTGCCAGAAGCTTGGCTAAATACGCCCAAAGAACAAGAACACCAACAAAATATTCGCCCAACGATGGATAAATACTTAAACGAAAAAATCTTCCAACTATTTCCCAACTCCTTCGTTTATGTCGAACGAACACTCACCAATGGCATGATTCGCCAAGGCCTCGTTGGTGCTCTTGATCTCGAGGCTTATGATTACCATTGCCCATCAACTGCTCCCATTCGCGCAACAGAAGCGACAATTTTAGAGCGCATCCCTGCTCGTGCCCAAATTCGCCAAGATGCAATTCTCGAATTTCCGCATATTTTGCTTCTGCAAAACGATACGCAAGATGAGCTCTTTCAAAACATAGCGCAAAATAAAGAACACTTTAAACTGCTTTACGATTTAGACTTAATGGCCAATGGCGGTCATATTAAAGGTTATTTAATTACAGGGCCAAATAAAGAAAGAGTTGAAGATTTATTAGAAGCTTATCAAATGCGTTGCCAACAAAATCAAGGAGAACATCCTCTATTTTATGCGATTGGCGATGGCAACCATTCTTTAGCCGCTGCAAGAACGATTTGGGATCAACTCAAACCAACATTAGATAAAAACATGTGCCAAACACACCCCGCTCGTTTTGCCTTAGCGGAATTAGAAAACCTCCAACATCCCGCACAAAAATTTGAGCCGATTCATCGCTTTATCAAAGATGTCGATGTGACCGCACTACTTGCGAGCATTCCGCAAGTGGATAAAGACAAAGGCTATGCGATTAACTATATCAGTGCGCAAGGCCATGGCACGTTATATCTCGATCCAAATGTATCCCCACTTCCATTAGCGGTTCTCCAAAAATATTTAGATGAATATTTAGCCGACCATGCCGGTGTCATTGACTATATTCATGGTGAACTAGAACTCGCCTTGCTTTGTGCAGCGCCCAATAGTATTGGCTTTTACTTGCCTACAATTGATAAAGACTCTTTGTTTGAAACGATCCAACAAGATGGCTCATTGCCAAGAAAAACATTTTCGATGGGTCATGCCCAAGAAAAACGCTTCTATATGGAAGGAAAAATGCTTCAATAAACAAACCCGATGGATGACTCGTAAGTCGATTCCATCGGGTTATTTTTATCTTTCCGATCATGCATGAGAAAGCTTGTTAGTGATTTGCTTTTTTGAATGCAGCTTCATCAAAGTCGAGTAAAATTGGGCAATGATCACTGCCATAAATATCATCTAAAATCGTAATTTCACGAATATAAGGCATTAGTTCCGGTGAAGCGAGCCAATAATCAATTCGCCATCCTTCATTGCGCTCTCTTGCCCTACTGTAATACGACCACCACGTATATTGGCGGGTATTGGGATGAAGTTCACGGAACACATCTTTGAAATAAGGCATTAAATACGTTTCAAATCCATGACGTTCTTGAACTGAATATCCTGGGCTATTTTTCCCTGCCGCTTCACTATAAAGATCCAATTCTGTTCTTGCGACGTTAAAATCTCCACAAACTAAAACTGGGCAAGACAAGCGGCGCAAGTGATCAGAAAACGCTTTGTCCCATTGTTGACGAAACTCAATGCGTTTTAATCCTTCTTGAGCATTTGGGGTATACACCGTCACGAGCGCAAAGCCATCAAAGATGACTGTAATCACACGTCCTTCTTGATCTAATTCTTCAACACCTAAACCATAAATGACTTGTTTTGGTTGAATGATGCTTGCGACCATCGTTCCCGAATAGCCTTTGCGTTTTGCGGAGTTGATGAACACTTGATCAAATAAATAAGGATCCATTTCAATTTGTTCAGGCAAAGCTTTAATTTCTTGAAAACAAGCAACACTTAAATCGAGCATGCCTAAAATATCTTCCAACCCTTTTTTCTGGATTGCACGATAACCATTAATATTCCAAGTTAAAAGTCTCATCCTCTTCCTCCACCAGAATCGTTATGATTTTCTTTTTGAACTGCTGCTGTAGTGAGCGGCATTTGTTTTTCGTCTTTTAAAACAAAGTTTGCCTCACGGCATAAGTAGATTGGACGTTCTTTAACTTCCATATACGTTCTCGATACGTATTGTCCCAAAATTCCAATTGACAACAATTGAATTCCGCCAATCAACATAATGATACAAATCGTACTTGGCCAGCCCGCAACAGGATCACCAAACATCAATTTGCGAATGACGATAAACAAAATCGCAAAGAAGGAAACAGCCGACAACAACATTCCAAATGCGGACGCAAATTGTAAAGGAACAGTCGAGAAAGAAACAATGCCGCTAATCGCATATTTGAACAATTTCCAAAACGACCACTTCGTTTCTCCAGCGACACGTTCAATGTTTTCATATTCTAACCATTTTGTCTTAAAGCCAACCCAGCCGAATATTCCTTTAGAAAAGCGATTATATTCGCCCATTTGTAAAATGGCATTCACAAATGGGCGGGTCATCATTCGATAATCACGGGCACCATCCACCATATCGACATCTGATGCTTTATTCATCAACTTATAAAATTGACGCGCAAAAAAAGAGCGAATCGGCGGCTCTCCAGCTCTTGTCACGCGTCTAGTCGCACAAGAGTCATATCCTTCAATTTCGATCGCATCGATCATCTGTTTTAAAAGCGCTGGCGGATCTTGTAAATCCGCATCCATAATCACGCAATAATCGCCTTGTGCATTTTTTAATCCTGCATACATTGCACCTTCTTTTCCAAAGTTTCTCGAAAATGAAATGTAGTGCACCCTAGGATCTTTTGCGGCAACTTTTCGAATCTCTTCCATCGTTCGATCTTTAGATCCATCGTCCACCAACAAAAATTCAAAGTCATAATCACTTAAATGTTTGGATTCTTGATCTAACGCCTCATATAGGATGGGAATCATTTCTTGTTCGTTATGACAAGGAACAATAATACTTACTTTTGCCATCTTTCCCTCCAATTTCTCAAATATTCACATTGAGTTTATCTTCTCAACGAATTCTTTTTTCCATAATTCCTTAAGATGGTATCACGATTTATAAACTTTTGCTTGTAGGATTCGATCTAGATGCATTTTCAAAAGAGAATCCATTCCAACTCTCTTTTTAATTCATCCACAATCACGATCTAAAATTGAATCTTAAAGTCCTATTGATGACTTCTATATTATTCGATTCTTTTATCGTATTAATTTATAATAATGATAATCATGAACAGAAAGGAAGTGCAGTATGAAAAAGAAAAAAATGATCTATTTTATTTTGATGGTTTTCCCTTTGATCATTGTCTGCCTTACGCTACCGTTTTTACCCAAACAAATTCCTGCGCATTATAACTTGAACAATGAAGTGACGCGCTGGGGATCAAAATATGAAACTTTGTTTTTTCCTTGTGTAGCCCTTTTTATTGGATTATTTTTGCTTGGAATCGCCAAGTTGAGTTCAAATCATCTGGAAAATGGCCAACAAAACGAAGAGGTCTGCTTATTGGCAGGGATTGTCGCATTGCTTGTATTTAATGTCATGACTTTATTTTTTCTCTATACAGACTTCAAATCCATTGCCAATTTGAATTCTGTCCCGATCGATCTCTACCAACTCATTTTCGGCTCACTCGGATTTGGATTGATCTTTCTAGGTCAGAAAATGCCTAAAGTAAAGATGAATCATTACCTTGGTTTACGAACGCAATGGAGTATGAAAAACGAAATCACTTGGTTAAAAAGCCAAATATTTGGTGGCTATTCATTTATCGTGACCGGCATTGTCATTTTGCTGATCTGTTTTATGACTAACGGATTACATTGCTTTTTATGGGTGTTAGCAGTAATTATCGTCCAATTGATTGTCGATATTTTTGCAACCTGGAAAATCGCAAAAGACAATGAAGCCAATATTGAATAAATATTCAACAAACAATTTTAAAAAGCACTAAGTAGCGAAAGATCCCTTTTCTGGATTGTTCGCTACTTTTTATATTCGCTATAACTAAACCTATTTTCCTTTTTCGACATAAATTGAATCTTTTCAAAAAAACGAGATTGGCCAAAAAACTCTTATTTAGAACTATACTTATAATCTCCATTCCTTCATAACTCATTAAAAAAGTTTTGCGCGATTAGACGCAAAACTTTTTAAAAGATTCCTTTGTTGTATTTCATCTGCGCATAAAGCATTAAGCATAGACCAATCACACAAGATGAAATCAAAATATATTGCACGTACTCGTGATTCCAGAACGTCATGACATAAGCCAATACAAGTCCTAGCCCAATCACAACTGTTCCAAACCCCATCACTTTTCCATATCGTGGACGATCATCTTCAGTTACTTTGCGGCGATTATACCCGTGAATTGTACTTATATTCCCTGTCATATTCGTGATGCCAATGATGATGATGAACACTCCAATAATGAGTAATCCTAAATCTCCCATATAATCCTCCTAAAAATAAAACAAGTCTTCAAATTTCTTATCCAATGCGATGCAAATCACCAAGGCTAATTTGGCTGTTGGATTGAATTGTCCCGTTTCAATGGAACTAATCGTATTTCTCGATACCCCAACCATTTTGGCAAGTTGTGCTTGCGAAAGATTGGCCTCCATGCGGATTTCTTTTAAATGATTTTTTAAAACCAATTCCTCATTCATGCCGCCACCTCAATTAAACGTGCGACAAATCCAGCTAAAGTAGCGAGCGTCATCGAGAAAAATGTAATGGATAAAACAAGATCACTTCTGGTCTTCATCTCTTTATGGCGCACAAACCAATTCGTCGCCAACAAACTAAAATAAATGACCCAAGGACCATAAATAAAGACATCCGCAATCCAAAGCGAAAGCAGCGAAATCACACAGCACACTGTTGCCCCAACTCTTAAAGCATATCGTCCAGCTTTGTTGCCTACTTCAATTTCAACTAAATCTTTATCTTTATGTTCATTACGGCTTGCTAATAAAATTTCTTCTTTGTTCATACAACCTCTCTTTGCCAAGTTTTATTGGCACATTTAATATATCTCTTGCCAAGTATACTTGTCAACTTCATTCGTTTTTCTTTTTCTAAAAAAGATTCAGTTTCAAAATCAAAATAAAAAAAAGACAGAGGGTTTTGTTTCCACTCTGTCTTGTTTGATTCAATTTAGTTTTCGATAAATTCGAATTCAAATCCTTCTAATTCGACAATATCACCATCTTGACATCCAGCCTCACGTAAGTGTTGGTCGATGCCTAAGAAGCGCATCTGGTTGGCGAAGTTGTAGAAGTCTTCGTCTGTATTTAACTTGTCGATATTGAAGTTTTTGCGAATTAATGGTCCATAGACACTGAAGCGTCCTGGTTCGACTTCTTCGATTGTATATGGTTTTTCTTTTTCTTGGAATGTATAAGTAACGCCTTCCGCTTCTTCGTTTTCATCTAAGATTGGGAAGATTGGCGTTGTTGCAAGAAGATCAGCTGCTTTATATAAAACAGGAACTAAACCTTCATGGATAATCGTCGTCGTTTCAAATACTTCTAAATCTGGATATGCTTCTTTGAAGCGCTGCAGATTTTCTTGTGCATGTTCTTCGTCCATTTTGTTTGCGACAACAATTTGTGGACGTTCCAATAAGCGCAAATGATATTTTTCCAATTCGGAATTAATATTGGCGTAATCTTCTACCGGATCACGACCATCTTGCGCACCCATATCGATCACATGGATAATAACGCGACATCTTTCGATATGTTTTAAAAACTGCAGTCCAAGGCCTTTACCTTCACTAGCCCCATCGATTAATCCTGGAAGGTCAGCCATCACAAAGCTTCTGCCATCTGGTACTTGTACAACACCGACATTTGGTGCAAGCGTTGTAAATGGATAATCGCCAATTTCTGGTTTAGCGCGGCTGACTGCATCTAATAAAGTCGATTTTCCAACTGATGGATAACCAACTAAACCAACGTCAGCTAAAGTACGAAGTTCAACCATTACATCGAATTCTTCGCCCTCTTTGCCCGGTTCTGCATAACGTGGAGCTACGTTGCGGCTCGATTTAAAACGAGCATTTCCACGGCCACCGCGGCCACCTTTTGCGACGACTTGTCTTTGATGGGGTTCAGTTAAATCGGCTAAAACCATCCCGTTATCGATTCGTTTAACAACTGTTCCTAGTGGGACTTTAACGATTTGATCGCCGGCATTTGCGCCATGCATACGTTTGTTTTTCCCTTTTTCTCCAGGTTGGGCACGAATAATACGGTGATAGCGTAAGTCAAGAAGTGTGACCATGCCTGGATCGGCTTCAAAAATGACGCTTCCGCCATCTCCACCATCTCCGCCGAATGGCCCACCATTAGCAACGTATTTTTCGTGTTTAAATGAGACGAGTCCATCTCCGCCTTTACCGGCTTTGACATGGACTTTTACCTGATCCACAAACATGTCCAATACCTCTCTTTCATTTGTCGTAGGTTTACTACGATTGTATCTTTAATCACTGCTTTTCTCTGCTTTTTTGCATTGTAAGCAGCTACAAAATTGTATGCAAGAAAAAAAGCCTGGTCTAGCAAGATCAGACTTATTTATCATTCGGATTATTCAGCAGGATATACTGAAACCTGTTTTCTGTCACGGCCAAGTCTTTCGAACTTAACTACGCCATCAACAGTCGCAAACAAAGTATCGTCTCCGCCTCTGCCTACATTTTTACCAGGATGAATTTTTGTTCCACGCTGACGGTAGATGATGGAACCAGCAAGACATTTCTGTCCATCAGCCAGTTTGGCACCTAAACGTTTGGAGTGGGAGTCACGTCCGTTTTTTGTCGAACCTACCCCTTTTTTGGAAGCGAAGAACTGAAGGTCCATTGTGAATCTCATGATTATACCTCTTTCTCTTCTGTTCGATTAATGATTTAGCGTTTATCCAATTGGATATGATCAGGATATGATCGCATCATCATGTCCAACTGTGTACATAGAAAATGTAACACATCTTGAATTGATGGTGAATTCTTTATGACATGAATCAGAATTTTATTCTGACTTGCAGACATTTCACAACAATTTGGATAAAGCTCATCCATCGCATTCAGCGATGACAATGCGATTGCCGAAACACCAGCACATACTAAATCTTGTCCATAAGGACCAGACATGGCATGACCGCTGATCTCAATCGTATTGATCTCAGACTCTTTGGTCTGAACTTTGATTCGAATCATACTCTAATTAAGCAGTGATGGATTCGATTTTAACACGTGTATAAGGCTGTCTGTGACCCTGTTTTCTGCGTGTAGAAGATTTTTTAGGACGATATTTCACGATAGTGATTTTCTTTCCTTTACCTTGTTTTTCTACTACACCGCTGACTTTTGCACCTTCAACGAAAGGTTTGCCAACTTTTCCGTCTACAAACAGAACTTTGTCGAATTCAACAGTTTCACCTTCCTGAGCGTTTAATTTTTCAACCCAGATAGAGCAACCGTTTTCAACTTTAATCTGTTTTCCACCGGTTTCAATGATTGCGTACATTTTAGTGTCTCCTTTCCGATTCTTGATACTCGCCATAAAGGCGGACTTGCATCTCTTATAAGCCTTTTCTGTGCGGTTGCAAGTCGTAAAAAGACTGCAACATTAGTATATTAATGATTTGTCCAGCATTCGTCAACCTAAAACTCTTCTAATTTCAAAAAAATCGATTTGAATTTTGATTGGCAATTTTATGCCAAACAATCGTCATTTTGTGTCTTCTTTTCAATTCAATCTTTCTTGATATCTAGATTTTGTCATTCAATATATAAAAGTTTGTACAAGTGAAATCAACTATAGCTTTTCGCCATCGATCAAGCCAAAATGAATTGCCGCATTCCATATTCCATGCTCATCGATATCATCTGTCACATAATCAGCAGCTGCTTTAGCCCCTTCAGTCGCATTGCCCATCGCTACACCGATTTTGGCATAGCGCAGCATGCTTTCATCATTTTGCGAATCGCCAAAAGCGATCATTTCATCTTGGCTAAAGCCGTGTTTTTTGCCCATTAAATATAAGCCATAAGGTTTGCCTTCCAAACCGAGTTCCCGCTGTTCTTGACATACTGGCGCGACATCCACACCATAAGGATTCCATCTGACCATCACCACATGATCTGTTAAATGCGCTTGGAATTCTTTTTCTTCCTCTTCACTGAAATACGCAACAGCACTGATGATTTCTTCACCATTCCAAGGTTTCTCTTCAGGAATTTCAAGATTGAGCGCTTTGCATGCTTTTAAAGTCTGTGGCGTTACTGTGTTCATAAAAAACTCATTCATGCTCACTAACATCACCGCATAATCAGCTTCATGAAAGAGACGAACTAAAATTTCTTTATCGTTTGGTTCGAACGGAATATACATTTCAACATTGCGATTGTGATCTAATAATAAAGATCCATTTAACGCAACATAGCCATCAAATTCAATCCCTCTAAAATCAAGATCATTGATTTCTAAAACGTGTCGTCCGGTCGCAATATAAACTTTGATGCCTTTTTCTTGCATCATCGTGATTGCCTTAAGCGTTGAATCCGGGACTTTTCGTTGGCTATGGGAAAGGATTGTTCCATCGATATCAAAAAAAGCTGCTTTAATCATGTTCGTCTCCTATATCGTTTAACACATTATTTTCATTGTACTATTTTCTTAGACAAAACGTCATCACTCATTTTTGTTTTTTCCTTTATCTTTCGCTGATTTCTGATTATTCAACTCACTTTCGCACACGTATTCATTCTTTATAAACATCGATCGCAGTTGTACAATAATTGAAAAGATCCCTTATTTTATTCATTTAGATCATCAAATCATGGAGGCATTTTATGTTTAAACCTATGCGCCGCAATCAACAGCAGCTTCAAGATCAAGAAGTATATTCCATTTTAGAGAGAAACACTCATGGCGTACTCGCTTTACAATCCGATACTGGCTATCCTTACGCCATACCTTTAAATTATGTTTTGCACAACAACAAGCTTTATTTTCATGTCGCAAAAGTTGGTCATAAAATGGATGCTCTGCATTATTGCGATCGCGCTTCTTTTTGCGTTGTCGATCAAGACGAAATCGTTTTAGAAGAGCTCACGACTTACTACAAAAGCGTGATCGCCTTTGGCAAAGTTTCCGTCATTGAAGATCCAAAACAAAAATATCAAGCGATCGATTGTTTGATTGCCCACTTTGATCCTAATCTCAGCGCTAAAGAGCGCCAAGATGCAATTTTGCCGGGATTAGATCGTGTTGAAATGATTCAATTTGAAATTGAACACATCACCGGAAAACAAGCCAAAAACCTCGCTTTAAAACAATCTTCTTTATAAACAAAGAAAAGCGAATCAATTGCCGTGCTTTTAAACACGCAAGCGATTCGCTTTTTAAATGACATCGATGATTTGTACGTTATTAAGCAATGCACTATCGGGACGATTTTTATTGACTTGAACGATCACCAGTTTATCGGCTGCAAGTACATTTTGAAAACTTTGCCACTGACGCGGCATGATCGCTAGATCGATATTGCCCGTATCATCCGCTAAAATCGCAAATGCCATTTCATCGCCTTTTTTCGTTTTTTGCGGGCGGACAGATTGAATAATCCCCGCCATTTGCATGTAGCCCTCTTTTTTAAGAGCAGCTTCAATCGGAAGAATTTGGCGATTTTTTTGGCGTAATAAAGAAGCGGGATGGCGCGTAATATAAAATCCTAATAATTCTTTTTCTTTTTTTATCCGCTCCATATTGTTGATTGGCATTGGTCGCAATACTGGCGGCGTTACACCTGAGAATTTCCACGCGCCTTCTTCTAACGTAATTAAATCCGCAAATGAAATAATTTGTTCTAATTGCGCAATCAACGTTTCTCTAGTCACTTTCAATTCATCAAAAGCCCCAACTTGAATGAGCGCTTCAACTTGTTGATTCGATAAACCGATATGAATTAAGCGAATCACACTCAAACATGGATCTTGATATAAGCCATGTTCGTGGCGCTCTTGAATAATCAATTCAATTGCCGGGCGATTGATCGATTGAATCATCGAGAATGGCAATCTTAAACTATTGGCTTGTTGACTATACGTTTCAAATGAGTGATTTAAAGAGAACGGTAAAAACGAAATTCCTCTTGATCTTGCTTCTTGAATAAAAATATTCGTCTTTGTTCCAGATCCGATGCACGAATCTAAAAGCACTTGATAAAACGCAAGTGGATAATTTACTTTTAACCAGCACATTTGATAAACGATTAAGCCATAAACATAAGAGTGCGACTTATTGAACCCATATTCCGCAAACTCAAACATGACACCAAAAATTTCTTGAGCTTTAGCGGAATCAATTCCTTTTTCTTTTGCCCCTTGGACAAACTGATCTTGCCATTTCGCCATTTCTTCTGGCTTCTTTTTCGACATTGCTTTTCTAAGCATATCCGCTTGAGCCAAGCTGAATCCGCCAATGACTTTTGCGGCTTCCATAATTTGTTCTTGATAAACAAAGATGCCACCCGTCTCTTTTAAAATCGGATCTAATAGCGGATGCATCGATTTTTGGCGCGAATGACTAAAACGTGCTTTTAAAAATGTATCGATATTTTTCATCGGCCCTGGTCGATATAAAGCCAATACAGCCGCAATATCTTCAAACTTTTCTGGCTTATAGCGAATAAGCAAGTCGCGAATTCCGGCACTTTCTAATTGGAAAACGCCCATCGTTTGGGCTTTTTGAAGCAATTGGTATACTTTTGGATCGTTTAAAGGCAGCTTGAGTAAATCAATTCTCTTCCCTTCTTGTTTTTCGATCAAATCTAACATCGATGCGATCAGCGTTAAGTTTTTCAACGACAAAAAGTCAAATTTAATCAAGCCGATCTCTTCTAAATATTCCATCGTAAATTGCACAACAGGAAGACGCTCTCCCACATCAATGAGTGGGGCTTGTTGAACAATCGGGTCTCGAGCTAAAACAATTCCACCCGCATGCAGCGAAGCATGACGTGGGAACCCTTCAATTGCACATGCTGCATCATAGACCGCTTTTAGGCGCGGGCGGTTTTGAATCATGCGTTTAAATGCAGAATTGTGCTGTGGCAATTCCTTTAGTTTCCATTCGGAATTGCTGGAGACAAGTTGAGTTAATTGACCAATTTCGCGATTCGAAACATTCATCGCTCTTGCACAATCTCGAAGTGCCGAGCGTGATTTCATGCGCGAAAAAGTCACGATATGCGCGACATGCATTTTTCCATAAGTATCTTGGACATAATCCAAAATTTCTTGGCGGCGATTATCTGGAAAATCCGTATCGATATCTGGCATCGAAATACGACTTGGATTTAAAAAACGTTCAAACAGCAACGAATTTGCGACTGGATCGACATGGCTGATCCCTAAAGTCCAAGCCACAAGCGATCCCGCTGCACTTCCTCTTCCTGGACCAACGAGAATCGAACGCGAACGTGCTTCACGAATAAAGTCCCATACAATTAAAAAGTAATCCGCAAACCCCATACTTAAAATGACATCTAATTCCATTTGAAGTCTGCTCCAATAATGAGTCGGGACATTTTGATTGAATCGCTTTTTTAACCCTTTAATGCAAAGTTCTTTTAAATACACATCACTTTGCGCACCCGCGCGATTTGGAAAAATCGGCAGTTCTGCTTTTGGGATTTCATAATCTTCGACTTGATCAATAATTCTTTCGGTATTTTCAAGTTGTTCAAACGAATATAAATTCGCCATTTCTTCTGCGCTGCGATAATATCGGCCTTTGCGGGCTTGAATCGTTGGATCATCGATCGATTTTGTTTGTCCGATCGCCCTTAATAAACGCAAAGTCCGCTCATCTTCAGGATGTTCATATTCAACACGACTTAAAGCAACACAAGGCAAATCCAAAGTATTTGCGGCTACTTCTAAAGTGGCATTTGACTTGGCGAAACGCGGCGAATCTTGTAAAGAAATCGCGACATAAAACTCATCCGCAATATGTTCTAACGTTTGAAACAGCGTCGCAATTTCAACCACCATGTTTTGATATGCCATGTTTTCCAACACTTCATCGCCACCCGCATTCATCAAAATAAGATTGGATCCATATGCTTGCAGGACATCGATCGGCATCGGTTCAGGATGCGACATGACCCAAGTTGAGATTTGATAAAGGTTTTGTAGGCCTTGACCATTTTTTGCGATCGCAAGAAGTGAGTAGAGATTTCCATTTTCTTCAATTTCAAACTCTAATCCGATCACCGGTTTTAATCCCGCCTTCTTTGCGGCATGCAAAAACTCCATCGTTCCATACATTGTTCGATGGTCAGTTAAGACAACTGCTTTTTGATGATGTTCCTTAGCTAAACGAATTATATCTTCAATCGTTAAGCCGCTTTCTAGTAATGAATAACAAGAACGGACGTGTAAATGAATCATGCATCTATTATAGCGGCTTTCTCGTCCACTTTAAAATCCAAGGTTAAAGTCCCCTCCGTCCTTGTAGGCACAGTGAAATAAAAACTCGGACAGCTTCATGACCCCATCAAAAGATTTATTTTGCTTATCACATTTCGATTCATAGCCTAAATCCATTCCAAAAAATCTTGCTCAATAGAAATCAATTCATATTTCACCTTACCTAAAGTAAGAATGAATCTTTCACATCTTGAAATTCAGCACTCCAAGATCCAAAACAATTCAGAGCTCACAGCCTAAATCGCATGATTTATTCGTACCCCTTTTCCCTTATACATGTGATCTATTTCGATTTCTTTCCAAACGAAAAGCCCCTCAAAAGCTGACACTGATTGTTATCTATCAAGTGTGCGTTTTGAGGAGCTGATCAGATCATGCCGATCTGATTTCTATATTCTTTCCAGTTTCGAATGGATTAAAACCATTCATGTTTATGTTTAGATTCCTAGAAAAGTTTCACTTACTTTTCAATAGGTGCTGTTTTAAAGGCAATTCCTTCATACGTCCAGCCAAGAGATACTAAGACATCTTTTTCATGTCCGTCAACCGTGTAATGGTGTTGGCCATCATTTGGATTATAGACACGATAAACTGGTGCGCTTTGTGGTTTATTCGATGCATACCAAGCAATGCCTTCTTCATTCCAACCTAATGAAACAAGCGTATTTTTCTCATTTTCATCTGTTGTGTAATGATGTAATCCGCTGTTTGGATTATAAACACGATATAAAGCTTGACCATTCTTTTCTGTTTCGGCCATGAAGGCAACGCCTTCATCATGCCAGCCAAGACTTGTTACATGCTTGAACTCTTTTTCATCTAATGTATAAAGATGTTCACCATTGTTTGGATTATAGGCACGATAAACCTTGTTCAATTTTTGCGTCGAACCGCCGCCTCCACCAGAGGAATTCTTGTAAACAGTAACTTTAAATGTAGCGGATAGTGTATCGTTAGGAGCATCAGTTTTACTGTAAGTTACTGTAATCGTAGCTTCGCCGACACCAACAGGTGAAACAGCGATATTTTTATTCTGACCTTGGATCTTTACAACGTTCGTGTTATCTACGGTCACACTTTGACTGTAACCTTTAAGATCAACACCGAATGTAGCAATTTCCAACGACAAAGGTCCACCGCCTAGCTCGACTCTCTTAGAAGTTGCAAGCGTACCATCACTATTCTTAACTCCGATAACGATTGAAGGAACGTTATCACCCTTATCAACCTCAATCTTATTGCCATCAGGGTTAGTTACAATTGCGCCACCTTCAGGGATGGTTACAGATCCGTTTGCATCCACATCAGGAAGCTTATTGTTACCTGTGATAGCAGTGCCATCTGGTTTAATAATGGTATTTGGAGCAACTTTCTTATCTTCACTACCACTTTGTAAAACGATATTTCCGTAGTTATCTACATAGTTGGAAGCAGAATCATCCTCGACCGATGCAACAGTGATCAAATTTTCACCTTTTTGAACTTTTGAACCGGCATCTAAGTCAATAGCAACCTTACCGTTTTCGCTCTTAACTTCAGCTTTAGAATCTTCAGGGATCACAACAGTTGCACCACTATTTACGTTAATAGCAGGGGCATCAGTTGTGTTGTTGATTTTTCCGCCTTCCAGATTAAGAGTAGCACCATCAGCCAATTCGAAGATCGCACCAGCACCCTCAGCGGTGAAATCACCAGCTTCTACAGTAACATTAGCACCATTAGCTACGCTGACTGCAGGACTACTGCTTGCACCATTATCTAGATCAACTTTAGCATCAGAACTTTCTAAACCCTCTATATACTCTGGCATACCAGTATCTGGATTAAAATCTTTACCTCCACCAGCGAAAAAGCGCAGATTACCGCCATTCTCTACATTGATCAACGCCGCAGCGGAGTCATCGTTCTTGGAACGTTTGATCTCGAACTGGGCAACCTCAACCTGACCATCCTTCTTGACAACGATGGCATTTTTTCCATCAGGAGCAATCAGCTCACTAGCCGGTGAATTAACAAGACCTACAGTAGCACTTTCCGTGCCGTCTAAAATAAGACGTCCACCTTCTTCAATTTCAGCCGGTTCTCCTAAATAAACAGCAATCTTTTGTTTATCAGAGTCTGCTCCAGATACACTTCCACTAAAGGTGTTTTGAAGTAAAAGACCTCCATTTTTGACAGATAAACCTTTTTCCAAGTTGAGTGTCACAGTTTTGAATACATTAAATGTACCGACCTGTGCATACCGATCATTAATTTCGAGTTTCTTACTAAGATCAACCGAAGTATTATTCTTATCTGCAATCATCATGGCAAAGGAACTCGTTTTGTCAAAGGCACAAGTTTGCAAATCCGGATCCTTGTACATGTCTATACCTTCATAAGTTTCTTCATTGTATTTATACTTTCCAGGGTCCGCAAATACATCGTAAATTTCACCAAAATTATTACACACAAGAAAATATTGATCTGTGATTGAGTCGCCGGCCTTCCAGATTTTTTCACCCATCCAATCATAGTACTTTGTATCTGTCAATGGAGCAAGAATATAATTTCCACCTCTGTTCTGTATTGGTATTGCTTGTGCTGTAGAACTAGATAGTACATTATAGCTGCACATCAGCACTGCTAGCCCTACTGCAGTAAATCTATTGCAAAATTTATTCTTCATTATTGAGTCACTTCCTGTCGATCGAGAACAGCAATATCAACCAATTTATTTCCTTCATAAACAGAGACATAAACAGACCAATCCATAGAGCTTGGTTCTTGATTATGACTGACATAGATACGATGAGTCCCATTGTAAACATCGTTAGAATTTATCCAATAGCCATAATTTTGACCAGACGTTGGACAGAAATACAAACATTGAGACAAATCTAAAATTCGACAACCAGCAGGCATTCCAATAGGTAACGTCGGATCGTTGTGAAGTTTAGCGTTTTTTACTCTAGAAGTGGTGTATTGGTTGCCAACCGTAACTTCTTCAGACATTGTGATACGCGTAGTCCCATCAGGAACCAAAATTTCATTATTATCTGAGTCCTTCTGGATCAAAAATATAGAAACATAACAATATGCATTAACAATATATTTATAATTTGGATTTGCGTTTTCAGGTACAATCACTTGATAGCCTTTTCCATCAGAAGAGAGTCGAACCTTTAAACCAGAAACCTCTTGATTCTTGAATAAAGTCCCATAATGAGGATCTTTGCGAACACAATCGCCTTCACATTTCTGTCGCATTGGATTATTTTCAGTGGTGAAATTTCCTTTTTCATCCTTTGGGTCCAAAAAATTTTCTTGCTCACTGAAATAACCTGTACCAGTGAAGTAGTCATTGGCACCTGCATCAGAACTAAAGAAGTGTGAGGATTCAATGCCACGGATTGCACCATAATTCTTTACACCTTCGAAAGTGATATTACGATCTGCACGAAGTCCAGTAGGATTACCAAAGAACAAACCAGCATATCGGAGAGTAACATCGCCATGATTTTCACAATCAATGAACTTAAAGTAACTATCCGATGGATAACCAGTAGCAGGTAGTGGATAATATCCTGAGAATACTGCAGCGTAAGTATCGCCGCTAATATTTGCATAGTTATTGCAGTTCTGCATAGTGAAATAAGAACCTGCAGCAAACATAAATGGCGCATAGTTTGCTTGATTATTGCCAGCAAGCTGGATCGTGGTATCTGAAACTACGTCAATATCATGCAGTCTGTTTTTACCCCATTCAATGCTTCCATCTCTTTTATTGATGCGGAATGTATAATACATCAGTGATCCAGCAACTCCATTCAAATCCAGCTTAAAGTTGCCAATATCAGCATTGTGGATTTGGTAGAACAAATAACAGTTCTCAGGGATACCACTGATCGTGAATCCACCACCATCAAATGTTCCCATAAAGAAATTCAAGTATCCCTTCCACTCACTAGGTGGGGTAAGTGAACTAAGATCAAGATTGTCCTTCAAAGTAACTTTAAAATAACGGTTATCACGATATACTTCACACCATGTTCTAAATGCTTTAAAGTCGCCGTCGGTAGCAATGTCTACAATATAAGGATCATTCTGTGTCCCTGACCCAAGATAAGGAGGTTCTGCCACAACGGATAATTCGTCCTCTTCTACATCATAAACAACGGGTACATCGTCTGGGATAGGGCGTCCGATCTCCTCATTCGCCGCAAAATGATCTGCAGCATTCTCTGTCAATACCTCTTCCGAAGTAAAATCTTCCGCGAATACCATCGTTGGTGATACGCTCATAAGCATGCTAAGTGATAAGAGTAAACTCAATTTTTTGTGTTTTGTTTTCATATTTATCCCTTCTTTCTTTTAGTATTCAACACTTGGTTTACGTCTTGAATATTTAATTTCAATCTACCCCCCCCCGCATACTTTGTCAATTATTTTTAGTCCTATTAAGACTTGAATTATGGCGCATAGGAATCGTAAAAATTAGAGTTTTTTCATATAAAAAAAGGCAGAAGAGAATCGTGAAATTGTGATTCTCCTCTGCTTTTTTGATTATGTTTTTTCGTAATTTTCATACTGAAATAACATTCTTAATTTGTTGTTTTCTGACTGTATTTCCATATAGGTGATACCTGAAGCATCAACTTCTATCAATCTGTCATCACTTCATTGGGTCCTCGCTTTTTTATCAATCAAACGAATACAAAACTCCTCCAATACTTCATCAAAAAATTAGTAATGTCCACAGACAAAAAAACTCTCCAAGTTAACTTAACCTGGAGAGAATAAATCTATTTTACATTTCGCTTTGAGCAAGTTGTTCAAGCTGTTCGATTAAAGAAGTAAGCTGGCGCACATCTAAGTTTTTGATACCACATGCTTGTTGATGACCGCCGCCACCATATTGATTGGCGAGTTCATTAATTGCTACTTTCGCTGAACGAAGTGATGCTGAATATAGGCCATCAGGCTGTTGGGTAAACAATGCCCAAATCATAATGCCTTTGATGTTGTTTAAAGCATTGACTTGGCTTTTTGCGGTTTCAAAAGAGACACCACGAGATAAATAATCTTTCTGACTCAACACGCTGAATAAGAAAGCTCCTCTTTTCACTGCCTGATTAGCGATCAAAGCGGAGATTTCAAATGTTGAATAATCTCTGCTAAACAAGAATTTAGCGGCTTGCTGAGGGTTTGCTTGTTGTTCCATCAACCATGCAGCAGCTTCAAACGATTGCGCACGAACGGTTGTGATCGTAAATCGTTGTGAGTCTGCCATTAATCCTTGCAGCAGTTCTTGGGCAGCTTTTTGACCAATGGTCAGACCGGCTTGTTTAAACATCAAAGCTTGGATTTCACAAGTAGCCGATGCGCTGACTTCAACTAAATCGAGGTCACCAAAATCATCTACGCGAAGATGATGGTCGATGCGCGCAATTTGTTTTGCGAGTGTATAACGCTGATCATCAATTCGTTCACGATTTGCGGTGTCAGTCACAATCGCTAAAGAATTAGCGATTGTTTGATCGTCAACTTCATCCATTTCACTACTGCGTTCACCTTCTCCTAATGCATAGACTTGCTTATTTGGATAGGCATATTGAATCCACTCTTTTAAAGCGAGTTGTGATCCATAGGCATCGGGATCAGGATTGACGTGACGAAACAGCGTGATGATTGGTGCAGCTTCGATTGCGGCTAATAGTTGTTTGAAAATTTCAAAATTATGCATTTTGTAAATTTTTATAAGCGTCACGAGCTAACATAACTTCTTCATCTGTTGGGATGACATAAACTGCAATTTTGGATTCTGGAGTAGAAATTTTAACTTCTTTTCCACGGCAGTTGTTTACTTCGCGGTCTAATTCAACACCAAGTACGCTTAAGCCATCAATAATAGCAGCACGAGCGTCTGGTGCGTTTTCACCGATACCACCCGCAAATACGATGGCATCAGCCCCACCCATTAAGCCGTAGTAACCTGCTACAGTTTCAATAACACGTGCATTGAATAAATCACGAGTTAAGATTGCACGTTCGTTGCCTTCTTCAACTGCGTTTTCAATGTCACGGCTGTCGCTTGAAATGCCGGAAACACCGAGTAATCCCGATTTTTTATTTAAAATGTCATCCATTTCTTTAGCTGTGTAGCCATATTTTTCCATTAATACACCTGGAATTGCTGGGTCGATATCACCAGAACGTGTACCCATCATCACCCCTGCAAGTGGTGTTAATCCCATAGATGTTTTGAAGGATTTACCGTTTTTGATTGCTGTGATGGAAGCGCCATTTCCTAAGTGGCAAGTGATCATGTTCATTTCTTCTGGTTTTTTATTTAACATTTCAGCTAAACGTAATGTTAAATATCTGTGGCTTGTACCGTGGAAACCATAACGACGGATATGATCTTTTTCATAATATTCGTAAGGAATTGGATAGATATAGCTTTCAGCTGGCATCGTTTGATGGAATGCTGTATCGAAAACGAATGTGTGCACTGCATTTGGAAGTGCTTTGTCAAATGTACGGTATCCAGTTAATCCAGCTGGGTTGTGCAATGGTGCTAGAGGGATGCATTCTTCAACTTTTGCGACTGCATCTGCTGTCGCAACAACGGAATCTGCATAGAATTCACCACCGTGGACTAAGCGGTGTCCAACTGCTTTAATATCAGCTAAATCGCTAACAACGTGATGTTTTAATAAATTGTCGATTAACATTTGAACAGCGACTTCATGATTTGGGATATCTGTAGTTTCGCTGAATTTTTCACCATTGATTTTAATTGTGAAAACACCGTCAGTAAGACCGATTCTTTCTACTAAACCTTTTGCCAAAACTTTTTCTTCTGGCATTTCGTAAACCTGAAATTTCAAGGATGAACTTCCGGCATTAACGGACATAACAATAGCCATAACTCTTTAAATACTCCTCTTCTTCTATTTTGTTCGTAAACAGTTTACCGCTATTTCATGATCTGACCAAATTTTCCTATTCTTTTCTTGTGAAATTTAGTCGATTTTTAAACAATCTGTTCGTGTGCACTCTTTTTGAAAAACTATAAGCGAATCGATTTCATTGTTCATGAAAATAATTCATTCACAATCTCGAATTCGTGATTTTATTCACGTATTTGATACTATTGATCAAATCATTTTTGGGTTTCAATTTTGTCAAAAAGCGAAAAAAGATGTCTAGCAAGACCAAACTAGACATCTTTGTATTTAGATCAAATTAAAATGAAACCTTAAATTTCATTTGCGGCATGATAGCCAGAGCGAACTGCTTCAGCAATGCTTGCAGTTCTTTCCCCAGAGCAATCGCCGACATAACAAATTGGTGTTTCTACACCTTCAACATCCAATGTATTTTTCTTGGATCCAACAGCCATAACGACCATATCACATTCGATTTCTAGATCAGTATTGTCTGCTGTATTTGTGGCATGGATTGTATTGCCTTCGATGCGGTTTACTTTCGTATTGACGTATTGTTTGACATCATGATCTTTAAAATCGTGCATGATGATTGGCAAAATCGTTGCGGATTCACCGTTGGCAATTTTATCCATCATTTCAATAATGGAAACTTGGCATCCTTGTTCTAATAAGAATTCAGCTGTTTCTGTTCCAACAAGGCCACCGCCAATGACTGCACAATGTCCTTTCACATCTACTTTGCCAGCTAATACATCCCAGCTTGAAACGACGTTTTTGCCATCAGCTCCTGGAATTGGCAATGCAAAATCGTGAGCACCAATTGCACAAATCACTGCATCTGCAGCATTCATGATTTCTTTTGTGCATTCGCTATTGAGGTGGATGTTCACGCCAAGTGTTGGCAGAATTTTTTCGAAGTATTCGATTGAACGTAAAATTTCATTTTTTCTTGGTGGTTTAGCGGCAATGTTGATTTGTCCGCCGATGTGATCTTCTTTTTCATAAAGATCCACATGATGTCCACGAATAGCGGCAACTCTAGCTGCTTCAAGACCGGCAATACCAGCTCCAACAATCACAACATTTTTCTTTTCTGCAGCTGGTTTGATGAAAATTGTCCCTTCATCGCCATTTTCAGCATTCAAAATACAAGAAATGTAGCGACGTCCTTGAATGGCATCGACGCATCCTTTGTTGCAGTTCAAGCATTCACGAATTGGTTCATTGCGCGCTGCTTTTAGCGCGATATCTGGATCTGCCAGTAATGAGCGGCCAAATCCAATGATATCCGCATCACCATCATTTAAGATCGTTTCCGCATTATCTAATGTCACTACTCGACCAACTGTTGCGACAGGAATATTGACGGCTGCTTTTACTTTTCGACAAATTGGCAATGTCCAGTTATAAGGAACAGTGCCCATTGGTGGAATCGTATCCCCCATATTTCCGGTATGGTTCGCTTGGGCAACTTGGATCATATCGACGCCTGCTTTTTCTAACATTTTTGCGAATTCGATGCCATCTTCTTCATCTAAACCGCCTTTACCGCGATCGCTGCCATCCGCATTTTTTGTAATAAATGGCAATTTATATTCCACCATCATTGTTGGTGCTGCTTCTTTAATTGCGGCAACGACTTCTAATGCATAGCGCGTACGATTTTCTAAGCTTCCGCCGTAGTGGTCAGTACGATGATTTAAACGGGTTGAGCATAATGAGCCTAATAAACGGTCCCCATGAACTTCGATCGCATCAATACCTGCTTCCATCGCGCGTCTTGCGCTTTGGGCAATGGCATCTTTAATCGCATCTAATTGTTCTTGAGTTGCTTCCGTTACGAAATAATTCATATCGTGGTGCAATTTAGCATAAGCGGCATCGCTTTTCTCTTTTGATTCGGCCATCTTTGCGCCAAATGTTGCCATGTCGCCTGCTTCTTTTGCTTTTTGGGCTGCCATCATGGCCATTCTTGATTCCATAATGAGCTTACCGACACCTGGAACATCATATTCTGGATGGAATAGCTGCAATGCGACTTTGCAGTCGTATTCATGCATCGCATCCGCTAATTTTTTAAAAGAAGGGATTTGGCGATCATCGCAAAGTTTTGGCGTTGGTGAAGCGGTATTAACTGGAGCAACGTCACCTAAAACAACATATGCAGCCCCACCTTTTGCTAGGCGTGTATAGAAATTAAAACTTCTTTCGCCAATTGAGCCATCTCTTTCTTCATAGCCTGTTGTTAAAGGGGGAAACATAATTCTGTTTTTCAAAGTCAGATTGCCGACTTTGCTTTCATCTAATAATTTCATATTTTTTCTCCATCATTAAATTTGTTTTGCGACATCATATCCTTCGAAGATTGCATCTTTAATCGTGCGTGCTTGTTTTGCATCTCCGATCAAATGATATGGATTTCCTGCTTCTTTGAGCATATCTTCGATTGTTGGATCACTACGATATCCTGTCGCAAAGACTAATGTATCTGCATCATCAATGACATGTTGCACATCATTTTGTGTGTAGTAGATTTTATCTTCTTCTACGCGATCGACTTTTGCTTTACAAATCATATTGATTCCTTTAGCCATCATGCGCTGAACAAGAAGGGATCTGCCAGGTCCACTTTCTTTCATCATCACTTCGTCCATCATTTCAATGACTGTAATGACACGGTTGCGTGGGAAGCGGTCATTGACAATTGGAGCCAAGTAATCTGCCGTTTCGCAGCCCACACTGCCGCCACCTAAGATCACAATATTTCTACCTGGGAATGCACGACCAGCTAAAATATCATCGGCTGTCATCGTTTGTTTAAATGAATTAAAAGCGTTGATCACAACTGGTTTTGCGCCACTTGATGCGATCACTTCATAATCTTTAAATTCATTTGCTAACATTTCTGAAGTTACTGGACAATCCAAGCGAACATCAATTCCATTGCGTTCTAATCGGCGTTTCATGAATTGAATGACTTTTGTTAAATCTTGCTTGCCAATTGGCACGGCAGCTAAACGAGTCAAACCACCAAGTTCATCTTCTTTTTCACATAAAACAACATGGTGACCTTTTTTATGGGCTACATAAGCAGCTTCCATACCGGCAACGCCTCCACCGATGACTAAAACATTTTTCTTGACTGGTGCTTCTTGTAAAGTATCTTCATTTTCTAATTCGAATGAAGGATTGATTGTACAAGAAACTCGCTTGCCAAACATGATGCCATTTAAGCAACGCAAGCAGCCGATGCATGGACGAATTTCATCTTCTCTGCCTTCTTTTGCTTTATTGGCAAATTCTGGATCGCAAAGATTAGCGCGACCAATCATGCAGGCATCTGCTTTGCCATTGGCGATTAATTCTTCAGCAAGCCATGGTTCTACGATGCGGCCAACTGTTGCCACAGGAATATGGACGTGTTTTTTGATTTCTTCAGACAATGCCGAGTGAGATCCCATTTTTGTTCCTGGAGCTGGAATTGAACTTCCGCGGGCAATTGTTGTTCCGCCAGAAACATGAAGCATGTCAACGCCAGCTTTTTCAAGTTGTTTAGAAACATAAATCATGTCGTTGATGTTCAATCCGCCATCTGTATATTCATCACCAGAAATACGGACATCGATGATGAAATCAGGTCCGCAAACTTTACGAACTTCTTCAATGACTTCTAAAGTCAATCGCAAACGACCATGAATATCACCGCCGTATTCATCTGTTCGCTTATTGTAAAGTGGCGATAAGAAGCCACCTAATAAGCCATGGGCATGAGCAGCGTGGATTTCAACACCATCCCCACCTGCTTTTTTCACACGTAAAGCAGCTTGACCAAACTGATGGATAATGACTTTTAATTCTTCTTTTGTCACAGGACGTGGTGCTTCTTTTGCATAGTATGGACCAACAAAAGATGGGGCGATTAAGCGTGGTGTGCCCGGAATTGGGAATGCCATATAAGCAGGATGGAATAACTGTGGCAAGATGAGTGCACCATATTCATGGACACCATCCACTAGTTTTTTCCAACCTTCGATGAATGAATCATCATAGATTGACATATCGCCAGGTAAATAAACATAAGTTGGTTCGACGGTTACAACTTCGGTCACAAATAAACCGACGCCGCCTTTTGCTCTTGCTTTATAGTGTTCTACTAACTCATCCGTGACATAGCCATGATCACCTAAGTTCGTAGAGAGAGGAGGCATAAAAATGCGGTTTTTTGCGACTTTGTTGCCAATTTGAATTGGCGAAAATAAATGTGGATAATTGTTTTCCATAACTTTCTCCTTTTCTTTAATTATAACTTGCATTGTCCGTTTTGAATGCGCTTTATGAATCATCTTTACGCATTCTTCAATATTGAACAGATACAAAATACACCTTTTTCTGTTAAATTGTTGATTTAACAAACAATTTTAAAAATCTTTATTTCTACCCTGCTACTTTATGTAATGCACCACATACTCGTATGGATCTTCAAACATAAAACAAAATCCAAATTCTTGTTTAGTCCAAATAGTCATCCTAACAAATGCACTAAAAAAGGTAGTCTAATCAAATAGACTACCGAGTTGTTCTGTATATTCTGGATGTTCTTTTAAAAATTGGCGCAATACATTTTGTTTTTCGATCAAATGCAGCTTGGATTCAAAATCTTCCATAATCGCTACACCTTTTTTTAAAGCATCGTAAACTGCCGCTTTTGAAATATTTAGATTTTCTTGAATTTCTTTTAAAGAAAGATCTTCTTGAAAGTAAAGTTCTAATACTTCTTGTTGGCGTGGGGATAAAAACGCTTCGTATTGATCGAGCAACAAGTTGGCTTGAATATGCGAAATCATTCTTCTTCCAAACCTTTTGTGATGCCAATTAAATAAGTCGATAAATCAAATGGACGCAAGTCAGCTGGTTTTTCACCAAGTCCTAAAAAGCGCACTGGCAATCCTAATTGATCACGAATCGCTAAAACGACACCACCTTTTGCGGTTCCGTCCATCTTCGTCAAAATAATGCCCGATACTGGCGTAACTTCCATAAATTCTTTTGCTTGGCTAATTCCGTTTTGACCAGTTGTCGCATCGAGTACGAGCCAAGTTTCATGAGGTGCACCTTCGATTTGTTTGCCAGCGACACGGCTCATTTTTTCTAATTCGCGCATTAAGTTGGTCTTATTTTGCAGACGTCCTGCTGTATCGCAAATCAAGACATCCATGTCGTGTTCTTTCGCATATTTGCAGCCATCGACAATCACGCTAGCTGGATCTTGTTTTTCTTTTCCCGCAACACATGGCGCATTTAAACGATCCGCCCAAATTTCAATTTGATCCACTGCCCCGGCACGGAATGTATCAGCTGCCGCAACGACTGGTTTTTTGCCTTGTTCTTGGAAATAGTTGATTAATTTTGCGGTTGTTGTCGTTTTGCCAGAACCATTGACGCCGACCATCATGATGACTGTTGGACCATCTTCTTGCAAAGACCAATCTTCATCTTTTGCTGGATCGTAGAAATCATAAAGAATCGAGATTAAGTAATCTTCCATCGAATCGTAGTTTTTGATTTCTTTGGATCGTTCTTCAAAAAGTTCAACGACTTTTTGGGCAGTATGAATGCCCATATCGCTTTCGAGAAGAATGATCATGATTTCTTCTAATAATTCATCCGTTACGCCATGGAAAGAATTGGACAGCGCACGAATGCGGTCTCCAAAACTTTTGCGGCTTTTGGAAAGTCCGGATAAATATTTATCTTTATCTTGCGAACGAACAAATTTCTGTTTTATCTTTTCAAAAAAAGCCATATTTATTCACCTACTTACTCATTTCTGCTGCATCTTTGAGCATGACTTTCAAAACTTGGCTAACCCCATCTTGTTGCATCGTCACACCATATAACGTATCGCATTGTTCCATCGTTCCTGGACGATGCGTAACGGTAATAAATTGGGATTGATCTTTAAAATTCGATAGATATTTAGCAAAGCGTTCAACGTTTGCTTGGTCAAGCGCCGCCTCGACTTCATCAAAAATGCATAGAGGAACTGTTCTTGCTTTTAATATAGCAAACAGTACAGATATCGCAATTAATGCTTTTTCTCCCCCTGAGAAAGTCGACAAGTTTTTGACGGCTTTTCCTGGCGGCTGCACATCGACATCGACTCCGGTATTCAATAAATCGTTTGGATCGCATAAAACGAGTTTTGCTTTACCCCCGCCAAACATCGCTTTAAATACTTCATCTAAACAATCGTTGATCCGATTAAACATCTCTTCAAATTGCACCGTCATTGTCTGATCCATTTCATCGACGGCATCGAGAATTTGTTTGCTTGCTTGTTCGAGCTCTTCTTTTTGACCGACTAAAAAGTCATATTTTTCTTTAATTTCTTTTAATTGATCTGGCGCTGCTAAATTGACATTACCTAAAGAAGAAATCGTTTTGCGCAGCGTTTTAATGCGGCTATCCGCTGCTTGCACATCGACTTCTTTTTTCTGTTCTAAAGCTGCTTCATACGTTAATGCATAATCTGCCGACAAACGGGTTAGATTTTGTTCTAAGCGCGTTTCAATGCGGGCAAGTTCTAATTCTTTTTGTTGAATCGTGCTGTTTAATGCATTTTGTTCGCGGCGACTTGTACGCAAAATGTCGCTCAATTCACTATTGCGCGTTGAACATTGTTGTTTTTGCGCACTTAAACGCGTGATTTCGCCTTCAATTTCATCCATGCGCTGATGGAGTTGGGACAATCTGGCAATTAAGCCATTTTGAGCATTGGCTTGATTTCGCGTTTCTTCATTTTCTTTTGCGGATAATTCAAGTTGCGAAATCTGCACTTGCAAGCTTTGATATTTTTCGCGTTTAACTTGGACAAAGTTATCGAGTTTTTCTTTTTCAATACGGCTTTGCATCACTTCATTGGTCAATTGTTCGACTTGGCGTGTCAAAAGTCCGATCTTTTCTTGCATATCTTGCAAGTCATATTGTTTTTGTTGGATCGCTTCTTCTAAGCGAGCTTTTTCTTTTTTCAAAGCAGGAATTGGATTCGATTGCTGGCGTTGCGAACCACCTGTCATTGCCCCACCGGCATGAACGACATCGCCGCCAAGGGTAACGATTTTGACGCTTTGTTTGAGTTTTCTTGCGGCATCGTTAGCGCATTCCAAATCGCGGGCGACTAAAATCGAACCTAATAAGCGCATTTTTAATGGCTCATACACATCGAGGCAGCGCACAAAATCACTTGCCAACCCTAAAATCCCTGGTGCTTGTTTCGCGATTTGTTGTTGCCAATCGGCTAGTGTTCTTGCTTTACAAACGCTAAGCGGCAAGAAGGTTGCGCGGCCGCTTTGCGAACGTTTTAACCAGTTAATTGCTGCTCTAGCACATCCTTCGTTATCGACAACGATTTGTTCTGATGCGCTCGATAACGCTGTCGTGATCGCGGATAAATATTCATCATCGCATTCTAATAGTTCGCTGACTAAACCATGAATACCGGCAAGTCGATCTTGGTTTTTCATCACTGCTTGCACACCATGGTTGCGATAAGGTGGATGGGCAATTCGTGATTCGATCCCGGCTAATTCATTTTCTAAATGATGCAATTCACTTTGCAGCAATTGTCGACGACTTTCATAGCCGAGTAATTCATTGCGCGCTTTAGTTTGTTGGGATTCTTTTCCCTGTAAAGAGACGATTGCTTGATTTAAACGATTGCGGCGATCTTCATATTCGAACTTTGCTTCGCCAAATAGTTCAATTAAAGATTGGCGTCTTGCTTGTTCATCTTCACTCGACAACAAGTTTTTACGGCGTTCATCTAAAATTGCTTTTTGTTTTTGCAGCTGCATCGACTCTTCCATGCATTGCGATTTTTCGCGCTGCATTCTTGCTAATTGACCATCGAGTTCCAAAATGCGTTTCGATAATGTTTCTAATTCATCATCTGCTTTTTGGCTCGATGCCTCTTGTTGGACGAGTTGATATTTCAATTGATCAAGATCTTTGCGAATCGAAAGTTCTTGCTCTTTCAATTCGCCAATGCGAATCGCTAAAACGGAAATTTCAATCGAAGCGAGTTCTTCTTTGGCTTCAATATATTTCAAGGCATCTTTTGCTTGATCTTCTAAAACATCGACTTGCTCTTTATGCGTATCAATTAAATCTTGAACGCGATCTAAGTTGTTTTTGACATTTTCCAACTTGGCAAGCGACACCTTTTTGCGTTTTTTATACTTAGCAACCCCTGCTGCTTCTTCAAACAACAAGCGGCGATCTTCTGGTTTGGCATCCGCAAAAGAAGAAATGTTTCCTTGCGAAATAATCGATAATGAATCGCGGCCAAGACCGGTATCCATGACTAAGTCTTGGATATCCTTCAAACGGCATGGCGTTTTATTAATATAGTTGGAGATTTCTGAAGCTCCCCGCGAAATTTGTCTCGTGATTTCAATTTCGTCATAAGGTGAATCAAATATTTTTTGCGTATTATCAAAGACGAGTGTTGCCTTTGCCATATTGACGGCTTTTTTCGACTCTGATCCCGCAAAGATAATATCTCCTAAAGATTGGCCGGATCGTAATGCTTTTGCGGATTGTTCCCCTAATACCCAACGGATCGCATCTGTGATATTACTCTTACCGCAACCATTTGGACCGACAATCCCGGTTAATGGCTGATCAAATTGAATCACAGTTTTATTCGCAAAACTTTTAAATCCGGATAGTTCAATTCGTTTTAAAAACATCCAGGCTCTTCCTTTCTGTTCTGTTATCAAATCCACAAACAGTTCTTTCCCTGCTCATATTGAATATAAATGGGCATGGAAGAAATCCTCGTTTTTTTTGGATTCGTTTTGTTATTTTCTCACGTTGATGCTTATTTGCCAAATTTGATTTGAAAACGATGGATCACTCAGTTTAGATCGTTTCCAATTTCTGAATGTCGAGCATCAATCTTTCGTTATTTTCCAATCAAAGATGTACTAAACTTTTCTATTTTTATAGAGATTACTCAATCATCACGATTTATTTAGCATCTTAATTTCCACTCTTAGCTGATCGTGTCATGATAGAGATGATGCAAAGTTCTATACTTCATGTGAATTGATCATTCTTAGTCATATATCTAGTTTTAATAACTAGATGTCATTATAATAAATACTAGAAAGAAGGATTTGTATGGAAAAGACAATTCATCAATCATCACATCAACCACAGTTGATGAAAAACACGTATCATTTAACTTTTCATGAAGAAGTCGGCAATGCAGTGAGTCATGGCGTCATGATGTTTCTTTATCTATTTGCCCTGCCCTTTCTTTCCGTCTATGGCTACTTGCAAGATGGTTGGATTGGCGTAGTTGGCATGGGGATTTATGGCATTTGTATGGTCGCTATGTTTGGCGGCAGCTGCCTTTATCACATCATGCCTTATGACACAAAGTGGAAACTCGTGTTCCGTAAGCTCGATCATATCTCCATTGTTTTAGCGATTGCAGGAACATATACCCCAATTTGTTTAGGGATTGTCGATCATTACATGTTGAAAATCGTTTTAGCTGTTGAATGGTTGCTTGCCATCGTCGGAATCCTGCTTAAAAGTATTTCTAAATATTCTCATCCTGCGATTTCCATGGTCCTCTATATGTCCATGGGTTGGTTAGCGGTTCTTGTTTTACCGATTATCATTGGGCAAACAGGATGGAATTTCGTCTTTTATTTATTAGCAGGTGGTTTATGTTACACAATCGGTGCCATCTTCTATTCGAAAAAGAAACCGTATTGTCATTTCATTTGGCATTTAATGATTGCGGCTGCTTCCTTAATTTTCCTTTGGGGCATTCTGCTTTATATCTAATATGACATCATTGAATTTAAAAACTTCAGGACTGCAAGCGCAGTCCTTTTTGTATGCGATCCTCAACATAGAAAAACACTTGGCAAATCATAGAAGATTTAACCAAGTGTCAAAATTGTATAAACGTTTCTTTTCCATTTAAAAATGAGAATCAAACTCTAGCCAACCATTAACTTATTAGTTTTCTTTAAAAACTTGGCGGGAATTGGTCGCTCTAATTGCCAAGTAATATTCATCGGCTTCGAGCCTTGATGTTTAACATAATTAGCAAGACCTAAATACGTGTAAGCTTCAGCTCCACCACTGATGCGATCTGTTTTAAATTCACGGACGAATAAAAGAACTTTGCTGTCGCGCTCTTGATGATGGATATAGCGCTGGCCGGTAGGTGAATTTTCTGCCGTTGTACTTTGGCTTTGCCAATGGAATAAACTTTCGTTAATCGAATAGTCGTTATACATCGTCGTTGGCGAATAATCTTTATCCGATTTATTCAAAGTCACAAAAAATACATCCAATTTTTGTTTAGGCAACCATTTGACCCCTTCACGAACCGTTGCCGGTTTTAAAAAGTCCATTGCGACTAATAATTGATTGCGCGTATACGTGCAATGCAAATCAAGTGGACAATCAAATCCTAACTCAACGCGCTCATCGATAAAGTCGATTTGTCCATAGCGATATTCCAACAAACTAATCAGTTCATCTAATAAAACTTTGCAGTCGGCAAGTTCATGAAGATGATGGATTACTTCTTGATCTTGCCAATCCTCAATGGCTTTACCCCAAATCGTGACATAAAACATCTGCATCATTCGCTTTTGTTCATCTTTAAACTTCATACAATCGATCGTTTTTAATTGCGGCAAAATATCCAATAAAAACGAGATCCAGCGGCGCGAATCGATAATCGCAAAGCGCGCAAATGCTTTCGTCATGATCGTTTCTAAAGGTTCTTCAAAATTATCAATCACTTCAGCTCTTGCACATAAACGCGAAAAGCTAGAAAACTTATAAATCGTTCGTAGATCTAAGTGATAATAATTCAGAAAATTAGCAAGTGTGAGTTTTAAGTCGGTATCCTCTTTAAAGCTAGCGATACGCATGACTAATCCAGCGGTATTGCCATAAGAAGCGCGAATATTATCCAAAATATATTTAGACGCTTTTTTCTCGAGTTGGATATAACAGCCTTTTGGAACCGAAACAAATCCTTCTTTGATTTCACGGCTCACACTGCGGCTCGTATTGGAAAGCAGTGCCGCAAACTTATCTTCAAAATTATATTTTTTATTCGCTTGGCCAATAAAATCGAGAACAGTTAAACATTCTTTATCTTCCGCTAAACGTAAACCACGTCCTAACTGCTGTAAAAATACCGTTAATGATTCAGTTGGACGCAAAAACAGCACCGTGTTGACTTCAGGAATATCGACTCCTTCGTTATACAAATCGACAACGAAAATAAAGCGCACTTCGCCATCGACTAAACGTTTCTTCGCACTATTTCTTTCTTGTTCTGGCGATTTACCCGTTAAATAGATTGACGGAATATGGTGTTCGTTGAAATAGCCACACATAAATTTGGCATGTTCAATTGAAACGCAAAATCCTAATCCTTTGACTTCATCAATATCTGTCACGTATTTCAAAAGTGCTGAAACAACAAGATCCGCACGCCGGTTTGCCATGGCGCCGCTTTGCGTATATACATTAGAAAGTTCAGCGCGATCATAACCACCTGCGCTCCATTTCAACGAATCTAAATCGATCGTATCGGTCACGCCAAAATATTGGAATGGACATAATAATTTGCGATCAATCGCTTCTGGCAATCTGATCTCCGCCGCAATTCGATTGTTGAAATAAGGTAAAATGCTTTTGCCATCCATACGCTCAGGAGTTGCCGTCAAGCCTAATAAAATGCTTGGTTGATAATAAGACAACAGCTTTTGATAAGAAGGCGCTGCCGCATGGTGGAATTCATCGACAATGATGTAATCATAAAAATCCGCTGTCGTTTTTGATGTAAAATCTTGTGAATTCAGCGTTTGAATCGACATAAACAAATAGTCGATACATTCTGGCTTGTAATTGCCAACGAACATTTCGCCAAAATTGGCATCTTTTAATACCGCACGAAACGTATACATGCTCTGTTTGAGGATTTCTTCCCTTTGCGCGACAAAAAGCAAGCGGCAAGGCTTGTTAGGATTTTGTTTGCGAAATCTTTTATAGTCCAATGCCGAAATGACCGTTTTCCCTGTACCTGTTGCCGCAACAAGTAAATTGCGCATATTGCCCCGCACTGTGCGTTCTGCCTCTAACTGATCCAAAATTTCTTGTTGATAAGAATAAGGCGTAATGTCCATCGTATAGAGCGCTGCATCGTTTGTGCCAAAATACTTTTCCGCATGCAAAGCACGGGCAAGACGTTCTTTTTGATCTTCAAAATAAGATTCAAACTCATTCGAGTTCCAATAACTTTCAAACGTTGCGGCAATCTTATCGATCGTTTCTGGAAGATCTGTCTTCGTTACTTTAACGTTCCATTCCAAGCCGCTTGAAATTGCGGCATTCGAAAGATTGGACGAGCCAACATAAGCTGTTGTAAAACCAGTATCGCGATAAAACACATACGTCTTAGCATGCAGGCGCGTGCGTTTTGTATCATAGCTGACTTTAATTTCTGTATTGGCTAGCTTGCTTAACTCTTCGATTGCTTTAGCATCCGTTGCGCCCATATAAGACGTTGTAATAATGCGCAACTGGCCACCATTTTGTGTAAATTCGCGCAGTTCATCCATCAACAAGCGCAAACCACTCCACTTAATAAACGAAACCAACATATCGATGCGATCCGCAGAAGCAATCTCTTTTTTCAGTTCGCTATACATTTGCGGCTCATGAACTGCGCCAGTAAACAAAGAACTTTGCGCAATCGAAGTCTCGGGTCTGCTTAAATCTGATGCCGTTTTGCCGATTGCTAAACGAGGATCACTTTGACTTAAAAGCGCAAATAACTGTTCTGCTTGTTGATCCACATTCATTGCCGCAAAGTCAGCTTCTTTTGTCGTATTTTGAATGAGATCGACAATTTGATTAGTCAAAGCGATTTGCGCAGAAATATCGCCGCCTTGATCCAAAACATGATCTAAGCCGATCTTGACGACATCTGCCAAATATTGCGAAAGAACTTTAGAAGCTTCTGCTTGATCGATCGGCGCAATAGCTTTACGGGCTTGTGGAATATCCGCTAGCTCGTTTTTTAGTTCATGATTGATCACTTGTTCATAAAGGCCATTGTGTAACATAATTCCTTGCTCCTTATCGATCGCAACACTTTCTTTCGAGGTTCTAATTCTTTATTGAATGAGAATGATTAAAGCGTCATAATTTCATCGGCAATTTCTCTGACAGTTTTATTGGTTGTATCAATTTTGATCGTATCTAAATTTCGATACATCGCAATTCTTGACACGCTGCGCTCAATGACATCCACACTACGGACTCCATTTGCCACATCTGCTTTTAGACGATTCAACAACTCTGTTTCATCGACCATTAACGAGATTGTTTTCACATCGCATTGTTCTAGATCCAAACCATTGATCACTTGATCAATAATCGATTGCTCGTGCATGACCCAACAAAAAATAATATTTTCATACGCAGAACAATGAATAAAATTATTCAACATATAACAAATATTGTTGATGACCATCGCCTTAGTCTCATCCGTCACTTGAAATGGACTTGCATCCCAACACCAATCTCCATCAAGAAATACGCTATTATTCAAATCTTTTTTCAACAATTGACTGACCGTCGTTTTTCCTACACCCATCGTTCCGCCAATTAAATAAAGTCTTTTCATACAAGCCTCTTTGTTCTCAAAGAAATATTCCGTTTAATTTCACTCCTTTAGCATAACAATGTCATCTCTCGATTGCATGACTTTCATAACACTTTCAACTGATCCACAAAATAACGCAGCACAATCACGATTCAAAATTGAAAACAGGGCGGATCAGTTTTCCGCCTTGCAAAACATGGCATACAAAAACACCTGGCTGATTTTGTGCTTGCAGCCAGGTGTTTGTTTATATTTATTGTTTGGATATCTCTTTAATTCACTTTATTTAAAGCGTTTTTAAGACCATCACAAATCAAACTTTTTTTGATTCAGATTTATTTTGTAGGAATTTCAGCAGTACGGAATGCGATTCCTTCATCTTGCCAACCTAAAGAGACTAAAACATTTCTTTCGTTCGCATCTTTTGTGTAATGGTGTTGTCCGCCATTAGGATTATAAACACGGAATACTGCAGCGCATTGTGGTTTTGCGGAAGTGTACATTGTGACATCTTCATCTTTCCATCCTAATGAAACGAGCGTATTTTTTTCGTTTTCATCGATTGTGTAGTGATGTAATCCGCTATTTGGATTATAAACACGATACAATGGAAGACCTTCTTTTGCGGATTCAGTCATGAACGCAATACCTTCATCATGCCAGCCGATATTTGTGATCGTTCTGAATTCATCATAATTTGCGGTATAGAGGTGTTCACCATTATTTGGGTTGTATGCACGATAAACTGCAGATTCAACTTTTTCTGTATATCCAATTGCTGGAATAGATACAGGATCTTTTTT
>JAUMZN010000063.1 GCA_030528085.1 Erysipelotrichaceae bacterium | reverse complement strand
TACGATTTTCCATTCGGTTTTAGCGAACTGCCGCGAAGCGGCTTGGTACAAAAATCTGATTTTCATATTTTAAAGGCTGTGACAATCCAAGTTGTCGCAGCCTTTTCTTTTCCATTTAAAGTCCAAAATATGAAAAAAGCATTTATCCTTTCTCATTAGAAATGATGAAAAGACAAATGCTTGATCTGAATATTCGTTTGTATCGATTTGATTAGATCGATTTTAAGTTAAAAATCACTCTTGATTTAAAATAAATTTTTCAGCCTTGTCAGATAGCTGTAAGGGCGAAAACGGGCAAAATTGACTTTACGGTTAGATAAACGCACCGTGACTTTTTTAACACCTTTGAGTTTTCCTGTTTCCAAGTGATCGTAACAAAGGTTGGAATGTTCAAGTGATTTTCCATAAAAATCAACAACACGGTCACGTTTCAAGATATAAGGTGACGTCATTGAATGCTGGTTAATGTGAGAAACTGGCATAATCTGGGTCAGTTCCATAACCTCTAAACCGTTATCCACAATTGCTCCATGCAAAGCGCGGTTTGCGCCAGTAGAGCCAGCTTGCGTCGATACACTCACACCAGAACTGCAGATCGATTCAAAGTATTCGTTGTCGATAAAGACGTCGTAAACCACTGTTGTTGTAAAAGACCCAAGACGAATTTCGTTTAATGCAGAATAGACTTTGGATTCGTCATCATCAAGGACTGCTTCGATTAAAGGATAAGATTCGATCGTAACTTTATTGTGATGTAAATCATGAATAAATTCTTCGAAATCATTTTTCGTATAATCGGTAAAGAAGCCAAGTGTTCCGGTATGAATGCCAACAAAAGAAATTTTCTCGAGCTGATCTTCATAAGCATGGATCGCGCGAAGCAGCGTTCCATCCCCACCAATACAAATGACAATATTTGGAGATTCTTCACAATAAACGTCTTGATATTGCTGGATTAAAACATTTTTAATATCAGTCCCGATTTGTTTTGAGAAAGAATCATCGCGTGTATAAATTGAAAAATGGATTGGATTCATACAAACATTTCCTTTACAACTGCAATCCAATAATTTGGATTTCTTTTCTGCATTCTAATACGAATTTGATCAATTTCAAAATTTGGAGAAGATAACGATCAATTCGAATAAAATAGTCATAGAGCTTCCGCTTGAGATAGCGAATACAACGTGTGTTTTGAATGAGTAAATGAATCTGATAGAGTAAGTTCACAAACAAGAACATGAACTTTTGGGAGGAATTATGAACAATCAAGAACGTGAATTAAAGATCCTTCTAACAAAGGAACAAGCAATGCAGCTATTGAATCAAATTGATTTTCAAAAGCCTCGTACGCAAATCAACACTTATTACGATAATCCAGCTGGATTTTATAAATCACAAGGAATAGCTTTAAGAATCAGACAAATCGTTGGCGAACAAGGAAATGATCAATGGATTTTAACGATAAAAAAACCGCTCGATGCGATCACAAAATTTGAATATGAAAAAGAAACAACTGCTCATACACTAGAAGAGTTATCACAAGAAGATATCAATTGGATCCAATCGTATATTCCAATGCCAAACGATCTGCAAACTCTTGCTTCATTCAAGACAGAACGTTGGATTTATGATTCAAATGAAGCTGAAATCAGCTTAGATCATACGTATTTTCAACATTCAGATGATTATGAGATCGAATATGAATACAAATCAAATAGTGCATCAATCGAAGCTTTTAATACGCTTTTAAACCCCTTAAATATCGAATTCAAAAAGAATTGTCCAAGCAAACTAGCTAGAGCAGTTCAAGATCAGAAATCAAATTAGCTAAATTAGGTTCATTTTTAAAGTTGCTCAAAAGTTTGTTTTAAGGACCTGGAGATCCGATCAAAAAGCCAAAACAAAAAGACGCTACAGTCCAATTACTGGAATATAGCGTCTTTTTATTTTAAGCGAAAAAAATATCTGATTTTCAGATTTAGTTTAAAGTAAATTTATGAGTTAATCGATAGAAGAAACCTTTGTTGTTGTATTCTTCTTCTTGCTTGCGATAATCCGCAATTTTCGCTTCTAATTCATTTTTCATCTGATCGTTCAGATCTTGCTGCTCTTTGAGTTTCTGATTTTCAGATTCTAAAGTCGAAATTTGTTCTGACTGCTCATTGATTTTGTCTGATTGTTCAGAGATTTGTTCAGATTGTTCCGAGATCTGGCTGTCCTTTTGAGCAATTTCTTCTTCTTTGTTTTTCTGTTCTAAAAGGAACGTTTGGGTATTTTTCTCTAATTCTAATTTCAGCTTTTCAGCATAAAGCACTTCGAGATTGGCGATCTGAGTATTTCTCTCTTCTAATAAAGCATTCAACTTTTCGATTTCCATTCTCAATTCCGTTTCTACTGCGGATACTTCATGTTTTTCTTTTCTGAAATAAGTAGATAGCTTTTCTACACCCTCAGCTTTAATAGTAATCCTTTTTGTTTCTGGATTTTTGTATTTCCAACCTTTGTCAGGGTAATGCCTGACCAATTTAGCTACGGCTTTATCTACAGTATTGCGAGATTTATTAAAGTGCTGACAGATCGTGGCAATATCCATATCGTAGTAAACATCGATTGGTGAGTTATTATCAGTCAAAACGATCACCCTTTCTATATACAAAAAGCCCTAAGACTTTACCATACATTTGCGAACTTTCAAAATGATTTCGGATAATCCGCGGAAATTCATATGCCATTATTTTATTGATCAGATACAACAAATGCAAATATGTTAACGATATCAGTCCCTAATTCATGAAGAGATTTCCGATTTATACTAAATGTATCGCGTTTTTTAGCTCAAAATTTTATCTGACTTTCTTGTGAATGCTCACAAATAAACTTTTTATTCAAAAAATTCCCTTTTAGGTAAAGAAATAAAAACCTGACCAATCGCATGATTGGAATAATGTGCAGATTCTGCACTATTTTCACTTTATGAATAAATATCTAAATTCAGAAATACCGTTTTCATGTAAATCTGCCTATTCATATAATTTTCAGAATCTATATATTTTAGGATTTCCCATTCCTATGAAACGTCATATATTTTATAAATATGATATGAATAGTCATATATTTTGCAGAAAAATTTCGATTTTTTGAAATTTTCAAAATATGAATATACTAGGAATGATCACATTGCTAAATTCACATAAAACTGAAAATCATAATCGAATTCATAGCTCCATTCTGATTTTCAGATGATCGTCCCTCCATGTCATTTATTTTATTTCTCACTCATGTGATTGCTCATATTGTGAATATTAATCTATTTATAACATATGCAAATAAATATGATTTTCTTATATTTCTCGTACTCCCTCTGAACGACCGTAAATCTTTAAATAAACAAAAAAACGGAAATTCATATCTAGGAGAATATGCACTCTTCTAGATCATCTTTCCGTTTATTTGATTCGTATGAATCGTCATATTGTTCGATTTTTGATCGTGTGATCGCTCAGATTTTGATCTTTTTCTTGATATTCATTCATGTGATCGATCATATTTGTACATTTTAGATGATTTATTTGAATATTAGTGTGTTTTTACAGTCTAATCTTCTTGTCTTCTGCCTTTAAAGGCTTGAGAAAGAGTTCTTGTATCTGCATAATCGAGTTTTCCACCAAAAGGAATGCCTGAAGCAAGGCGAGTGATGAGTACTTTTCCTTCTAATAAGCGGCTAATGTACTTCGCAGTTGTTTCACCTTCCATTGTTGGATCTAATGCCAGAATAATTTCTTCAGTATCTTCGTTAATGCGTTTTTCTAAAGATGGGATATTCAGCTGATCAGGCAAAATCCCTTTATGAATATTAATAGCGCCATGCAGCACGTGATATACGCCTTCATATTCTTGCAGATTTTCAATTGCATAAATATCTTTCTCGTTTTGTACGACGCAAATCTGATTATGATTTCTGCTTTCATCTGAGCAGATTTCACAAATTTCAGATTCTGATAAATTTCCGCATACTTTGCATCGTCTGATTTTGGTGATCGAATTCAGAGATTCAATAAATTGATTCTTCTGTTCGTCTGACCAATCCAAGATCGCAAATGCCATTCTTTCTGCGCTTTTCATACCGACTCCAGGCAGCTTATGTAATTCTAAAACTAAGTTCTCAAAACTTACTGGATACATCTCTATTTCTCCTCTCTTTGTCTTATTTGTTTTGAGTGAATATCTGATTGTTCAGATTTCTTCTTTTTCAATTTAAATCTTTGTTTGTTTTGATCTGAATTTTAATTTTGATCATATATATTTCTTATTCTATTTCTGATTATTCAGGTTTTTACGTGATCACTACGATTTTGAGCAATGTTTTCTTGCAAATCAGGCCCAAACCCTTATTTAGAGCAGGGAAGGGGAGAAGATTTGTTTTCTATTGTTCATCTTAGTCATCAACGATTTTAAGGTCTTTAAAGCGTTTTAAGAGCTGTTCTTCGATTGGAAGATCATCTGCGTTTAAAACTTCATTTAATTCAATCTTCGCAGGCTCTGGCAGAGTTTTCTCCATGCTGCGTTTTTTGAATACTCCAATCAGATTTTTTCCGTCTTCAATCGTGATCGCAAAGATCTTCTTTGGCTTTTTCAGAATTTCATTAGTGAATGTCTCATAGCCAATACTGTTTTGCATGTCATTGATGAAATCGCGATCCAATTTATTTTGAACCCCGATTAACATAAAGTCTTTTCCGTCCGCGATATAAGTGAACTTATTCAAAGATGCGACAAATCGTGAATATTTCAGATCGTTCCGATATTTTTCCAAATCCTTCATATTGTACATATCGGCATTTTTTTCCTCTTTGCTGCCTGCCACTAACAAGCTAAGCAAAAAATCTTCCGAAAATGTGAATTCAGATTTAGGCTTTTCTGACATTTTCGTTGTTTCACGTGAAACATCAGATTTCCAGAATAAATTGGATAAGTTCGATTTTGGTGTTACTTTCGGCACGTTTGTAGTTTGAGGTGCCGATTTATACGAAGAATCAGATCTCTTTTCATATTGAATCTGATTATTCGGATGAACTTCATATGCAATCGGATTTTGAGCAGGTGCTTGCCATAATGCCGCTTTCAATAGGATTGTCTCAATGTAATCCATGACATTTGAAGAGAATGCCAAGCGATTATACAGATTCATTAAATCGTTCAAAATCTGAATACGTTTCTGAACAGGATGATTTATGAAATACGTGGATAGAATTTCTTTTCGCTGTTCTGAAATCAGATCTGTTTGTTTAGCCATATCAAAGAGAAGGGAATCTTTGAACATTGAAATCAGATCCGCACAAAGTCTTTTCATATCCATTCCGCGGCTTTCGATTTTCTTCAACTGTTCAATTGCTAGATTTGCTTCTTCTGGATTTAGCTTGCTAACAAGTTCTCCAAGTTCTTTCGGTTGAACGACACCGTAGATTTCTCGTACAGCATCAATCGTGATGTGATCTTGTTCATATGCAATACACTGATCGAGAATAGACAGCGCATCACGCATTCCACCATCGGCTAGCGTCGCGATAAATTCCAAAGCATCTTCATCTGCATTCACATTTTCTTTTCCACAAATTTGAACCAGACGTTCCTTGATATCTTGATTGGAAACTTTTGAGAAATCATATCGTTGGCAACGAGATAAAATCGTTGGCAATACTTTATGAGGTTCTGTCGTCGCAAAGATAAAGATGACGTGTTCAGGTGGTTCTTCGATCGTTTTTAACAGTGCGTTAAATGCTCCCGAAGTCATCATGTGAACCTCGTCGATAATATAAATTTTGTATTTACCTTCCATTGGTGAGTAGTTCACACGTTCAATCAAAGCACGTACTTCATCTACACCGTTATTGGAGGCAGCGTCAATTTCGATAATATCTGGGTGAGTTCCATCTAAAGACAACTTGCAGTTTTCGCATTCCATGCATGGAGGATTCTCTCCAGTACAGTTCAGCGTCCGCGCAAAGATTTTCGCAATCGATGTTTTCCCTGTACCACGTGGTCCGCAAAACAAATACGCATGCGCAATTCGTTGATTCGCAATCGCGTTTTTCAGTGTTTGCACAATATGCTTTTGTCCTACGACTTCATCAAATGAAGCTGGCCTGTACTTTCGATAAAGTGCTTGATAAGCCATCCTGAAACCTCCTTATTTCTTGTTTTTGAATTTGTTCACTCATCTTATGAATGATGATTCAAAATCAGCTTGTATCTGATCACAGATTTATTTTTGAATCTCTGCTTGTTTATCAGCTTCGATTTTAGCGAGCTTTTTTTCTTGTTTTTTTAACTCTCTTTTTCTTTTGAAGAATTGTTTTAAAACCATTGAACACTCTTCTTCAAGAATGCCGCCTTCCCACTTTGGATGATGATTCCATTGGGGAAGATCGAAAAGGAAAACGACAGATGCAACTGCACCGCCTTTTGGATCAAATGCACCAAAGTAAACATTCTCAATTCTACTTTGAATAATAGCACCCGAGCACATTGGGCATGGTTCTAGAGTCACATATAAATCGCATCCTTCAAGACGCCAGCTTTTCAATTTGCGGCATGCTGATTGGATCGCCATAACCTCTGCGTGCTCTAAAGAACTTTGTTTGGTTTGTCTGCGATTCCAACCTTTTGCGAGTATTTTTCCATTGTGTACAATCACAGCCCCTACCGGAACTTCATCTAAGCTTTCTGCTTTTTTTGCAAGACGTAGTGCGCTGCGCATATATTTTTCTTTTTCGTTTTTCATAATCTGATTAAATTTTATCAAACAAAAGTGAATATTAGGCAATGAATATTCGAACGCCATTTTCTTTTCTGCATTCAATCCCCTTATTCAAATAACTTCTTGTTTTACATCATTTAAAGATCGCTAATAAGCGATTATCCATCGGAACACATAAAGTTAACCTGCTCGCAAAGATTTTCTTTTCGCCTATGAAATGACAACCTTACTGATGATCAATCGTTTATATGGGAAAAGAGAGAAAGCAAAAAGGGCAGGTGATTTTGAAATAAAAAAATCTGAACGTATTTCTACATTCAGAACAATTGGCTAATAAAAAAACTACTACACATAACAGAGCCCACGTAGTGCTGCTTCGTTCCCGACCTGACACGGTTAGCGAGATGCTATTGTAGTAGCTCGTTTAGTTTATCAGATTCTCAAATTGTTGCAAGTGTTTCGTGACCGATAAAATGTTTAATCCATGTTTGCGAAGTGTAAAAGTAGATTCTATGCCAGCCACGTTTATTGAATTTAGTCGTACAAAATCCCTACTTTTTGCTTGTCAGCAATCCTATTGAATTCAGATCAAAGCTTTTAATCGATTCATCTACGCCTTGTATCAACCATATGAACGTTCAGATTTTTAAAAATATATGAACAGTTCATGATGATCGTCATTGCAGTCTAGAGAGTTGAATAAAGTTGATTTTTACGCCTGCTATCAAACGAATTCTAAAATGATCGAGTGTTAATTTCTTCATTTATGATTTCCTTGCAAATGGCTTTTTAAATCACAATCAATCTTTCAACTAAGAATCTGATTCTAATCAACAAACAATATTGCTTTCTGAATTCCTCATAAGTTTTATGATCAGCTTAATTCAGATCCGACTAATCCTAATTCTTGTCAGCAATTTTATTTTTACGCTCACCACAACAACTTCCATTTTCTGAATATGATCTACACCTGATTCTGATTCTAGAACGGTAATCCGATGCGCCATCTAATAAGTATCTTTTTAGATTTCTTCATTTCATCTTCTTCATTTTGCTTGGAAGAAATAAAACAATCGAAGTCTTACTATGTGAATATATGAAATTCAGATCGGATTATGATGGGGTAATTTCGCTTATTTTCATGTTAATGAGAATGCAAAACGAGCTTTGAATTGTTCCGATAAATTATGCTCTCTTTTCATATTGTTTAGAAAACATTAAGAGTTAGGGATAGGAAAATGGCTTATGATCAATATATAAATATTCATTTAAATTTTTTTAATAAGGACCCCTCATATGAAAAAAACAAAGAAAATAATTGCAGCGCTTGCGCTGAGCAGCTCACTTTTATTTGTTGGCTGCAGCAAAGAAAAAAACATTGAGATCTCACTAGCAGATCCAAATACTGCCGTTCACATTGGTGATACTGTATCGATCAAAACGAATCTGTCTGGCTTCAACAGCAATATCGATCCTAACGACTTGAATCCTTCACAAGGAAGTGAAGCATGGGTTGAAAATGATCAGATCAAATTCAAATCCAATAAGCCAGGAACGTACTCGATCTATGTCATGCGTGATGGCGTTCAAAGTAACATCCTTTCGATTGAAGTTTTAAATCGCGATGCAATTTCGATGAACGAGGATACTTCTTCTGAACAATCTTCAACAGGACCAGAAGAAGATTTGATGGATCAAATCCATGACGGCGATCGCATCACGGTCAGCCAAGCGATCGAAAACAAAGACTTATTAATGTCCAAAAATGTTTCTATTGTCATGAGCGGTTATTTGCCTCTAGCGGGAAAACTCGATGCAGCTGGTGTTGAAACGCCTGTCCTCTATGACGAAAGTCGATCGAATTACATTTTGTTAAAAGGATTCGATGCTCCATTTGGTGACTGCAATGCAGAAGCAACTGGGACTTTGTATCAAGATTCCACAGGTCAGCTTGTCATGCAAATGACGTATTTGTATTCAACAGAAGAACCTGTATACAAAGACAAAGATAAGAATAAAGAGGATGGAAATTCTCCAACTCAAAACGATACGCCAGTTCAAAATCCAATGCCTGCTAATCCAGACGAACCAATCATCAATTATCCACCACAAGCTTAAATCAAAAATCTCCACAAAGACGACAATCCTATTTTTGAGATTGTTGTATGTGGAGATTTTTTCGATTTCATATCCCTTAATCATATGAATATGCTTCTTATGCACACTCAAAATATGAGACTCCCTTCGGATTTTGAAGCACGACGAAAAAAGTCTCCTTTCG
>JAUMZN010000062.1 GCA_030528085.1 Erysipelotrichaceae bacterium | reverse complement strand
ATGGTATATCTCAGGTCTTTTTTTGCATATACGGGGTTATGATTCCCTGTTACTTCAGGAGAATTGTAATCTTCTGGGACAATCAGGATAAGAATTTTTTAAAGCTGTAGCGCCGTATCGTATACGAGAACTGTACGTACGGTGTAGTGAGAGGGTGAAATTTGAATTAATCCTACTTGACTCTATTCTTTCTTTATGTGGTTACCTTACTCATTAGGTGGAACAGATTTTAAATTGATCAGCTTTTTATTGGACCATTTTGATGATACGAAAACTTTATTTTAGTTTCTTTTTTTTTAAACTCGATAATCATAAGAATCATTTGGCGAACAAGAAATCATGTTAACTAAATGATGTTGATATTTATTGATTATCCTCTTTTTCATTTTATCTAATTATTTTTTAAATGTTATTTGTCTAAATTGTTTTTCGATAATTGTTTTTATTTCTTTATACAGTTTTAATCTCGTGGCGTTTGAGGTTAATCCATTTTTAATTTGGCACGAACTATAATCTGTATCACATGTAAGGAGGAAAAAGTATGAATGTCATTGTTGGAGCAATTGGTCTTTGTGCCACAGCTCTTTTGATCTTCTATTTTTATATTTTGATGAAAGGGGATGAACAGTAATGTTTGCGACAGTGATGCAATATGTCCTGTATCTTGCATTTTTGATTGTGCTGGCCATTCCACTAGGTGCTTATATCAAAAAAGTAATGAATGGGGAAAAGACATTTTTATCTAAAATTCTCACACCCTGTGAGACTGCTGTTTATAAGGTGATGGGTGTGGATAGTGAAGAGCAGATGAATTGGAAGAAATATGCAATTTCAGTGCTGATCTTTTCTGGGATTGGATTTGTCTTTCTTTTTGTCTTACAGCTTTTACAAGGTGTTCTTCCCGGAAATCCGCAACACTTAAAGGGTGTGAATTGGGATTTAGCTTTGAATACCGCAATTAGCTTTATTACTAACACAAACTGGCAGGCCTATGCCGGAGAGTCAACATTGAGTTATTTAACTCAGGCGGTAGGCTTGACGGTTCAAAACTTTCTTTCAGCTGCAACTGGAATTGCGGTATTGTTCGCATTGATTCGTGGCTTTATCAAAGTGAAAGCAGATGGGCTGGGAAGTTTCTGGGTCGATGTGACGCGAATTATTATTCATATTCTTCTGCCATTGAATGTTGTAGTTTCCTTACTTCTCGTTGGTGGAGGTGTGATTCAAAATTTTGATGGAGCAAACAGTGTTGCTTTAGTTGAGCCTATAGCAGTGAGTCAAGATGGGGAAATTCTTGAAGATGCTGAAATTAATGTATCTTCCAATACCGTTAAAGTTGATGGTCAAGTTATTGAAGATGCAAAAATTGTGACTGAGCAATTTGTTCCAATGGGACCAGCGGCTAGTCAGGTTGCGATTAAGATGACTGGAACGAATGGTGGCGGGTTTATGGGCGTAAACTCGGCACATCCTTTAGAAAATCCAAGTGCATTTACCAATCTGATTGAAATGACTTCGATCTTGTTGATCCCAGCTGCTTTATGTTTTACCTTTGGCAGCGCGCTTAAAAACAAAAAACAAGGGGTCGCAATTTTTATGGCGATGTTTATTTGCTTAGTTGTTGCGATTGCCTGCATTGGGGTCAGTGAACAAGCAGGAACTCAGCAACTTGCCCAAAATGGGGCAGTGAATATTTCACTAGTGGACCAGGCTGGTGGAAATATGGAAGGAAAAGAAGCACGCTTTGGAATTGCTTCTTCCTCAACTTGGGCGGCTTATACAACTGCTGCTTCCAATGGTAGTGTTAATGCGATGCATGATAGTTTTACGCCACTTGGCGGTATGGTCACCATGCTTTTAATGCAAGTCGGTGAAGTGATCTTTGGTGGTGTAGGTTGCGGATTGTATGGAATGCTTGCATTTGCGATTTTGACCGTCTTTATTGCGGGATTGATGGTTGGTCGTACACCGGAATTTTTAGGAAAAAAGATTGAACCTTATGAAATGAAATGGGCAGTTCTAGTTTGCCTGACAACACCGATTGTGATCTTAGTGGGTAGTGGAATTGCGGCAATGATTCCCGAAGTGAGCGAGAGTTTAACGAATCATGGCGCTCATGGCTTTAGTGAGTTGTTATATGCCTTTTCTTCTTGTGGAGGCAATAACGGATCGGCTTTTGCTGGCTTCAACAGCAATACAGTATTTTTAAATGTCTCATTAGGTCTGGCGATGCTCATTGCTCGTTTTGTACCCATTGTGGGTACTTTGGCGATTGCGGGAAGTTTAGCCAAAAAGAAAAAAATTGCAACAACGGCAGGAACTCTGTCGACAACAAATGGAATGTTTATCTTCTTATTAATTGTTGTCGTTTTGATTGTAGGCGCATTGAGTTTCTTTCCGGCTTTGGCTTTAGGTCCATTAGCTGAGTTTTTCAGCAACCTGATGTAAGGAGGCATGACTGTTATGAAAACAAAAAATGCTTTTGTGGATAAGAAAATGCTGACGAGAGCGATTCGAGATTCATTTGTAAAACTCAATCCCAAAACACAACTGGATAATCCTGTGATGTTTTTAGTTTATGTTTCAGCAATTTTGACTACAGGGCTTTGGATCTTTTCTTTATTTGGCCTAAAAGATGCGCCAAGTAGTTATACATTAGCGATTGCAATTATCCTTTGGTTTACCTGTCTGTTTGCTAACTTTGCAGAAGCAATTGCTGAAGGGCGTGGAAAAGCACAAGCCGATTCACTTCGGGCAGCAAAAAAAGATGTAGAAGCATATCGCATTGCTTCAATTGATCGTAAAGATCAAATCACTACTGTATCTTCTAGTATTTTAAAAAAAGGAGATTTAGTTCTCGTTAAAGCCGGTCAACAAATCCCAGGGGATGGGGAAGTCATTGAAGGAGCGGCATCAGTGGATGAAAGTGCGATTACAGGGGAATCGGCTCCTGTTATCCGTGAAGCGGGTGGAGATCGCAGCGCAGTAACCGGAGGAACAATGGTTCTTTCGGACTGGATTGTCGTTCAAATTACGAGTGAAGCGGGTCAAAGTTTTTTAGATAAGATGATTGCGATGGTAGAAGGGGCAGCAAGAAAGAAAACCCCAAACGAAATCGCCTTGCAGATCTTTTTGGTCGCATTATCGATTATCTTCATTTTAGTTACGATGTCTTTGTATACCTATTCAATCTTTAGTGCAAAACAAGCAGGTATCGATAATCCAACTTCTGTGACTACACTAGTTGCCTTACTTGTTTGCCTTGCTCCAACAACAATTGGCGCCTTGCTTTCTGCAATTGGAATTGCAGGGATGAGTCGACTGAATCAGGCCAATGTTTTGGCCATGAGTGGTCGTGCTATTGAAGCGGCCGGCGATGTCGATATTTTAATGCTCGATAAAACAGGAACGATTACGTTAGGAAACCGTCAGGCAACTGCTTTTATTCCAGTTGATGGGATCAGTGAACAAGAACTTGCCGATGCGGCACAACTTTCTTCTTTAGCTGATGAAACACCAGAAGGAAGAAGCGTAGTCATTCTTGCAAAAGAAAAATTCAATATTCGAGAAAGAAATTTAACCGATCAAAAAATGAATTTTATTCCGTTCACTGCCAAAACAAGAATGAGTGGTGTGGATTATGCGGGAAACGAAATTCGAAAGGGCGCTGCCCAAGCAATTCGGGAATATATTGAAAATGCAGGTGGAGTATATTCTGAACAATGTGATCAAATCGTTCAGGAAATTGCTCGTGTCGGTGGAACTCCCCTTGTTGTAGCTAAAAATCATCAAGTATTAGGGGTTATTCATTTAAAAGATATTATCAAACAAGGTGTCCAAGAAAAATTTGCGGATCTACGGAAAATGGGGATCAAGACCATTATGATTACTGGCGATAACCCGATGACCGCTGCGGCAATTGCAGCCGAAGCGGGGGTGGATGATTTCCTTGCCGAAGCAACCCCTGAAGGTAAATTATCGATGATTCGTGATTTCCAGGCAAAAGGCCATTTAGTTGCTATGACAGGAGATGGGACCAACGATGCTCCCGCACTTGCACAGGCCGACGTTGCTGTTGCTATGAATACAGGAACGCAGGCCGCAAAAGAAGCGGGAAATATGGTTGATTTAGACTCTTCACCAACTAAATTAATCGATATTGTTCGAATCGGAAAACAGTTATTGATGACAAGAGGAAGTTTGACGACTTTCTCGATTGCGAATGATGTAGCTAAATATTTTGCAATTATTCCAGCATTATTTACTGGATTATATCCCGGACTTGCGGCAATGAATATTATGGGATTGCATTCCCCACAAAGTGCTGTTCTTTCCGCTATTATTTATAATGCTCTAATTATTGTCGCCTTGATCCCGCTGGCACTTAAAGGAGTTAAATATCGTGAGGTCCCAGCAGGAAAGCTGCTTTCATCTAATTTATTTGTTTACGGATTAGGAGGATTTATTGCACCGTTTATCTTCGTCAAACTGATTGATATGTTACTTGTCGCATTTGGATTGGCTTAAGGATTAATAAGGAGTGAATAGCGATATCATGAAAGAAATTAAACAAATAACTAAAAAAGCATTGAGTATGTTAATTGTCTTTACTGTGCTTTGTGGCATTGCTTATACAGGAGTTATTACCGGAGCTGCTCAATTGATTTTTCCACATCAATCCAACGGCAGCATCATTGAAGTGAATGGAGTTCGATATGGAAGTGAGTTATTAGGTCAACAATATAATGATGAACGTCATATGTGGGGCAGAATTATGAATCTTGATGTTTCAACTTATCAAGATGAAAATGGAGAACCGTTGATGTACGCAACACCAAGTAATCTCAGTCCAGCTAGTGAAGAATATCAACAACTTGTTGCCCAACGCGTTGATATGATTCGTCAGGCTAATCCAGACATGAAAGAAACGGCAATTCCGGTGGATTTAGTGACTTGTTCTGGAAGTGGATTAGATCCTCATATTTCTAAAGCAGCGGCAAATTATCAAGTTGCAAGGATTGCTAAAGAGAATCAAATGAGTGAACAAGAAGTGCAAGAGATAATCGACAAATGTACTCAAGGGAAATTTCTAGGCGTGTTCGGTGAAGAGACGGTCAATGTTTTAAAAGTGAATTTAATGTTGGATGGCATATTAGAATAGAAAAATTTTAAAGAGCGTGAATACGCTCTTTTTTTGTAATTTTTTATTGTGATAGTTGAGATGTGAAGTGTAAATTTTACTATATGATTTGCATGACCACTGAGTTTGGATAAGACTTAAAATTATTCTTTAGATTTTCTTAATACGATTAGAGAAATACTTTTTTAGAATTTATTTACTTTAGATTAGAATACATGAATATATTGATGGAGGCGATGCTATGAGTGATGGTAGACAAAATCCCGATGAACTGCTCAAAATCATCAATCAGGAAGACAAACAACGAAATAGAGGACGTTTGAAAATATTTTTTGGCTATGCAGCAGGGGTGGGAAAAACATATGCAATGTTAGAAGCTGCTCATGAAGCAAAAGAAAACGGTATAGATGTGGTTGCCGGTTATATTGAACCACATGCTAGACCCAAAACAATGGCTTTACTGCAAGGATTAGAAACGATACCAACATTGAAAATTGAATACAACGGTATCACACTTAATGAATTTGATTTAGATCAGGCAATGGCGAGAAAACCACAACTGATTCTCGTGGATGAGCTCGCGCATACGAATGCAAAAGGATGCCGTCATACAAAACGTTATCAGGATATCGAAGAATTATTAAAAGCAGGCATTGATGTGTATACGACAGTTAATGTCCAGCATATTGAAAGTTTAAATGATATGGTGGCTTCCATTACACAAGTATTAGTTCGTGAACGAATTCCTGATTCGGTCTTTGATCAGGCTGATCAGGTAGAACTTGTTGATATTGAACCCCAGGATTTAATTGATCGTTTAAATGAGGGAGATGTATATAGTGAAGAGCAAGCAAACAGAGCAATTCAGAATTTCTTTACGGTCGAAAATTTAACGGCACTTAGAGAAATTGCCCTGCGCCGTTGTGCTGATCGGGTTAATCGGCTAACGGGAAATGAACGGATAAAAAGTCGAGGAGATTATCATACCGATGAGCATATTCTAGTCTGTCTTTCTTCTTCACCCTCGAATGCCAAAATAATCCGAACCGCAGCGCGGATGGCATCGGCTTTTAGAGGTGCATTTACAGCTTTGTTTGTTGAAACACCCGACTTTCCAGAAATGGATGAACAAGACCGCAATCGTTTGCGTACCAATATGCGCCTGGCTGAACAACTTGGCGCTAAAATCGAAATCGTATATGGAGATGATGTTCCATTTCAGATTGCAGAATTTGCCCGTCTTTCTGGTGTGTCCAAAATTGTGATTGGACGTAGTTTGGCTACAAAAAAGAATGTGTTTGCTAAACCGACTTTAACCGAAAAAGTGATTTCACTTGCACCGAATCTAGATGTCCATGTTATTCCCGATTCCAATCAAAATATCACAGGCTACCATCCCAAAAAAGCTAAACAGAATCGCTTTTTCGTGTTTTCTTTACCAGATATTTTGAAGTGTTTCGCAATATTAGGAATATCGAGTTTAATTGGCTATTTATTCAAAAGTTTAGGTTTCGATGAAGCCAACATCATCGCAGTTTATGTATTAGGCGTTTTAGTCACTTCTGTTATGACAACTCATCAAATTTATAGTTTGATTTCGTCGATTGTCAGTGTTTTGGTGTTTAACTTTTTGTTTACAGATCCGAAGTTTACGTTTCAGGCTTATGATCAAGGATATCCAGTTACTTTCGTAATTATGTTTATTGCAGCATTTATTACAGGTTCTTTAGCGAACCGTTTAAAAAATCATGCTAAGCAATCAGCACAAGCTGCATATCGCACGAAGATTTTGTTTGATACCAACCAACTCTTGCAGTTTGCTAAAGGTCAAAATGAAATCATCTCTGCTTCATGCATACAACTGAATAAATTATTAGGAAAAGATATTATTTTTTATCCGGCGCAAAATGATACGCTCAAAGATCCGATGACTTTTTTTATTCATCAAAATTCTTTTGATCCAAGTTATATTAATGAAAATGAGCAAGCAGTTGCAAAATGGGTGTTTAAAAACAATAAACATGCCGGGGCGACTACAGAAACGTTATCTAATTCAAAATGTTTATATTTGGCTGTGCGGGTAACAGATCAAGTCTATGGCGTTGTAGGCATTGTGATGCATGATGAGCCGCTTGAAGCATTTGAAAAAAGTATTTTACTCTCCATACTGGGGGAATTTGCATTAGCGATGGAAAATGAGAAAAACGCGAGAGAAAAAGAAGAGGCGGCGGTGCGTGCTAAAAATGAAGAACTACGCGCAAACTTACTCAGAGCAATTTCTCATGATTTACGAACGCCATTAACGTCTATTTCTGGTAATGCGAATAACTTGATCGTCAATGGTGAATATTTTGATGAACAGACCAAACTACAGCTGTATACTGATATTTATGATGATTCGATGTGGCTAATTAATTTAGTAGAAAATTTGCTTGCTGTGACCCGCATCGAACAAGGACGACTGAATATTCAAATGAGCGAAGATTTGATCGATGATGCAATTGATGAAGCTTTACGTCATGTAAATCGAAAACGGGTTGAGCATAAGATTTCTGTCAAACGAAGTGATGAATATCTTCTAGCAAAAATGGATGCCAAATTGATCGTACAAGTGCTGATTAATATTATCGATAATGCGATTAAATATACTCCGAAAGGATCATCAATTGTGATCGAATCAAAAAAACAAGGGAACAATGCGATCGTTTCTATAAGCGATGATGGTCCCGGTATATCCGATGAAGTTAAAGCACATGTTTTTGATATGTTCTATTGTGGATCGAATAAAATCGTGGATAGTAGACGAAGCCTTGGTCTAGGCTTATCTTTATGCAAATCGATTATTAATGCCCATGGAGGAACGATATCGGTATTTGATAATCAGCCTCATGGCACAATCTTTAGATTTACATTACCGATAGGAGAGGTGAAAATTCATGAATAAACCACTTATACTTATTGTCGAAGACGACCCGTCAGTTCGCAACTTGATGGTTACTACACTTAAGACGCACGATTATCGTTATTTAACTGCCGAAAATGGGGAAAATGCGATACTAGAAGCTTCTTCTCATAATCCGGATATTGTTTTACTTGATTTAGGTTTACCGGATATCGATGGAGTGGAAATTATCGAAACAATCCGATCCTGGTCTAGCATGCCGATTATTGTTATCAGTGCACGAAGTGAAGATCACGATAAAATTGGAGCATTAGATGCCGGTGCGGATGATTATTTAACAAAGCCTTTTTCAGTTGAAGAGCTTTTAGCAAGGCTACGTGTTGCCCAAAGACGTTTGTCATTAATGCAAAAAGATCTCGATAATCAATCCTCTGTTTTTAAAAATGGGGATCTGATCATCGACTATGCTGCCGGTTGTGTCTATTTGAAGGGCGAAGAATTACATTTAACTCCGATTGAATATAAATTGCTTTGTATATTGGCGCAAAATGTTGGCAAAGTTTTGACTCACACTTTTATTACTCAGAAAATATGGGGAAGTAGTTGGGATAATGACATCGCTTCTTTGCGTGTCTTTATGGCGACATTGCGTCGGAAAATCGAAGAGGATGCAAACAATCCGCAATATATTCAAACCCATATCGGTGTGGGTTATCGCATGTTAAAAGTCGAATAACAGGAAAAATTTATAGAGTAGAAAAAAGCCTCGATGGAAAATTGTGTGGAATCATCTAAAAACAAGGAGGCTTACTATGCAAATTGCCGATCGTATGAATTTTATTCAAAACTCTGTATTTGCCGATTTACGTAAAGACAAAGAACAATATGAACAACACATCACCACACAAAATTTGTGTTTTTTAAAACTCTAAAATATACAGAGGAGTTCAAAGAAGAAGGTATGAAAGGATTTTTCCAGGAATTTAAAGAATTTATTTCACGAGGAAATGTCGTCGATATGGCTGTCGGGATCATTGTTGGTTCGGCATTTACCGCAATCGTGACTTCGTTAGTCAACGATATTATTACGCCAATTGTCGGTATGTTTTGTGCTGGCGTTGATCTAGCGCAACTCTCTATTCAAGTAGGAACGGTGCAAGTGAAATATGGTGCGTTTTTACAAGCTATCGTTAATTTTTTG
>JAUMZN010000061.1 GCA_030528085.1 Erysipelotrichaceae bacterium | reverse complement strand
ATAAATTTGGTAAATATTACGTTCGACTACTTTCATTCAATTCCCTTTCTTTTTTAATTTAATGAAGTTTAGGATTGAATTTTGCGCCATATGTTGTATTGGGGATAATAAATGGCGCTATTCAATCATGAAATATGCCTCCTTATTATATCGAAATTCATTTTCCAAAACAAAAAACGCCCACTTTAACGGACGTTAATTCAATCTTATTCTTCACAAAGGTCAGCTGGTTTTGCGTTTGCGGATGACTCTAAATATATTGGATCCATTTCAATTTGAACACCGATCTTTCCAGCTGAAAAATAGATTGTTTCAAAGTTTAAAGCACTTTGATCAAAATAGGTTGGAAATTGTTTTTTCATCCCTAATGGAGAGCATCCGCCATGAACATATCCCGTTAATGGCAGCAATTCTTTTTGTGCAATCATTTCAACTTTCTTTTTCCCGACGATTTTTGCGGCTTTTTTTAAAGAAAGATGCGCTTGGGCAGGAATCATAAACACAAAGTGCTCTTTGTCATTGGATACTGTGACTAATGTTTTAAAGACACAATCAACTTTGGCGCCTAATTGATTTGCGACTGTCACGGCATCAACTTCTTTGCCTAAAGAAAGTTCATGTACATCATAAGGAATTTTTAAAGTATCCAGCTGGCGCATCGCATTCGTTTTTTTGATTTTCATAGTGTATCCCTTTCTGATCTTCAATTCATCACTTTGAAATAGAACGGTTCCCATAATTCTTGATGATAAGAACGAATCTTTTTTAGCGTGATTCAAAGATGAATTTGATGAGTTTTTTATTGAATTTGAGTATTTGTTTCGATTATGAAGTGTTTTTAAATCGCAAGAAAGATCTTATCTGATTCCTGCAATGTTAACAAGGGATGACAAGAGATGATCATCAAGTAAAAGTATTGCGCAAAGTGTAAAAGCATTTCTATTATCATTGATCGATGATCGTTTTGATTAATGCTCGTTTTGCAAGGCAGGCTTTTGTTGTTCGTCCTTTTCGTCGATTTGTATCATGATTTTTGTGATGTAATCCGCTTCTTTTGAAATCACGAAATCGTTTAAACCATCTTCATATGCATAGCCAGTTAACTTCAAATGATGAATTTTGGCATAATCAAGCATTCGTTGATATAGCTTTGGAAGTTCATCCCATTCACCTTTTTGATAGCCGCAAAGATACTTACCTTGAGGTCTAACAAAACTATTGGGCACTGCTTTTTTTGATAATGCAACGGTATAGATGCCTTCATAGTGATCGAAGTCCATGTTATACACTTTGTCGAGTGCAATATAACTGCCGATGCCCATGCGGATTTGTTCAATCCCCCAAATCTCTTTTAAGTGCGAAAAAATAAGAGAAAAATCTTCTTCATTAAAATCAAATGGATAGACTAAAAGCCGTTTAGCTTCACACTCTTCAATTCTAATTTTTTGATCATTTAACGTCTGGCAAAACAAGATTTGTTGCTTTTTGTTTTGAATAATTGTCTGTATGTTTTTCAGCTTTTGAATTTGTTGGTCGATTTCTTTTTCTTTCTCATCGACAATTTCTAAAAAGTCATCTGGTGTAGGATTTTGACGAAAAGCCGCTATTTGTTCAATACTCATATTTAATTCTTTAAGCATCCGGATATATTCAAAATCGATACTTTGTGAGGCGTGATAATAGCGATATCCATGATCCGATTTTGTATACGGACAAAAAAGACCGATTTCATCATAGTAATGGAGTGTGCGTTTATTGACTTCATGCAGCTTTGCGAATTGCGCTGTTGTCAGCTTTTTCATTTCTTTTCTCATTTTTTTAAACTCCGTGTTGACTCTACAGTTACTGTATACTTTAGCATACAAAAGGAACATAAGAAAACAAGGAGAATTAGCATGCAAGTACAATTACGTGAATACCATAAAGAAGACTTTAATGATCTCGAAACGATCATTCGCCAAACATGGCACTATGATGAATTTGCTAGCCCTAAAACAGCCGCAAAACTCGCTCGCGTGTTTTTAACGAGCTGCTTAACAAACTACACTTTTTCTAGAGTTGCCATACTAGATGGAGAAGTTGTTGGCATTATTTTGGCAAATAACATCGCAAAACATAAATGCCCATTATCAAATCGATTCAATCAAATCAAAGCGATCCTTTCTTTATACTGTTCAAAAGAAGGACGAAACGTTTCTAAAATTTTTGGCAGCGTCAATGGCATCGACCAACAATTACTTAGTGAAAATCACAAGAAATATCCTGCTGAACTCGCTCTATTTGCGGTGAGTGCTAAATGCCGCGGTAAAGGCATTGGCAAAATTTTATTCCAAGCCGCTCTTGATTACATGAAGCAAGAACAGCTCGAAGACTTTTATTTGTTTACTGATACAAGCTGCAATTATGGTTTTTATGAACATCAAGGTATGGCTAGACGCATTGAAAAAGAACACATTTTCGATATTAAAGGTCAACAGGCAGAGATGAAATTTTTCATTTACGACTATCAGCCATTCGCTGCCTAATTGAATACGAAGTGCTTCATTTTATCCATTCGGGCATTTCATTTCATTTTCAGTCCTTTTTTTGTGTCATTGTATAGAATTCTTGACATGATTCTTTGAACTTTGTATCGTTGCTTCATTGAAGGCAATGACGCCGTATTCGCTTCATCCAATTGCTTCAACCTATGAAGCCTGGTGCGGCTTTCGGAGTACTTGCCTTTTTTTATTGACAGGAGATCGACAGATGAAAACGAACGTTACAGAGATTTTCGGCGAAAACGTTTTTGACGATGCCACGATGCGCGAGCGTCTGCCAAAAGAAACATATAGAGAACTTCGCAAAACGATTGTTCAAGGACTTCCTTTAAACCGTAAAATCGCGAATGCTGTTGCTCATGCCATGAAAGTATGGGCAATTGAAAAAGGCGCTACTCACTATACTCACTGGTTCCAGCCAATGAATGGAATCACTGCAGAAAAACATGATTCATTTATCAATCCAGATGGACCAGGAAAAGTCATCATGTCTTTTGAAGGAAAAGAACTGATCAAAGGTGAACCAGATGCTTCTTCTTTTCCAAATGGCGGCTTACGAACAACATTTGAAGCGCGTGGCTATACCGCTTGGGATCCAACAAGTAATGCTTTTATTAAAGAAGGTGTTCTTTGCATTCCAACCGCATTCTGCTCGTATACCGGACATGCTTTAGATAAAAAGACTCCATTACTCCGTTCAATGGATGCGATCACAAAACAAGCATTGCGCATCGTTCATTTATTCGGCAATGAAGATGTTCAAAAGATCAATACAACTGTTGGGGCTGAACAAGAATATTTCTTAATCGATAAAGAATATTATTTGCAGCGCCGCGATTTGAAATATACTGGCCGCACTTTATTTGGTGCAATGTGTCCAAAAGGTCAAGAAATGGAAGACCACTACTTTGGGACAATCCAATCTCGCGTTAAAGCGTTTATGGATGACTTAAACGTTGAACTTTGGAAACTTGGCATCATGGCTAAAACGCAGCATAACGAATGCGCACCTGGCCAATTTGAAATTGCGCCAATCTTTACAACAACAAACTTAGCAACTGACCAAAACCAATTAACGATGGAAATTATCCAGCGCTTAGCTAAAAAACATGGCATGGTTGCTTTACTGCACGAAAAACCATTCGAATATGTTAACGGCAGTGGTAAACACAACAACTGGTCCTTATCGACTGATACAGGAATCAACTTATTCGAACCAGGTGACACACCACATGAAAACCTGCAATTTTTAGTATTCTTAGCAGCAATTGTCAAAGCGGTCGATGATCACCAAGATCTGCTCCGTCTTTCTGTTGCTACTGCAGGAAACGATCACCGTTTAGGTGCTGATGAAGCTCCACCTGCTATTCTTTCGATCTTTACAGGTGAAGATCTTGAAGCAGTCATCGATGCGATTATCAAAGATGAAGATTACGATTCTAAAGATAAAGCTTTTATGAATATCGGATCTGATGTCTTGCCAAATCTGCCACTCGATTCAACGGATCGTAACAGAACAAGTCCTTTTGCTTTTACTGGAAATAAATTTGAATTCAGAATGCCAGGCTCTAGCCAATCGATTGCTGGAATCAACATGCTTTTGAATACCGCTGTTGCAGATGTTTTAGAACAATTTGCAGATTACTTAGAAGCGGCAGATGATTTTGACTCTGCTCTTCATAAATTGCTGCAAAACACATTCAAAAAGCACTCCAGAATCATTTTCAATGGCAACGGCTACTCTGAAGAATGGGTGGAAGAAGCAAAACGTCGCGGCTTATTAAACTTACCAAGCGCTGTCGATGCTATTCCTTATATGAAGGCGGAAGAGAATATTCAATTATTTGAACATACTCACGTCTTAACGCGCGAAGAAGCCGTTTCCCGTTACGAAATCTTAATGGAAGAATATGTCAACTTGCTGAACATTGAAGCTTGCACGATGGTTTCCATCGCTCGCAAAGAAATTTTCCCAGCAGTGATGATGTATCAAAAAGAACTTGCGAATACAGCTTTAGCGAAAGCGCAATTATTAGGCAAAGATGCGGGAATTTATGAAGTAGAAATGGTTAAGAAAGGACAAGCTTTACTTGATCAAGCATATTTAGCAAGTGAAAAATTGTTCGAAGCAAAAGAAACGCTCAAACAACTTGCGATAATTGAAGAAAAAGCAAACTTTGTCAAAGACACAATCGTTCCATTAATGGAAGAATTGCGTACACCATGTGATGAATTAGAAGTCATTACAGCAACAACAGCATGGCCATTCCCTACTTATGGAAAATTATTATTTGGTCTTTAATCTCTAAGCGGCTATAAGCCGCTTTTTTTTCGCCAAAACGAGCACAAAAAAGCGGCAAGATTCAATTGATCTTACCGCGAAAAATATGTATCGAATGTTATTGTAGAACTTCTTCAATGAAGACTGGCCCATGAAGGTTACGTGCCGTTTCATTACCGCTGATTGGAACGCCAATTTCATAAAGGTCTTCATATTGGGAATAACCAGCATAATAAATGAGAATTTCATTCCATGGTTGGTGATAACAAAGCGCTTCTACCCCACCTGGCGCAGTACATGCATCGTAAGTATTCATTTTTTTAGGGCTCACAAAAGAGAATTCGTTTGATCCTGATTTTTGTAAAACAACCGTTAAAGGCAGCATTCTGCAAAAAGCATGAGAAAGCTCATCGTCGTGAACTTTATAGATAACTTCATTACCAAATTCATCAGAAATTTTAACTTTCATTTCCATTTATTCCTTTTCTTGATCTCAATCTATCACTATTTACTTTTACTATTGTATCGCTTTGTGTAAGAAGAACAACACCGATTTTAATTTTGCTCGTCATTGGCATGTGGACATTTTGTGACTGTTCCATTTTTCATGCATGCATGACTTTCATCGCAGTTCCATCTTTCTTTCCCTTGCGCACAAAGATTCGACATTTTTCCACTCTTTAAACGGACTTGATAAGCTGGTGGACTCACAACTGTGGCATGAGGCAACACATCGCGAATGACAATTGCCCCTGCACCGACTTTGCTTTCTTTACCTAACGTAATGTTGCCGATAATTTTAGCTCCAGCACCAATTAAAACGTCATCTTCGACTGTCGGATGCCGTTTCCCTTTTTCTTTGCCCGTACCGCCAAGCGTAACGCCTTGGTAGATTTTGACATCGTTGCCAATGACACACGTTTCACCAATGACTACTCCAGTGCCATGGTCGATAAATAGACGTTTGCCAATCGTTGCACCTGGATGGATATCAATCCCTGTTTTACGTTGATTTTTTAATGACAACCAACGGGCGAGAACATAATGTTTTCTTAAATACAGTTGATGTGAAAAATACCAAGTACGAATTGCTTTGAATCCTGGCATCATTTTAATTTCTCTTGTTGAATGCAAGGAAGGGTCTTGTTCTTTAAAGATTGCGATTTCTTCCTTTATAAAATCACGATAACTCATTTAATACCTCCCTTTCATTAAGCAACATTTTAACAATCGAATACTTAAATAGATATTTCAAGCTCATTTTCTTGATCAAAGCAATTAGAATGTTATTAATTTCAAAACGCTAAAAGACAATGAAAGCGGTTGTAATATTCAAAAAATCGCCTTTGAAGGATCATGAGCATTTTTTAGGATCACACATGGAATTAAAGAGGAGATTCAAGAAAAGCTAATCCATCAATTTTGGTGAGATCATGAATTGATTTTAAACTCAATTTATTTTGAATTGCATTCGCCAAGCAGCTTATTGATGTCTTCATGTTCTTGCTCCAATCATGTTGATTCAGAACATGAATTTAAATTTGAACTTAGAATGAAGTGACATTCCTCATCACGTCCTTGTTTGATTTCGCCTATAATAGAAACACGAACGATGCAATCCTAGCAAAATTTGAATACGCATCATAGCAGTCAAAAGATGAGTGCATCAACTAACTTTTTTAAGATCCATTTTGCCGGCAAAAACGCTATTAGAGGAGTTGATGATTATGAAACATTACTTAGAAATCGTAGAAACAGATTTGAAATATCCAATTGTGTTTTTCGATCATTCCTTTGATGAGCACAAACAAATGCAAGCCCATTGGCACGCCGAAATAGAAATTGTTTATGTTGTTTCAGGTAGCATGGAAACTTATATCGATGGAACGAAAAAGATAGTTTTTGCTGGAGAGCTTGTGATCATTAACAGTACGTCTTTGCATTATTTTGTTTATTTAGAACCAACGCATATTTATACATTCCAATTATCGACGCAAATTTTTTATGAATTTAATCTTCCAACTGATGTTCAATTCGAAATGAAAAAGCAATTATATCAAAACAATTGGTTAGATGATTTTATCCATTACCCTGAAATCATAAAAACAAATGATTTGTGCAAGCATATTCAAATGTATCAGTTATACAACAAATTAATTCAAGACTGCCAATGCGCAAAAACTTCTTCAAAATTGCAATCAAAAGGAGTTATTCAAGAAATACTATTAGAAATCGATCAGCATTATGCCCAGGATTTAACGCTAGAGTCATTGGCTGAAAAGTTCCACTTCCATCCCAATTCCCTATCGCGTTTATTTAAACAAAAAACGCATCTCACTTTTCATCAATACCTGCAAAAAGTGAGATTAAATCACGCTTATTACGATTTGATGCATACAGATTTAACGATTTTAGAGATCGCCCTCAATCATGGTTTTAAGAATTTGAAATCGTTCGAAAAACTGTTCAAAGAGATTTATCACGAACAACCTTTCGTTTATCGAAAACGGTTAAGAAATGCCTAACACATGTTAAGTAACGCATATAATTCAATACTCATCATCCAATACAATACGGACAAGAGGTGATGAAAAATGGAAAGAAAATGGTGGAAAGAAGCAGTAGTTTATGAAATCTATCCAAGAAGTTTTATGGATAGTAATGGCGATGGAATCGGCGATCTGCAAGGGATTATTTCAAAATTAGATTATATCCGTGATTTAGGTGCAGATGTCATCTGGTTATGCCCTGTTTATAAATCCCCTAACTATGACAATGGCTATGACATTAGCGACTATGAAGACATTATGGCTGAATTTGGAACAATGTCTGATTTTGAAGAACTTCTCACTAAAGCTCATGAAAAAGGATTGCGAATCATTATGGATTTGGTTGTCAATCATACTTCAATTGAACACCCTTGGTTTATTGAAAACCGTAAATCAAAAGATAATCCATACCGTGACTACTACATTTGGCGTGATCCAGTGGATGGTCATGAACCAAACCAATTAGAGTCTGTATTCGAAGGACCTGCATGGGAATACGACGAAACAGCAGACAGCTATTACTTGCATCTATATGCTAAACAACAACCTGATTTAAACTGGGAAAATCCAAAAGTCAAAGAAGCTGTATTCCAATTAATGGAACGCTGGTTTGATAGAGGAATTGATGGATTCAGAATGGATGTTATTAATCAAATTTCAAAAGATTATGAATTATTTGATCAATACGTACCGGGCAAAGACGATTTAGGAAGAACTATTTCTAATGGACCTAAAGCTCACGTTTATTTACAAGAAATGAATGAACGCGTTTTATCCAAATACGACGTAATGACGGTTGGTGAAACTGGCAGCGTTACGACAGAAGATGCCAAAAAATATACTGGATTTGATCGTCATGAATTAAATATGTTGTTCAGTTTTGAACATATGTCATTAGATAAAGGAGATATGTCTCGTTTAGAAGTAATCCGTGTACCATTGGGTCAGCTCAGAGCAATCCTTTCTAAATGGCAAAATGAATTACATGGTATCGCTTGGAACTCATTATTTTATGAAAATCATGATCGACCACGTTTAGTTTCTAAATACGGTGATGATACAACACCTTTCTATTTAGAGAAATCCGCAAAAATGTTAGCTGTCCTGATGTATATGATGGAAGGAACACCTTATATTTACCAAGGACAAGAAATCGGAATGAAGAATCCATATTACCAATCTATGGAGGATTATCGCGATATTCATACAATCAACCGCTACAATCTGTGGAAAGATCAATTTGATCTGCCAACACTTCTCCATTTCTTTGGAAAACGAAGCCGTGATAATGCTAGATCACCAATGCAATGGGATGATACAGAAAATGCTGGATTCACGACTGGAAAACCTTGGATTAAAGTTGCTGATTCATATAAAGAAATCAACGTTAAACAAGCTTTAGCAGATGAAAATTCGATCTATCATTTCTATCAAAAATTATTAAAAACAAGAAAACAATATGATGTCCTTCTGTATGGTAAATATGAACTCATTTTAGAAAACGATCCAAACATCTATGCTTATTATCGTAAATTAGATGATGAGACAGTCCTCGTGATTTGTAATTACAATAAAGAAGAAATCGCAATGCCTGATGTGGATTTAAGTCATGCCAAATTGATTTTATCTAACTACGAAGACCAATCAGATACATTAAGAGCATATGAAGCCCGCGTTTATTTTTTAAATAAACAACGATCTTGAGCTGTGAAATCAATAAAAGAAGAAATTAAATCATTCGACATCAAAACGTGATCTGTGTAGGTTTCCAGTTTGTCTGTCTAACTTACACAGATTTTTTATGCTCTCTGCTCACTTTCGATATTTGTAAGCGTCAAATGAATGACGCGTATCATTAGATTAAAAGGCGTTGTATCCT
>JAUMZN010000060.1 GCA_030528085.1 Erysipelotrichaceae bacterium | reverse complement strand
GAATGCTGCGGGCATGGGCATCATCACGAAGATGGCGAACACAAATGCTGTGGCCATCACCACGAATAATCAATATTGATCACAAAATAAATGCGGGGATTTACGCTTGGTCATCCAAGACAAATCCCCGCTTTTTCTTTCCTTATATTTATAGGCGTAAGTTAACTATTTTTGATTTCCTTTTACTTATTCGATGATAAAGATTAAACCATTTTTATTGATTCATTTCCGAAATTCACTTTTGTCTTTCAATCGTGATCATTTTTTCTTTTATATTGCTTTGAAAATTTTTACTGTATTTCATTTTTATTCACTTTTCGGTGCTTTTGTTCGCTCTTTACAAACATTTTTTGAAAGAAATGTAAGTTACATTTCGATACGAGAGAAGCTATCAACAACCGATTTTTACCTTTTTATTAGATTATCATCTGATAAAGATAACGAAAATTCAGCTCTTACCCCTATTTTGTCTACAATCTAAATACAGTCGCTCACAAATGTTAGAAATTCCGCAAAAAACCATCTTTATTTCGCGAAAACGTATATTTTCAGACAGAAAACGAAGAAAAACTGTAAAAAAATGTAAATCGGTGAAAGACTTTTCATTTTACATGATATAATCCCGCTTGTAATTTCGCGGTCAGCCTGCATAGACAGGTCTACCGTTAGTAGAGAGGATTAACAAATTAAAATGACTAGATATGTATTGAAACGAATTTTACTCGCTATCATCACTATCTGGGTTGTCGCTACTCTGACCTTCTTTTTGATGAATATGATCCCCGGTGGACCATTCTTGTCTGAAAAAGCGATAAGCCCACAAGCTACAGCCGCTTTAGAAGCAAAATACGGCTTAGATAAATCACTATGGGAACAATACGTGACCTATATGAATGGTTTATTACACGGAGACTTCGGTCTTTCTTTGAAACAACGTGGTCGTACAGTTCTTGAAATTATCACAACTAAATTCCCAGTATCCGCTAAGATCGGTGGAATGGCTGTTTTGATTTCTTTAGTTTTAGGTGTTTCCCTTGGATGCGTTGCTGCTCTTTATCAAGGAAAATTCTGGGACCGTTTCATTTCCGTGTTTGCAACATTAGGTATTGCCGTTCCTGGATTCGTCGTTTGTACTTTATTGAGCTATGTCTTTGGTGCAAAACTCAAATTAGTTTCCACACTCGGTCTATCCGATTGGACATCGTACATTTTGCCAGTCGCCGCAATCGCGTTCTATCCGACTTCATACATCATGCGTTTGATGCGCTCAAGTATGTTAGACGTGTTAGGTCAAGACTATATGCGTACTGCTAAAGCAAAAGGTCTTTCTGGAACTAAACAGTTATTCAAACACGCATTACGTAATGCCATCTTGCCGGTTATTACTTATGTCGGACCAATGCTTGCTTACACAATCGTCGGAAGCTTCGTTGTTGAAAAAATCTTCGTTATCCCAGGTCTTGGTGGTTCTTTCATCACTGCGATCAACGGACGTGACTACACATTAATCATGGGTACAACAATTTTCTTAGCAACTCTAGTTATTCTCATGACATTAGTTGTCGATATTCTTTATAAGATTATCGACCCACGTATTAAATTTGATTAGAAACAGGAGGAAAGAAAATGGCTAAAAACCCACTTAGTTTTCAAATGGATTTAGATCCAGCAGATTTCCTGCCTGCTACTGAAGAAGAAAAACAGTCTCAAGTCATCATGCGTGATTCCATCAGCTTCTGGAAAGATGGATTCCGCCGCTTAAGAAAAAATAAAGTAGCAATGGTTTCACTTGCTGTGATCATCCTGATCATGATTTTCGCGTTCATTGTTCCCCAGTTCTATCCATATTCTTATGATATGCAGATCAAAGGGGCTAACAACTTAGCGCCAATGCAGTACTCTGCTGCAGAACAAGCAATTATCGATGCCGGTGGAAGTGTGTTCCCACATTTCTTCGGTACAGACTCTATGGGTCGTGACTATGCGATCCGTGTCATGGTTGGTACACAGATTTCTTTATTAGTCGGCTTAATCGCCACTGCAATCATCTTATGTATCGGCCCTCTTTATGGAGCTATCGCTGCTTACGCTGGCGGATGGATTGACTTATTGATGATGCGTATTGTCGACATTATCTACACCATTCCTGATGTCTTATTAATCATCCTGCTTTCATTCGCTTTGGATGAACCGTTAAAAACGTTAGCGACGATGCCGGGATTCACCTGGATCCAAACCGTCGGAACAAATATGATTTCGATCTTTATCGTATTCGCCTTGTTGTATTGGGTAAGTATGGCTCGTATGATCCGAAGCCAAGTCTTAACGATCAAACAATCCGACTACGTAACTGCTGCTCGTGCTTTAGGTGTGAAAACATCTACAATTATCCGCAAACACTTAATGACTAACTGCATTGGTACATTAATCGTTTGTGCAACATTACAAATCCCATCTGCAATCTTTACTGAAAGTTTCCTTAGTTTCTTAGGTCTTGGGGTTGCTGTTCCACTTCCATCTCTTGGATCACTGGCAAGTGCTGGTTTGAACGGTCTTTATACTTATCCATACTTACTGTTCATCCCTGCTGCTGTTATTTCTTTAGTTATCTTAAGCTTCAACTTACTTGGTGATGGCTTACGTGACGCATTCGATCCAAAGATGAAGAAATAAATAAGGAGAGTCTATGTCTGAAGAATATTTAGTAAATATAGAACACGAAAAACTTTCCTTCTTTACCCCTGCTGGTGAAGTTAAGGCGTTGAACGATGTAAATATCCACCTTCGCCAAGGTGAAGTCCTTGGTATCGTTGGTGAATCCGGTTCCGGTAAATCCGTAACTGCTTATTCCTTAATCGGTTTAACTGCCGATCCAGGAAAACTGATCTCTGGTTCCTTGTATTTCAATGGTCACCAAGTGGATCAAATGACTGAAAAAGAAATGCGTAAAATCCGTGGTAATGAAATTTCCATTATCTTCCAGGACCCAATGACTTCATTGAACCCTGTTTATACGATCGGAAACCAAATTACTGAAGTTATTACGCTTCATACCAATAAAACGAAACAAGAAGCTAAAGCTCGCGCTAAAGAGCTTCTTGAACTCGTTGGTATTAACGAACCTGAAAAACGTTTAAAACAATACCCTCATGAATTATCTGGTGGTATGCGTCAGAGAATCATGATTGCGATCGCATTAGCTTGCGAACCTAAATTACTGATCGCTGATGAACCAACAACCGCATTGGACGTTACGATTCAGGCGCAGATTTTAGAGTTAATGATGGAATTAAAAGAAAAATTAGGTATGTCCATCATCATGATCACCCACGACTTAGGTGTCGTTGCTTCTATGTGTGATCACATTGCCGTTATGTATGCCGGACGTATCGTTGAATACGGTACAACCGACCAAGTGTTCTACGAACCAAAACACATGTACACAAAAGGTCTGATTCGTTCTATTCCACGTTTGGATACAGACGAACACCAGCGCTTAATCCCAATCGAAGGTACTCCAGTCGATATGTTGAACCCACCTAAAGGCTGTCCTTTCGGTCCACGTTGTGATGCATGTATGAAAATTTGTTTAAAACAAAACCCACCTATTACTCAATTTGACGATACTCATTACACATATTGCTGGCTCCAACAAAAAGAAGCCATGGAAAGATTAGCTGCCGATTCTTCGGCAAAAAATAGCGAAGGAGGAGAAGCATGAGCGAGAAAAACGAAGATTTTATTGTCGTCGAACACCTAAAGCAGTATTTCCCTGCTGGCGGCCACGGCAAAAACAAAAAATATGTTCAAGCTGTTGACGATGTCTCCTTCACAATCAAAAAAGGAGAAACACTCGGTTTAGTTGGGGAATCTGGATGTGGTAAAACCACGACCGGACGTTCCTTACTCCGTCTTTATGAACCAACTGGCGGACGCTTTGTTTTCGATGGAAATGTAATTTTTGACGTTGAAAAGAAAGAATATGCCAATATGCTGCCATTCCGCAAACGCATGCAGATCGTATTCCAGGACCCATATGCTTCATTGGATCCACGTATGACTGTCGGCGATATTGTCGGTGAAGCAATTGATACCCACCATTTAGCAAAAAATGATAAAGAACGTTATGACATGATCATCGAGTTATTACGCAAAGTCGGATTGAACTCTGAACATGCCAACCGTTACCCTCACGAGTTCTCCGGCGGACAGCGTCAGCGTGTCGGAATTGCCCGTGCCCTTGCGGTTAACCCTGATTTTATCGTCTGTGACGAACCTATTAGTGCGCTTGACGTTTCTATCCAGGCTCAGGTCATCAACATGTTTGAAGACTTACAGCGCGATTTAGGATTAACTTATTTATTCATCGCTCACGACTTATCTGTCGTAAAACATATCTCCGATCGTATCGGTGTTATGTACTTAGGCCGCATGGTTGAACTTGCTCCAGCTAATGAGCTGACCAATACACCATTGCACCCTTATACAGAATCTTTAATTTCTGCAATTCCAGTTGCGGATCCAATTAAAGCCCGTTCAAACAAACGTATCGTGCTTGAAGGGGATGTTCCATCTCCTGTAAATCCACCTAGTGGATGCCGTTTCCGCACTCGCTGCTCACGCGCAACGGAAAAATGTGCTCAATCCGCACCAGAGTTCAAGGAAATCGTTCCTGGTCACTTTGTTGCATGTCACCATGTAACTTTGGAAGAAGCACAGAAAAAACTTGCAAAAAACTAACAAAAGCAAAAATATTTTTCATTGAAAGAAAATACTTTTCATAAATTGTTTCAATGTGTTACAATTCACGCAACACCTCTACAAAGGATAAGCACGATAGTTTCACCTATCGGTTTATATCTCCGCCTTCAATGGCATCTCAGATTTCACATCTGTTCCAGGTCCAACGTTTAAATCCCCATCTTTAAACGCTTCACCTGCCATCCATCAAGTTGGATGGATGGATATTCCTGAACGAGTTTGGATCTGGAATCGTTTAAGACGGACACATAATAGAGAAAGAGAAAAGGAGATTAAAATGAAGACACGTTCTCTTACATTGCTCATGGCAGCCGCTATGACAGTAAGTGCTGTAGGATGCTCATCCAACGACACTAAACCAACAAGCACAGCAAGCTCTACTGCTGCTGCAACAGGAGATAAGAAAATCTTATCTGTACAAATCGGTCCTAACCCAGAAACAATTGACCCAGCATTAAACTCTGCAGTCGATGGCGGTAACATGATTTTACAAAGCTTTGAATGCTTACTGACTAACGACAAAGAAGGAAAAATTGCTCCAGGTACTGCTGAATCTTGGGAAGTTTCCGAAGATGGTTTAACTTATACTTTCAAACTTAGAGAAGGCTTAAAATGGTCTGACGGAAAACCTTTAACAGCTAACGATTTCGTTTATAGCTGGCAGCGTGTATGTGATCCAGCTGTAGCTGCTCCATATGCTGAAACAGTACTTTCCATGGTTGAAGGTTACGATGAAGCAATCGCTGGCGACATCACTAAATTAAACGTTGAAGCACCTGATGATACAACATTCGTTGTTCACTTAAGCAACGCTTGCCCATACTTCGAATCTTTAGCAGCATTCGCAACTCTTTCCCCAGTTCAGAAAGACACAATCGAAGCTAACGGTGATGCTTGGGCTACTTCCGCTGAAACTTACGTTTCCAATGGTCCATTCCATGTAACTGAATGGGTACCTAACTCCTACATCTTAATGGAAAAGAACCCTAACTACTGGGATGCTGAAAATATCAAAATCGACGGAATTAAGTTCAACTTAATCGAAGATGCAAACGCTTCTTACAACGCTTATAACTCCGGCGAAATCGCATTTATCAAAGACGTTCCAACTGAAGAAATCGCTTCTTTAAAAGATCGTGATGACTTCTTCGTAGAACCAATCATCGGTACTTACTACATTTCTGTAAATACTGAAAAAGAACCATTCAACAACAAAGACGTTCGTAGAGCTCTTAGCCTTGCGATCGACCGTGACTACCTCGCTAACACATTAATGCAAGGTACTTATTCCCCATCTGGAAACTTCGTTGGTCCAGGATGGATGGATACAGACGGAACTGAATTCTACAAAAACTCCAACGGTGGCGAAAGCTTCTACACACCAGAAGCTGACATCGAAGGCGCTAAAGCTGCTCTTGAAGCTGCTGGATATCCAAATGGTGAAGGTTTACCAACATTGACTTACTCCACTAACGATTCCGGTTACCACAAAACAGTAGCTGAATACTTACAACAAGCTTGGAAAGAAATCGGCGTTAACCTTGACGTTGAAATCGTTGAATGGGCTTCCTTCACTCCAATGCGTCGTAACGGTGACTTCGAAATCGCTCGTAACGGTTGGGTAGGTGACTACTCTGATCCATCTAACATGTTAGAACTGTTATATTCCACAAACGGAAACAACGATGGTAAATACAACAACCCTGAATACGATAAATTAATTGAACTTTCCAGAACTACTCTTGATCCAAAAGAACGTTCCGAAGCTCTCCATAAAGCTGAAGAACTCTTAATCGATGATGCAGGATGCATCCCTGTTGCTTACTACAATGACTTCTGGCTCGAAAACAGAGACGTTGTTACAGGCATCTGGCATTCCGCTTACGGTTACTGGCACTTTGAAGACGCTGAATTAGTTGGTTAATCCTCTCACCTAATCAATAATTCACTCGTTAAGCCTACCTTCATGGTAGGCTTTTTTATTGCCTTCTAAATCGGTATGGTATTTGTGAATACATCTGTTACACAATCGATTTGCGCATTAAAAAACCGAACGAATCAGCATTTCGCTGTACTCGTTCGGTTTTTGATTACTATTGATCTACAAATGATCTTGCTTATTTGAGTTTTAATTTTGTTTTATATACGTTTTCTTCTTTAACAAAGCCTTGTCCTTCAACGAGTTCTGCAGGCAAGTTGTAAGAACGGATTTCAGGTAATTTGCGGCGGCGTGCTTCTTCTTCAAGGCGTTTGATAATTTCTTTTTCATAGCCTTGGTTTTTCAATTCTTCATCGATCCAGAAGTTGCATAAGTAGCCAGTGCGTCCATCAGGAAGTTCTGGTGTAGGTGGCGTAAATACCCAAGCGATTGCTCCTGTAGCAGCAACTTTGTTTTTCCACCAAGCGATGATTTGATAAAGAGCACCATTGCGAACTTGTGCAGAAAAATAACGGTTGAGTTCGAAATCTAAAGAATCATCTTCAACGTTCAGTTCTTTCTTTTTGAGCTTCACTAATAAATCGACATCGCGGCGTGTCGCATGGCGATAAACGATTTTTGGCACTTCTTCAAATGCGACTTCGTTTTCTTCGCACCAGCCTTTTGCGAATTGAACGTATTGGTCATCTTCGTATTCATACCACTGCTGATCGAGGTTGTAGTTTTGCACAACGTTTTTGAAGCGGCGATATAAACCTTTGCCTCCGCTCAATGCTGTATTTAATGCGTCTTTTGCTTGTCCTTCTGGTAAGTCATTAGTAAAGCGGCGCATCATTCCAACTTGATTGGCATCATATGCCGTTGGAATCAGAATAAGGGAATCGTAATATTTGTCGATTTCATCATCGATTTCCATCAGTTCGCGTGTTGGCAGTGAGTCATCACGCATAATGATTTCGCCATTATGTGTATTTAAGTAATATTCAACTTGATTGCTTCCACCTTGAATGGCATCAATAATATCATCTAAATCAATAATCATATCTCATCTTCTCCTGTCAACTTTCATTATATCAGTTTCCATAATCATAAAAAGTGAAAGACTCTAACCTTAAGTTCATTCAATTATGGTCACTTGGCAATTTGTCCTAGCGCCAAACGAACTTAGTCATTTATTTACGATGTCTGCCTTTTACACATCACAAAAATTTCTAAGTTATAGTTGTCCTTATAACTTTTTTTGCGATGTTAAAAAAATCCATGTATTCTGAAAGCATTCACTGATGATATATACAAAGTTGATATCATGATCAAGATGTGAAAAGGAGAAGCAGATATGAAAAAACGCAAAATAAAAAAATCTGAACTGCAGTTAACACAAGGAAATTCACAACATTTAGAAGATCTGGAATCTATTTCGAAAGATTCTCCCTTCCAAACAGATTTGGATCTAGATAAGGACAAAATCTTCTTCACAAACGCATCGCTAACAAAAACATTCTATGATCAGTTTTATTCAAAGTTGAAGAAGTGCCCTTTTATGCCCGATTTCTTTCAACTAGTAATTGATGGTACCGATTTTATACTTCCCGACACTCCAGAGCTAGCAAACTTCTTTGGTCGATCTTCCAAAGAAGTAGATGGCGTCCCTCCAGTGATGGGAAAATCAAGTTGCATTTATGACCCCCAAAATCAGGTCATGCTGAACTGCCATATCGATGTCTATAATTACGATCAAAAACAAACAGCAATGTACCATCTAGATGTTCTTCAAAAATGTTATCCAAATTTGAAAGTTGTTCTTGAATTCACTCCTAACTACTTTTCGTCCGCATTGATGCATGTCCTATACTCCGATCCCAACAAAAGATTTATATTACGCCTTAACGAAAATCAGTTCAAAGAGTTCCAAAACCAACTGAAACCTGGTCAAGAAAAGATCATTGAGTTTCAATTAACAAAAGCACAAGCCAATGACTATGCACATACTCGAGAGTTTCGCCACTTACGAAATGATCTGTTAACCAAGACATATAAAATTCGTTTCGCAAAACCAATTATCGGCACACATCCCGATGGCAGTCCAAAATATGTGGTGATCGCCTCTGATATTTCCCCCGAGGAAGCTTCACTAGATGAATTGGTCGATGCTTATAAAGATCGATGGAATGCTGAAGGAAATTATAATTATTTGAAAAATGATTTGATGATCGATCAGTTTTCTGGAAAAACTTCCCATAACATCATACTAGAAATTTATGTATCCTGGACGCTCTTTAATATGCTTTCCACTGTTCCAATAGACTCGTCGCTTCTCAAAGAAGCAAGAAAAAACGTCGCAAAAGCTTTTAAGGATCAAAAAAGACAAATAGGGAATAAGCAAAAAGAGATCAATTATTCGACTATGTTTCAAAAATGTAAAAATGACCTAGTCAAAATCTACTGCGCAAAAGATCGAAAATTAATAACCTATCTTGAGGACTTGTTAATCCTCGATATAAATAATTATTTGGTTCCGACTAGACCTAGTCGTTCCTATAAAAATCGTTAATGTCTTCCAAAAAAGATCGAAATCCAAACGTCTTCTTGCTTCCATTAAGCTGTCTGCGACGAGTTGATCATCGACTCTTTGCCA
>JAUMZN010000059.1 GCA_030528085.1 Erysipelotrichaceae bacterium | reverse complement strand
AAAATATCATTTTACGCTTTATATAAAGCATATTTTAGTTATTCAGCAAATACCAAATAAGCGTAGCAGCTGTTCGTCAAATACAGTCATGCCAATCCAACAAAGAATCGAGACGATCGTTGTCAGCACTAACGATAATGTGAAATATGCATTCGCTTTATTCGTTTTGCCTTGTGATTTAAAAAATGCGTAATTCACAGAACCGCCAATGCCGATCAATAAGCCCAAACTATAAAGGATGGTCCAAATCGGCATTACGATCGATAAAGTTGCCGAGCCTTGCGGACCTTGATATTGACCGACCACTGCAGCATCCACCATGCTGTAAATACTGCTAATCATCGCGCCGCCAAATCCGGCACTCAAATATTTGAGGTAATGTTTTTTAATACTCCCTTGTGTTAAATCCGTTTCCATAAAAGCCTCCATTTATGAAAAAAAGCCGGACAAGACAATAGGCATCTCAACCTACCATCTTATCCGGCTTATAATTTCTTCTGAATTACTTGCCTCCGATGAGCGTGCTTAGCGTATCATAATCGCCGCAAAAAAATCAACGATATTCCCTATGCACAAAAAACAGAAGATCTTCATTCGCTGCATGATCTTCTGCTTTTCGTTTGTTTGATTTTGATCCCAATCCTCAAGATTACAATTGGTTAGAGGATTGTTGGTTTTCTTCGCTTTTATTGGCGTAATAGTGGGTCGTTTGAACGAGTTCATCGAGTCTTGCATCTAAAACATCGCCTTTTTCAAAACTCGAACTTTGGTGAACCCGAATTAATTCATCGACAATTTGATTGATTTTATTAAGGACATCTTCTGAGTCATGCACATAGTGCGTCAAAATTTCCAAACGTGCTGGAGTGGGTTTAGAACTTCCAAACAATTTCACTGCATTATTTGCATGTTCATAGTTTTGTTCTAATACATCATTCGCCTTTGTCAGTACATCGGTATAGCGCGCGATCGAAATTGCAGAATCGCCAAAATATTCTTGAAGCAGTGCTTCGACACTGTTGTAGCGATCCTGCGCATCTTTTTTGATATTTTCCAATTTCTTTAAAATGACTTTATATTCTTTTGGGATTGCGGATTTTCTTTGACGAGGTTTTGGTGCTGAAGAAGTCTTTGGTTTGCTTACTTTTGATGTTGCATTTTCATTTGAATTAAGTCCGCGAAAAACTCCAGTCAAAGCGGCAAAGGAACAAATCGTTGCCACCGCAAACGTATACGGTAAAATCGTTGGGCGCATATATTCGACTCCAAATGATCCGAGCATCATTAAAAACGAAAAGATAAATGTTCCTCCCGCTAAAAGAAATAATATGATGCGATTCCATACCGATAATTCGTAAATGTTTTTTTGAAAAAATCCGACGTTGCGGCGTGTTCTTTGATTTCTAGAAGCCATAAATTATCCCTCATCCTTTATGTGATTGAAACTATTGTCATTTTATCATTCTTTTATTGTGCGCTCTGCTTTTTATCAAAGTTTTATTTGCCTGCTCGATTCTCTGCTGAATTATTTGTTTCAAAATAACACTCTTCCATAGAAGAGATGAAAACGATTTTTCCTCGATGACAAAGTCATCAGCTCTTCATTCTTTTTTCTTTTCAAAGTGTACTGGAAACGTTAAAAATCCATTCTCAACATGGTTTAAATTCCTTTATTCCCGCATTCTGACAATTAGATTTGTTAGAATCAAATTACGCTGATTTTCACTTTGATTTTGTTTTATTATATTGATAAATAACTTGGAGGTTTTTATGCCTGATTCAAATCACCAACTCCCACCTGAAATTCCAAACATCCCAGAAATTCCTGAGGATGCAAAACAATATGATTCTTTCCCAATACCAGAAGAACCCCAAAATTCAAGAAATAGTCGTACCACCAAAAAGAAAGGCTTCAAGCCTGGACGATGGTTATTGATGTCTTGGTTAGCCATTGTCGTAAGTATTGTTGGCATGGCTTTTCTCCCTTCCTCTTCTGATTCAGAGTCGTATATAGATTATGATGATTCAGATCTTCCTTCTTGCATTACACCTATGCCCTATCAAGTTTCAAAACCGACTAACAATACAGTTATGGTTAATTTCCATTTGAAGAAAGATGATCCCGCAGTCCATGCTTCTCTTTTTATCGATGTCGAGATCACCGCAAATGAAGAATATGGGGATCTATATAATTATTCTCATATTGAAATGGGTTATGGACAAGAAGAAGCTTGGTCAAGCGTGATTTATACTTCTTCGCAGCTTGAAGGCGTCGATGTTGAAGATATCGAAGTCGAGGTTGATTATGATTCTTCTTACACCTCTGATCTCAAAGATTACGACTACTATCTTGAAGATGGCGAAGAAGCAACATATGAAAATCTCATGCGCCGCTACCTTGAGCATAACCCAGAATATCATCCGACGATTAACATCCTTTCTGATGGTGTTGAACAACAAAATGGAGTTGTTCAATATCAAATGATCGTCAACTCCAATGATCCACTTTATGGAAATGCCCATATTATCTACAAAAACAAAGATGAAGTCGTATACGCGACGATGGTGGATATTGATGCATTAACGAACGAACATACTTTCGCTTATTCACCACCTATTCCACTGCCTGAATATGATGCAGTAGAAATTCAATACGTACTTGAATAACGCACACTAAAAAAGGAACAAATCCTGCTGCAATGTCATCGAGTTAAGATCACTTGATCATTTAAGCTAACCAAACCAAAAGACAGACTTGGTATTTGCCAAGTCTGTCTTTTTCATTTCCATTAATAACTTATGTTTGGATAATATGAAAGGTCCCCTGGCTTTGCAAAACGTGGATTTAGACGGATACTTAAAGTGAAAACAAAGATATTTGTCTGCATCCGTAAACCGCTATGAATTGTTAAGTTCATTTTCTTTGAGATATCACAAAATCCATGTATTCTGAAAGTAATCAAAGATCTGCATTTAGAAGCAACAATAAAGATCAAGAAAGGATCAATTTATGGATAAACATAAAACGCAGGAATCTGAAGTGCAATTAATAACAGAAAACCCAGAATTTTTAGAAGACCTAGACTCTATATCTGAAGGCGGCATTCCTATTGATGAGTTGCATCCCGATGCGATGTACTGGTTCAATAACCGAATGACAAACGCAATATATGACAATTTTTACTCAAGGCTGAAGAAATGTCCTTTCATGCCTAATTTTTTTCAACTCGGAGTTGATCGTTTCGATTGCATTGTCCCTGATACTCCAGAACTAGAACTAGCTTTCGGTCGATCCTCGAATGAAATTGAAGGCGTCCATCCAGTAATGGTGAGATCATCTTGGATTTCTGATCTCCAAAACCAGTTGCTGCTAGACTGCCAAATTACTCCATGTTACTACAATGAAAAGATGTTGGGAGTGGATCATATCTTAGCTCTCTACCAATCTTATCCCGATATGCAGGCAGTTATTGAATTCGATTACGGCTACTTTTCATTCGAATTGATGGACGCTCTATATTCTAACGAATTTAAAAGATTTATATTCCGCCTTAACGAAAACCAGCTCAAAGAAATCCCTGTCCAACTGAATCCAGGAGAGGATAAGATCGTTAAGTTTCAACTAACTAGAGAGCAGACTCGCGAATTTCAATACGATCGAGAATTTCGTCATCATCTATTATCCACAACATATAAAATCCGTTTCGCAAAACCGATCGTTGGCGTAAATCCCGATGGCAGTCCAAAATATTTGGCAATCGCAACCGATATTTTCCCCGAAGAAGTTTCCCTTGATCAATTGGTCGATGCTTATAAAGATCGATGGACTGCCGAAACAAATTATGATTATCTAAAAAATGATCTGATAATCGATCAGTTTTCTGATCAAACTCTAGAGGGAATCCAACGAGAGATTTATGCATCATGCAGGCTCTTTAATATAATCATCGGAGTAGCAATTGAAAAAAGAAAAAAAATCAAAAAAGCAGCACAGACTTCTAAGAAACTCAATCATCAAAACCAAAATCAGGAAATCCTTGAAAAGGATCAGCAAGAAGCAAAGCTTAAATACTCCGCTACTTTTAGAGAATATAAAGATGAATTATTAGATATCTCCCGCGAGGAGAATTTAAGTCTCCGGCCGCGCCTTACGAATATATTGATGTCTAAAGTAAACAGAGAGTTAGTGCCTATGATACGGCAACGCTTCTATAAATAAAGTAGAAATGTCATAAAGAAGAAAAACTCCTCAATAAACCAAACATGATTGTTGTCAATCTGTATAAGCTTTTGAGGAGCTTTTATCGTGGCAATAAAACCTACTTTTTCTAAATCATGTGCAATCTGAACTAAATGAAATTCATCTAGCCGCTGCAGATTTGTCCTTTATGATCTTTGATCTGTTGATTGCGACTTAACGGTGCGCTTCAAGAAATGTATAGAGATCTTCATAAACGCGCTGACGATCTGTCTCATTTAAAATTTCATGGCGCATCTTTTCATATAATTTACCCTCGACGTGTTGATAGCCGCGTTCTTTTAAAAATTGCTGCATCTTTTCAAATTGATTGGCATTCCCAATAACCGGATCTTCCGCTCCTGCGACAAAGAAAATCGGCAACTGCGGATTTTTCATCGCCCATCCCTTCGTGCTGTAACAATCGATGAGCAGCTGCAATAAATTGGCATAGCCATTAAGCGTAAATGGTTTTCCGCAAATTGGATCCGCATTGAAGCGTTCGACGTTTTCTTCATTGTAAGATAACCAGCGATTTTTCTGCTCTCCAGCAATTCCTTTATCAAAGGAGCCTTCAATCAAATTGGCGACGAATTTTGAAATATGGCGATCACCTTTAAACGTGCGGATAATTCGAATCAACATTTTGCCTAGTTTTGCGGCTGGATTTTTATAAACCGGTCCCGATAAAACTAAAGCCGAAATGCGATCATCAAATGATTGAATGTATTTGCGGGCAACTAATGTCCCCATTGAATGAGCGATTAAGAAAACCGGTACGTCTGGATATTGTTGACGCAAGTTTTCTTGAACGGCATTAAGATCGTTCACGATCGCATCGCCGCTTTCATCATAAAAATACCCGAGGTCTTCTGGATTTTGAATACTTTTTCCGTGTCCGCGATGATCGGCACATACAACCGCATATCCTTTGCTTGCTAAAAAGTTCATAAAGTCGCGATAGCGCTCTTTATGTTCTTGCATGCCGTGAGCGATTTGGACAATCCCCACTACTTCGCTATTATCAGGGAGTATTTCTAAAACATCTAATTCCAATCCATCACTTGGGGATTTTACTGTCAAATTTCGTTCCATATTATTCCTCTCGTTTTGTCTCTCTTTTTATATTATTGTACGGATCTTTTGAAAAGTTTATGGACTGTTGCCCATCAAAAATCACGCTGCATTGTTTTACTAAATTATCCGTTTGACAATTGAAGCATTACTCAATTGTCTTCTCTTCTTTTTCCCTGTATTTTCCTTTTTCAAACTGTCTTTGCATCGCTTTTAAAAAAGTATCATTTCAAATTATATAGTAATCATTATTAGTTATTTTATGTCTATATACTACGTTCTATAATTCAACATGAATTCATTGCCTAAAGCGTTTCTACAACGTTAAAATTATGGACTTTTGTTGTATTCGAACGTAAGAATGAATCCACAATTTTCTTATCTATTTAAGATTTATAAAAGGAATCATATCCTTCTTATTGGGCAAAAAGAAAAAAGCAGACTCATCTTCATGATTTGAGTCTGCTTGGAATACAAGTTTTCAATCGCTTCCGTGTTTCGAGCAATTCGAAACAGTGCCTGCTGGTTTCGGATCTACGGTCAAGATACTCACGAGCTGATAGAAACGTTCGCGAGGAACTTCTTTATTTTCATGATCTGTTTTTAATTCGACTGCGATTTTATGCAGTTTATTCCATCGTTCTTGTTTTTGGCTGCGAACTTCCTCTGGTTCTTGGTAGAGAGAGTTCAAATCCGTTTCAGTTTTTCGTTTTGACTTGCAGTTGGAAGGCAGACGTACTTCAATCTGGCAAATATAATTCAAGCGCGTTTCATCGCTCATATCATCGGTTGCCAAGATTTCATAGATTAATCCATCATCTACTGCATTGTTGTCCATGCAGGCACTGGCAAGTGAAGAAAGCTTGTTTTCTAAATGAATTTGTAGATTTCGTGTATTCATACTCTTCACCTCCAGAATGCAAAACAAATTCCGCTAGAGGAGTCTCTAGCTTCACTGTAAGTTTACAACCTAGATCAACATTTTAAACAGTTCATTTTGTGGCCTATTTCAATTTTTTCACCCTTTTCTTATTATACCGAGTATTTTTTATCGTTGTTTTATTGAATTACTCAACAAATCTGTAAAAAAGCTCGTTTTCTGCGATCAATCTCTTCTTGTTTTACTTGATTTTTAGTCTATCGATTGTTTTGTTTTACTCACAATTCTCTAGTCGATTTGTCGTTGGTTTAATCGTTGTTGAATACTCATTATTCATGAATTCGATCTTTGATGTTAGGATATTGGCAAGTGAGGATGGATAAACAATGAGAATTATTTCTGGAGATGCCCGCGGCAAAATCATCGAAGCCCCACAAGGTTTAGATACCCGCCCCGTTACGGATAAGATTCGCCAAGCTCTATTTAATATTTGGCAGTTTCAAATTCCGGATTGCGATTTTCTCGATCTCTTTTCTGGTTCTGGCTCCATGGGTTTAGAGGCTGCTAGCCGTCATGCCCGCAGCGTTGTGATGGTAGAAAAAGGAAGAGAAGCCGCTAACGTTATTCGCCGCAACATCAAATCTTGTCATTTTGAAAATCGCAACGTTCGCGTACTCGAACAAGATGTGTTTGTAGCAATTGAAGATTTGAAAAACAAAAAACAAACTTTCGATAAAATCTATCTCGATCCCCCTTATACTGTCGATTCTATTTTCATTCCAGTTATGGAAGCTTTAAGCGATGGTGCTTTAGTCAAAGAAGATGGCGAAGTTGTAATTCGTACAAAAAAAGAAAAAGAGATGCCAGATCAATTTGGCGTATTAGAAAAAGTGCGTACGAAAACTTGGGGAATTTCGACTGCTCATTTTTATCGTAAAATCGAAGTGAAATAAAACAACAATCTGTTTTTAAACTCATTTTGCATAACCTAAATCGATTGAAAAGCGCCTTTAAAAACGAGGCGCTTTTTTTCTTTTTTCGGTTTGATTTTCATCTTTTTCTCTTCTTTTACATACCCTGATTTTTCGAAGAAAAGTAGTCATAACTAAGTGATTTTACTTGATGAATTTGGTTGAATCGGCTAAGTTAAATACGGATACATTCCTTGTATTTTCACAATTTGTCCTTATTATGCGCAAAGGAATAATTGCAAATTTAAATCATATATAAATGGAGAGATCTTTTATGCGTCGTTACATCCGCAACGAAGAACTTTACACAACTTTAAACCAAATTTTAAACCAACAAAACCCAGAGCTGACCACCATCTATAAAAAGGTGATTCTTTATCGTTCAGCCATCAACTTCAAATCCAAAGAGCATGTCGAAGACATTTTATTGTTGCCAACGAGAATTTCTTGTTCTTTTATCAACCTCTTGTTGATTCCACTATTATGTCAATTGCTCGTCCATAACGTTTGCCCACGTCTTCTCGATTGGGCAGCCTACACAATATTAGCTTTAATTGCATTTTTGGCACTTGTCCAAATTTGGATTTTCTTTTCGGCATTGATCAAGTTTTCAACTTATAAAACTTATCTAATTGTCGATGAACTGTTTGCACGAAAAATTTTAGTCGTCCAACAAATCCAGACAAAAAAAGCAACTTGATTTAATTTCTATTTAAACATCAATCCCCTGCTCATGTCCAAAGAGCAGGGGATTTGTCTTTCATTTATAGGCCCAAGTCTAGTTCATTCGATTTGTATTCAACCATCGTTGTTCGCTATAATTATAAAAAACAAAACTGGGTGATCAAACATGAAAACAACTACCGTTCTCGTCGTTGAAGACGATAATTCTATCCGCAATTTGATAGGAACAACACTAAAATCGCATGATTATCAATATTTGATGGCTTGTGATGGAAAAAGTGCAATTCTCGAAGCGTCTACTCATAATCCCGATGTCATGTTTTTAGATTTAGGCTTGCCTGATATTGATGGCGTGCAAATTATTCACAAAATTCGAAGCTGGTCAAACATGCCGATTATTGTCATTTCCGCACGAAGCGATGATGATGATAAACTCGCCGCACTAGATGCCGGTGCCGACGACTATTTGACAAAGCCATTTTCAATTGTTGAATTATTAGCTCGCTTGCGCGTTGTGGAACGTCATTTATCCAATCAAACCCTGCCTGCCAACAATAGTGCCATTTTCACCAATGGTCCTTTAACCGTCGACTATGCTGCTGGATGTGCATTGATCAATAATGAAGAACTTCATTTAACGCCAATTGAATTCAAACTGCTGACTTTGTTGTCGAAAAACGTTGGCCGTGTCTTAACCCACAATTACATCACGCAAAAAATTTGGGGATCGAGTTCGGATAACGATATTGCATCATTGCGTGTCTTTATGGCAACTTTGCGCAAAAAACTAGAACAGAAAAAAGGTTCGCCGCAATTTATCCAAACCCATATTGGGGTTGGCTACCGCATGTTAAAAGTAGACTAACTCAAAAGCTGATCTTCTTTGCGAAGGTCAGTTTTTGTTTTGCCGTTCAAGCAAAAATAAAAGTCATTTATGCGGATTTATCTTAAAATAATAAATATAGATGAGGTGATCAAAATGAATGAAGTAATAAATGCAATACAAACAAGAAGATCGATTCGTCAGTTTAATGACAAACCGATTTCTAAAGAAGACTTAGAATTGATTATCGATTGCGCCATTCACGCTCCTAGTGGAATGGGAAAAGACACCTGGTACTTTGCGGTTGTAACTAATCAAGACTTGATTAATGAATTGATCGATATTATGAAAGTCGAATTAAATAACGAGGCGTATACGATGTATCATCCAACCGCAATAATTATTCCAGCTAACTTAAAAGATAATAGTCATGGCATGGAAGATAATGCTTGCGCTTTAGAAAACATCTTCCTTGCCAGTCATAGTTTAAACATCGGTTCAGTATGGATTAACCAATTAAGGCATTATATGGATTCCAAAAACCTTTGCGCATTTTTAGAAAAAGTAGGCATTGATGATTCCATGGTCGTTTATGGCATTGCCGCTTTAGGTTATTACGATACAAAACCTGCACCAAAAATTAGAAAAGGAAAATTTGCCTTTTTTGAGTAAAAAAGAGGTTCTTACGCAAACTTTGTTGGAACCTCTATGATTCACCTATTAGGATGCCACT
>JAUMZN010000058.1 GCA_030528085.1 Erysipelotrichaceae bacterium | reverse complement strand
AAAAAGCAGCTCGAAGATTCCAAAAAACAGCTTGAGGACGGCCAAAAACAATATGATGATGGCGTCAAACAGCTCCAAGATGCGCGCAAGCAAGTCAATGACGGTTTAGCGCAAGTCAACGATGGAATCAACCAATTAGATGGTGCAAAGTCCAAGCTAGATGAATTGCGTACGCAAAAAACGCAGCTTGAAACGGCATTAGCTTCTTTAGATCAGCTAGAAGCTACTGTTGATTCAATCAAAACGATGAACGACCAACTCTATGAGGTCAACAAGCAGCTCATCGATCTCAAACAAAACCACCCAAACAGCCCATTAATTGCGATTCTCACCGAAACGGCGATCAACTTGCAAAACGAGATCAACCAAGCTGAAATCTCCGTTAACGATACGCAAAACGAGATCTTGCAACAAATCGGCGGATCCCGTGAAGCTGGCGAAGAAAACTTGAAAAAGTTAAACGACGCCATTTCGATGATCGAAAATTCCGAAACGCAATTGATGACGCTTTTGTTAAAACGCGAAACATTGGAGAACACTAAACTCCAACTTGATCAAAACGAAAAAACACTCGAACAATCCAAAAAACAATTGGATGATGGAAAAAAGCAATACGCTGATGGCGCAGCAACGCTTGCCGATAAAGAACAAGAATTCAACGAGGGCAAAGCAGAATACGAAAAAAATCTCGAAGAATATGAACGCCAAAAACTCCAGGTCGAAAGCGATATTAAAAAAGCGCGTGAAAAGATCGAAGAAATGGGTGCCACATGGCACGTTCTCGACCGCAAATCGCACTACTCTTATCGCGACTATGAGTCTTGCGCCGATCGTATGGATGGCATTTCATCCGTCTTCCCTGTGTTCTTCTTCCTTGTTGCCGCTCTTGTTTGCATGACAACAATGACCCGAATGGTCGACGAACAGCGCAACGAGATGGGAACACTTAAAGCACTCGGTTACTCACGCTGGCAAATTAGTGCCAAATACTTAATTTATGCTGGTTCGGCATCCATACTCGGTTCCATTATCGGATGTGTTTTGGGAATGTTTATCTTCCCATTGATCATCTACAATACATGGAACATTATGTATAACCTCGACACCATCAAATTCCGTTTCCAACCGGGATTGATGCTGCTTGCCTCTGGCATGGTAACCTTAGTTGTCTTAGCTGCAACTTGGTTCTCGATCTATAAAGAAATGCGCGAAGTTCCTGCTCAGCTCATGCGTCCAAAAGCCGCAAAAGCAGGTAAGCGAATTTTGATCGAACGCATCCCTGTGCTTTGGTCTAAACTCAACTTCATGCAAAAAGTTACTTTGCGTAACTTATTCCGTTACAAGAAGCGATTCTTCATGACTGTCATCGGCATTTCTGGTTGCTCGGCTTTACTAGTCGCCGGATTTGGTTTGAATGACTCGATTAGCGATATCGTTCCGCGGCAATTTAAAGAAGTTTACCACTACGATGCCATGCTGCGAGCTGACTCAACAGTCAGCCTCTCTAAAGCAAACGATATTGCCCAAGAGATTTCATCTTATGATGGCGTCGATGATGTCTTTACGCTTGAAACACTTGCGATCAGCGTGAACTACGACAATAAAGATGTCTCCGCAACGCTGAATATTATTCCCGATGGTGATTCTTTCGAAGATTTCATGACGTTCCATCCACAAACCCGTGATTCCGCTGATACCCTTAGCGAAGAGGGTGCACTTGTCCCAATTAAAACGGCACAAAAACTCAACATTGGCGTAGGGGATGACATCACATTTAAAACGAGCGAATATAACCGCACCGTTAAAGTCAAAGTTGCTGGTATTTTCGAACAATATACTGGACATGAAATCTTTATCACTGAAGAGACATTTGAAAAGACAGGCATTAAAGAAACACCTGTTTGTTCGATTCTGTTGAAAAACGATCAAACGGATGCTGAATTCGAAAATGAACTTGGATCTAAGATTATGGACAACAAAGACATTCGCTCTGTGTCGTTCTACTCTTCCGTCATTGAGAACTTTGAAAACATGATTTCGTCGATCAAGACGATCGTTGTTGTTCTTGTCTTATCTGCTGCATTGTTAGCATTTGTTGTGTTGTACAACTTATCCAACGTCAATATTTCCGAACGTATGCGCGAAATTGCGACAATTAAAGTTCTTGGTTTCAACGAAAAAGAAGTGAATGCCTATGTCAATCGCGAAACAATTATCCTCGCTTTAATCGGCAGCTTAGCCGGATTATTGCTTGGTATTTATCTCCACGATTTAATTATGGGCCTTGCTGAATTAGACACAATTCGCTTTGGCCGTACCATTTTCTGGCAATCCTTTGTTTATTCCGTTGCTTTGACAATGGTCTTCACACTCATTGTCAACTGGATCATGAAATTCCGTTTGCGTAGAATCCAAATGGTTGAATCCTTAAAAGCAGTCGAATAACCAACGTTTTCACCTGATCTAAAACGATTAAGTCCCTGAATCATAGAAAATCGTTAAAAACAACGATTCTCGGTTCAGGGACTTTTCTTTATGCTTTGTTCACTTAGATGTTAAACTTCTTTTTCCAATAAACGCGGATAAGTTTGATCAATTCCTAAAGCACCAAGTGGGGCTGTGATCAAAATCGCAAGAACCGCAACGGATAATACGATTTGTCCACAAGGCAATCCCATTGCCAAAGGAACAGATCCAATTGCAGCTTGCACTGTTGCTTTTGGCAAATAGGCGATGATGCAAAAGAGTCTTTCTTTTAAATTGAGCGATGTTTTCACTAAGCAGAGCGAAACACCAATAGAACGGATCACTAGTGCGACAAAAATCATCAAGACGGCTGCTAAACCGGCATTTAACGTGTAGCGAATATCGATCGCTGCACCAACTAAAACAAATAAAATCACTTCGGCAGCGAGCCATAATTTGCCAAACTTTTCGGAAAGGCGAGTCGACACAGTCGCTGGACTTTTGATTTTCAATACACAAGCCATGCTGACAACTGCCAATAATCCTGAAACGGAAACAAATGGTTTTAAAGCTGTTTCAATCGCCATCAACGCAAACGAGATCGCCAATATAATAATTACTTTCATCGTGTTGCGAATATAGTGATGACGCGTATAAGCCGTTTCAAAAAACAGACTCAATACATAACCCACAACAGCCCCTAAGGCGACACCTAAAACAATCGAAATCGGAATATTTAAAAAGTCGATCCAATCGGCTTGTCCGCCTTGAGCCATCGCCACAAACGATGAAAATAGCACAATGACATAAATATCATCGCAAGAAGCACCCGCTAAAATCATCTGCGGAATACTTTTCTTTGTGCCATATTTCTCTTCCATCAACATGACCATGCGCGGCACGACGACTGCCGGCGAAACTGCCGCAAGAACCGCCCCCATTACAGCAGCTTCAATACGGTTAACTCCTAAAATGATCGGCGCAAAGATAACGAATGCTAAAAGTTCGAAAGTCGCTGGAACAAAAGCCATCATAATTGCTGGACGGCCAACTTTTTTAAGATCTTTTAAATTTAATGAGAGTCCAGCTTTAATCAAAATTACAATCAAAGCCATCTGTCTTAGTTCTGCAGAAATCGATAAAATCGGTGCTTGCAGTAAATTCAGAACGTGGGGACCAAGCAAAATGCCGGCAATCAACATCCCCACAATGCGTGGCAATTTGATCTTTTGAAAAATTGCAGCTAGTGCATAACCAACAAGAAAAATGAGCGCCAAAGACGTCAACATGTTCATTCCCTCCTTAAAACAAAAAAAGCTGATGATTTTCCACGATTAAAACAATCGTAGAAGTCATCAACTGAATCAGCGGTTTAGGTTTCCCTTGGGAGAACTTCATTCCCTGCAAAAACTTATATCACGAATCTTAGTATTTGTAAAACACATTATGAAAGCAAAGAAAAAGTGTCCCGATGATTAAACACAAGGACACTTGTTGTTTGTATTTAACTTTTAAATTAAACAGTTACGATTTTCATCATGTTTGTGGAACCAGAACCTACTGGGTATCCAGCAACTACGATGATGTTATCGCCACGGCGTAATCCGTTTTTCAAAGCGATGTTGCGAGCAAGCTGAACATCGTTTTGTTGAGTATTCTGTACGTCAGTTACAACTGGTAATACACCGAATACTGGAAGCAGAGAACGTTGAACTTTTTCATCAAAAGTTACAGCGATGATTGGTGCTTTTGGACGGAATTTAGCCATACGTTTTGCAGTTAAACCAGATTGAGTAAATGCAACGATCGCTTTGATATCCATTGCTAAAGCAGTTTCAGCTGCAGAAATAGCGATGGAGTCAGACATGTTGCGGTTGCTAGAAGCAATACCGTCAGCAAGGCGAGTTTTGTAGTCGATCATTGGTTCAATTGCATTCGCAATTTTTGTGAATGTATGAACAGCTTCAGCTGGATAGCTACCTGCTGCAGTTTCAGCAGAAGTCATAACAGCATCTGTACCATCCATGATCGCATTGGCAACGTCACTTGCTTCAGCACGTGTAGGTCTTGGGTTTCCTTGCATACTTTCAAGCATGTGAGTAGCAGTGATTACTGGTTTACCCATTTCGTTTGCGATACGGATCATTTGTTTTTGGTAGATTGGTACGTATTCCAAAGATACGTTTACACCTAAGTCACCACGAGCAACCATGATTCCATCAGCAACTTCAAGAATGTCGCGTAAGTTGTCGAAACCTTCTTGGTTTTCGATTTTAGCGATAATCTGAATATCATCTTTGCCTTCAGAGATCATGATGTCTTTAACTGCAAGAACGTCTTCTTTACGACGAACGAAAGATAACGCAACGTAATCGATATCGTTCTGTGCACCGAAGCGTAAGTCAGATTCATCTTTTTTAGAAAGGAATGGCATAGACAGGATAATTCCTGGTAAGTTGCATCCTTTTTTAGATTTTAAGAAGTGTGGGTTCGCAACAACACCTTTGAAAGATTTTCCTGCATCTACAGAAGTGATGTCGACGCGCATTTTCCCATCATCCATTAAAATGTAGTCACCAACTTTAACGTCGTTGAATACTTCAGGAACAACAACTGCGAAAGATTCGCGAGTTCCTTTTAATGTTGGGTCATTGACGATTGTTACTTCGTCACCTTTTTCAAACTGAACACCGCCGTTTTCGAATTCGCCTAAACGAATTTCTGGTCCTTTAGTATCCAGCATAATGCCGATTGGTTTTTTAAGTTCTTTGGAAACTTCACGAATACGAGTGATTCGGTTTCCTTGTTCTGTGTAGTCACCATGGGAGAAGTTTAAACGACAGATGTTCATCCCTTCGCTGACTAACTTTACGATCATTTCTTTGTCTTCACTGGCAGGGCCAATCGTGCAGACAACTTTCGTTTTCTTGTCCATTTATTTCTTACCTCATTTTATTCAGTCAAATTTATACCAAGTTTATAGGGCTTTTTTAAACCCTTTTTATCCAATTCGTTCAAATAAGTTTGTTAACGGTTTCTTTGATTCTGATGGCGTCACAAGTGCCCGTTCAATTGGATAAGAAGTGATTTTGTTGTTGCGAATTGCTACGCATTGACCACCAATGCCTTGCATTAAAAGGTCAATTGCTTTTTCTGCCATTTGGCTCGCTAACATACGGTCGAATGGGCATGGAGAACCCCCACGCTGGATGTGACCAAGAACAGTTGCCCTGCCAGAGAAACCTGTATTCAAAGTCACTCTCTTGGCAAATTGGTGAACGTCAGTAATCTTTTCAGAGATAATGACGATCGCATGTTTTTTCTTTTTGATCTGATCTAAATCACGAAGACGATCCAAAACTTCTTGTTCATCAAAGCCGCTTTCGCTCGTTACGATAATTTCCGCACCACAAGCGATACCTGACCATAAAGCCAAATCTCCGCAGCGGTTTCCCATTACTTCAACAATAGAGCAACGGTGATGGGAGTTGGATGTATCTCTAAGTTTATCGACAGCATCAACAATAGTGTTCAGCGCCGTCATAAAGCCAATCGTATAATCGGTGCATGTAATATCGTTATCGATTGTACCTGGTAAGCCGATACAGTTGATTCCCATGTGTGTCAGTTCCAAAGCACCACGATAAGAACCATCTCCACCAATGACCACTACAGCTTCGATGCCGCGTTTTTGCAGTTGTTTAATGGCTTTCTTTCGTACTTCTTCATCTTTGAATTCTGGTAAACGAGCGGATCCAAGCACAGTCCCACCGCGTGTGAGAATTTCGCTGACCGACTCAGCAGTTAAAGGTTCAATATAACCTTCAACCATTCCTTTATACCCGTTATAAATACCGAATACTTCCAGTCCGGCATTGATCCCAATTTTAGTGATAGCACGGACAGCGGCGTTCATCCCTGGAGAATCTCCACCGGAAGTCAAAACACCAATTCTTTTGATCATCTTTTGCTTCCTCCAATTCTGATTATTATTTTTGGTTTTTTAAAGCATCATTTTAGTTTGATCGATTGATCCATGTGACACAAATAGTCATTCTTATTTTATCACATTCATAGTTGCTCTATTCGCCTGTAAAAGACTTCACCAAAAATTTCTCAAATTTAAATACTTAAGTCTGCTAAAAGATTTTCACTATCCAACGCAGCTTTGACTTTGTCATAAGCTTTAATAATTACACCATTCTCATCAATCAAATACGTTGTTCGAACTGTACCGATTGCCTTCTTGCCGTACATTGTTTTTTCTTTTAACACATCATACAAAGCAAGGACTTCACGTTCTGGATCTGCCAACAGTGTAAAAGGCAAATCATATTTTGCTTTAAAGTTAGCATGTGATCGAACTGTATCTTTTGAAACCCCGATCACTTTAGCACCTTTTTCCATGAACTGAGGATAATGGTCGCGATAGCTGCAAGCTTGTGTTGTACAACCGCTCGTATTGTCTTTTGGATAAAAATACAATACGACTTTCTGATTACGAAAATCAGATAACGTAACAGGGTTGCCATCTTGGTCCATTAACGTAAAATCTGGAGCTTGCGTTCCAATTTCTAGCATAATTTCTCCTTTAATATTCAACTCTTTATTTCCGTCTGCCTCATTTGCAGACGCATGTTTAGCCTGTTTTATTTTACTAAACATCAGAGCTGTTTTACTCTATTTTTACTCTTTTTCATTCGAATTTTACGCTATTTTCGGATTCATTTCCTTGTTTGTGCCTGAAATCATACACATCGATTCATTCCCATTTATTTGCGTTTGTCCCCCGTACAGATAAAAAGTGATATATCCATTTTTATGTCCACATCAATTCAATCAACTGAGAATATTTATAGGTGCCTTTTTTCTCTTCAATAACGAAAAAACCGACTTAGCTGTCGATTCAAGCAAGTCGGTTTTTGTTCAATCATTTTATTATCGTTCATTAAGCTTTTGCTAAAGCGATGAAATCGTTCATGCGATCTTCTTCTTCTTTTTGTAGTTCGCTGAAGATTTGTGCTAATGCTTTGACATTATTTGTTTCTAAGATTTTGTAGTAATCATTTCGTAATTCTAAAGGCAGGCAGATTGGCGTTTTTCCAGCGCTAATTAACATAGAGTTGATTAAGATACGGCCGGTACGTCCATTTCCGTCTGAGAATGGGTGGATGTTTTCAAATTCAATATGCAATTTGGCAACATCTTCCATTTCAAATCCTTTTTCAACTAATTCATTGTATTCAGCAATAAACTCTTCCAAGAACGTCTTGATTTCTTCTGGTCCAGGGAAAATCTTTGTTGATCCAGATACAATTGCTGGATCTTCACGATAAGCACCACCAAATAAAATATTCTCATTGATGATGTCATTAATTTTCATTAAATAATCTTCCGTTAATGGCTCATGATTATTTACACGTTCCAGCATTAACTTCATTGCTCTTTTATGGTTAATCGCTTGATGGATTTCTTTAGCATTTGCGTTAATTGGACAATGGTTTGAATCGAAGGCGAGCGCATAAGTCTCATTGCGAGTTAATGTACTTCCTTCAATCGCATTGGAGTTATAAATAACACGCGTAATGAAATCTTCCCGATAAGTCTGATTTGTTTTTAATACTTCTCTAGCATCCATACTAATTCTCCTTAACTGGTGTTTTTACATATTATAGATTAAATTCTGTTCAGCTGCTGAAATTAAGCAACTTTTTTCATGTAGGAAATTATATTTTTCATTTTTCTTACATCTAACTCTAATTTTAACGCTTTTTTAGCTAAAAATAAGTTAGATTTTCCCTATATTTCATTTGAATCGCTGCTTGATTCTTCTTATGCAAATCTTCTTGTTTACCTAGAACAACTCTGATTCATGACAAATTTTCCATTTTTGTGAATCCGAACGAAATATATCCATTTATTTTCTTCGAAAATTAATTTTATGTTTAGAAATACCATCTATGCTTAGAGCTGTTCGTGATGAAACTTCGATTTCCTTCATAATTCGAATGTTTGATCCACCATACCCCCATCAATAGAGAAACGATGGCAAATGTGGTATAAAGGCAATATAAAGATTGTATAAAGATTAAGGTATCGATACATAAAGCGCTTTTCTCGATTATCTATCTTTTACCACTTTGTTTTCACATCATTTCGCACAATGTTTTTGTTGCTTCTTAATGCTGTTAAAGATAAGATAAAGATGCAACAATAATTAAATTTGAATTGGATATATTTATAACCACATTCATCAATTATCCCGCGAATTAAAACTTATGAAAGTTTTTGGAGGCATGAATCATATGAAAAACGCAATTTTGTTTTACACGTCACCGGGATGCGCAAGTTGCCGAAAAGCTAAAAAATGGCTTGAAGACAACCACATCAACTTTGTAGAAAAAAACATCTTCTCCAACTTACTTTCCGAAGCAGAAATTAAGTATTTACTTTCTCGTTGCGAAAATGGAACAGAAGATATCATCTCCACTCGTTCCAAAGCTTATGCCAACCTCAAAGAAAATCTCGATGAAATGTCGATCAACGAACTTACACGTTTTATTCAGCGTAACCCTTCCGTTTTAAAACGACCGATTATGTTGTCGGAAAGAAATATGGTCATCGGCTATGATGATGATGAAATTACTGCAATGGTACCCGTTGCGCGTCGTCACGAGGACTTTGATCAAATTGAACAATCAATCCTCAATTCTGATTTGAGCTTACGCACGTTCTAGCTCACTTCTAAAAAATGAGTTAAATGAAAAAGACTTCCACTCGATCTAGCATATTTGTGATCAGTGGAAGTCTTTTTATGTTTTTAAAGTTATCCAATAAGTTAATGAAATTTCTATTCATCCCATTTATCTTGTTTTGATTGGTCTGTTTGATTTTCTTTGTTTTAACCTTGATGCAATCGAGTAGAGAGGAGACAGGTTAGTACTGTCCCTCCCTCTCACACCACCGCA
>JAUMZN010000057.1 GCA_030528085.1 Erysipelotrichaceae bacterium | reverse complement strand
GAAATTGGTACAAAGAAAGAATCGATCAAGATTACAGTTTTTTACGCAACGTTTCGTATAAATGAAGTCGATTAGAATCGTTTTAGATTTTGCTTGATTGGTAATTTCATTCGATTTTTCAACAACGATCTGAATTGGCAACACTAGAAATACCGGATCTTGAGGAGGTGAAAAGATAATGAAAAAGAAAACCGGTTTTATATGCTTGATCTTAGCGATGATCATAGTTGTGGTTGTAGGTGCAATCTCTTTATCAAATCCAAAAAGAAAAACATTGAATTATTTCCATGCTAATAAAGAGACTTTAATTTCAGATATTGAAGAAAATGAAACACCTACTTGCAGTCTTGATCTTACATATAATTATTGGAATGGCGAACATCCGATTGTGGAATACATTGTCGATAATCAAGGCATTGCACCATCCTCGAAATACTATGGATTTTTTTATTCTTATGATGGCAAACCGGTTGCTTTTCAAAATGCAAACATTGAATTAGTGCCAATCTCAGACACTGAATGGGAGTGGCATGGCAAAGGTGACAATCACGGATATGTCGAATTTATTGAAGGAAACTGGTATTACTTTGAAGCAACATCATAATGAAATTAAATGGATCGAAAAAATCAAGTGCATAACTGCAATAGTTCTATAGTTTAATTGCTGATCAAAAAGCAGGAGTTCGAAAAAAATCTCCTGCTTTTTGTTTGTTTAAAAGAATACAACATGGATGAATCTAATACTCGCCTTTATTTAAAATGCAAAGGCAGATAAATAATCATAAATTGTCAGATAACAAATTGTAAGAAGTCAGTGAATTCTGATCTATGAAAAACGGATAATATCGGACATGCAGCTAGACGAATTACTTTTGACTGGGATGCGAATATCGTACAAATCGAGAATCTGTTTTTCTATGATGAACAAATGGTGGTTGAATTTTTTGGAAAATATTTACAAATTGCACAGAAAACGTGAAAAATCAACGTTGTTTAACAAATCAGCGTAATTGTCAAAATATCGTGGGAATTGATTTGATTTTGACTAGTATCAGCCCTAAAATTATTTTGATTTAAATTGAAAGGAAGAAGAGTATGTCACTTTTATTAGGGCCAATGTGTCAACACATTCCCGGTAAAAAAGGATTGACGGATCATAGCGACGTTAAAAGACTTATGCCTGCAAAAGAAGTATATATTCCACTTTTTGCAGGAAATAACTCTGAAGTCGAACTTCTCGTCAACGAAGGCGACCATGTCTATATTGGGACTCGTTTAGCCAACACGAAATCCGCTTTCCCGGTACCACTTTATTCTAGTGTTTCTGGGATCTTTAAAGGAACTGTAAAACGTCCTCACAACAGCCTCAAACCACAGCTTCATATGGTAATTGAAGTTGATGAGGATCAAGAAGCAGTACAAGCTTTTGAACCTATTGATTGGGAAAATGCTTCTCATGAAGAATTAGTAGAGTTTGTTAAAAACACAGGCATCATCGGACAGGGCGGTGCTGGTTTCCCAACTTATGTTAAATATCAAAAGGTAGATAACATCGATACTTTGGTTATTAACGCAGTTGAATGTGAACCATACATTACAGCTGACTATAAAGGCGTAATGGATTATCCTGATCAATTTGTTCATGGTGTACGCATTCTGCAAAAACTTGCACAAGTTGATCGTGTTTTAATCGGTGTGAAGAAAAATCACCCAGATTTAATCAACTTAGTTCGCGAAGAAATTAAACGCGAAAACGTTTCTGGTATCGAAGTTGTAGCTGTACCTGATGTATATCCAATGGGTGGCGAAAGAACTTTAATCCGCCAACTGCTCAAACGTGAATATAAACGTTTGCCAGGTGAATGCGGTGTTATTGTCAACAACGCCAATACAGCTATTTTAATTGCGCGTGCTGCTGAAATGGGTCAAGCACAAGCAAAAAAATATGTAACGTTCTCTGGAGAAGGTTTAAAATATCCAACTAACGTTCTTGTTCCAATTGGTATGTCCGTTGCTGAAATCATCGATCAAATCGGCGGTACAATTGATGATGTACAAAGTCTGAGATTAATTGCCGGCGGACCAATGATGGGAAAAACAATGGTATCTGATCAGATCGTTATTGACCGTGCGATGAATGCGATCACGATTTTAAAAGACGAAGAAGAGCCAGCGATGACTTGCTTACGTTGTGGTCGTTGTACTTCACATTGCCCAATGGGATTACAGCCAGTTCGTATTGCCAATGCAGTGAAGATGAACGATACTGCAGAAATGGAAAAACGCGGGGCAATGAACTGTATTGAATGTGGTCTTTGTACATATGTATGTCCAAGCCATATCCAAGTTACAGAAAATGTTCGTAAAGCAAAACGTACATTAATGATGAAGGCAAATAAGAAGTAGGAGGGATTTAGAAAATGAAATATACCTTTCATGTAAGCCCGAACCTTCAATCTAAGAATTCCACACAACAAATTATGCGTGATTTGACGATTGGTCTTCTCGTTGTGTTCGTCGCTTCAGTTATTTATTATTCCGTAGCATGGGGTATTAACGTTGGTTTACAAGCAGTTATTTTATTAGCTTGTTCCTTAGTTACTACTTTTGTCTGCGAAGCGATTTTCGCTAAATTGAAAAAGAAAGATATTAAAGATGTTATTACTCATTCATTTGGATGGGTAACTTCCATCATCTTAGTCATGATGTGCCCAATTAACATCACTCCATATGCGATTATCATTGCAACTTTCTTTGCGATCGCAGTTGGACGTTTAATGTTTGGCGGCTTTGGCTATAACATCTTCAACCCAGCTGCAGTGGGAAGAGCAGTAATCTTTGCTTCTTTCTCTGGGGCTACAACTCGCTTAATTACTTCTGCTACACCAACTGGTATTTTAGCGGGAACTTTTAAATGGCTGCCAATGACAGAAGCTGCATTACAGTCTTATTTAGACCGCGTTGGTGGTTTTGGAAGTTTATTTTTAGGAACTACACCAGGTGCAATTGGGGAAACATTCTCTATTTTGATTTTACTTGTTGGTGTGTTCTTAGTTTTACGTGGTGTAATCGATTGGCGCATTCCTACATTCTATTTAGGAACAATTTTCATGATCACTTGCGTATTAGCAATCTTAACAGGTGTTCAGCCTTACCATGGAATTCCAGGATGGATTTGGTATCCAGTTCTTCACCTTGTAACAGGTGGGGTTATCTTCGGTGCTGTGTTCATGCTTACTGATCCAGTTACTGTGCCAACATCTCCAGCAGCAAGAATTTTCTTTGCGATTTGTGCCGCAGCAATTACGGTTTTAATTCGTTTAAAAGGAAACTTACCAGAAGGTTGCTTATATTCCATTTTGATTATGAACTGCTTTACACCAATGATCGAATCTGCATTTGATGGGCCACAGTTTGAAATTAAGAAAAAAGCTTGGTTGATGATTGCATGTTCTGCTGTATTAGCGCTTTGCGTTTCTTTCTATGCATCCAGCACAATGAAAGGTGTTAAAGGTGCAGTGAAAAACACAGCTCAAGTGGTAGAAGTTATGCCATGTGTTGAGGAGGTACTGTAATGAACAAAAATAGTCCTGCTTACCTTGCACTCTTCCTTGCTGTAACTGCCGGTATCGCTGGCGGCGCTTTATATGGGGCAAACTCTTTAACAGCACCAGTGATTAAGGCGAATGCTGAAAAAGCAGAAAAAGCTTCTTTACTTGAAATGTATCCAGATGCAAGTATCGATGACTTCGTTGTTGTTGATGCTGAAGATATTATTGCCGATCATCCAAGTGTTCAAGGTGTTTATAAATATGGTGATGACATTGTCATCTTCAAAAACTCCGTATCCGGTTATGATGGCGGTACTGTATTCTTAGTTGCGATCAATGCAGCTAAAGATACAGTTGATTCTTTCAAAGCAATCTCCAATGGCGATACAAAAGGAATTGGTTCTAAAATCACTGAAAATGCCTTCGCTGAATCTGTAAAAGGCAAACAGGCAAGTGGTCAGTTAGATACGATTTCTGGGGCAACATTTACTTCTAAACCAGTTGTCGAAGCCATTAATGAATGTGCAGAAATTGCACCTACAGTAGAATAGGAGGATCCACGATGAACCGAATGCAAAACTTCAAAAACGGTCTGATCAAGGATAACCCTGTTTTCGGACTGTATCTTGGTTTATGTTCTACATTAGCCATTACTACTTCAATCAATAACGCTATTGGTATGGGCGTTGCGGTTATTTTCGTTTTGATCTTGTCAAACATGATCATTTCAGCAATCCGTAAATTAGTACCAGATGATATTCGTATTCCAGTTTATATCGTTATCATCGCAACATTAGTTAAAATCATCCAAATGTTAATTCAGGCTTATGCACCTGCATTAGATTCTTCTTTGGGTGTATTTATTCCATTAATCGTTGTTAACTGCATCATCCTTGGTCGTGCTGAAGCATTTGCTTCTAAAAATGGAATTTTAGATTCCGCATTGGATGGTGTAGGTATGGGTCTTGGATATTTACTCGCTGTATTATCCATGTCTGTAATCCGTCAGCTTTTAGCTACTGGCGTTCTTTCTATGACTAACCCATTTAACGAAGCACAGGTATTATTCTCTATTCGTTTAATCCCTGCTGACTTCACCATCTCCATGTTCAGCTCTCCTCTTGGAGCGTTCATGACTTTTGCATGCTTAGCTGCTGGACTGACTGCTTATAAACTTCATGCTCAAAAGAAAGAAGAAGCAAAAGCTGCAGCAAATAGTAAGGAGGCCGCTAAATAATGGTTGGTGAACTCATTACTTTACTGATTACTTCAGTATTATTGAACAACGCCGTCCTGAACCAATTCTTAGGACTTTGCCCATTCATGGGTGTATCCCGTAAAAAATCCAGTGCGCTGGGTATGGGAGTTGCTGTCGTATTCGTTATCGTTGCGGCAGGTATCGTTACATATGGTTTATATTATTTAGTTTTAGTTCCACTGCACCTTGAATTCATGGACTTAGTAACATTTATTCTTGTTATTGCGTCTTTAGTACAGTTGACTGAAATGTTCTTAAAGAAATCATCACCTGCTTTATATAAGTCACTTGGTGTTTATCTGCCTTTGATCACAACTAACTGTGTTGTATTAAACGTTTGCTTAATGAACATCTCCAATGGATATGACATTGCGCATATGTTGGTTTATACAATTGGTACGCCACTTGGTTTTGCCCTTGTTCTTTACATTTTCTCTAGCATTCGTGAACGTCTCGAAGTTGCTGACATTCCACAATGCTTCAAAGGCAATCCAATCGCATTAATCGTTGCTGGATTAATGGCAATGGCATTTAGTGGATTGGCTGGAATCATTTAATGGATTTCGCACAATTATTTCTTGCAGTATTATTTTTCGGCTCTTTAGTCGGAATCTATATTTTCTTGTTTTTGAAAAATAAGAAAACACCTAAACCAGAGGGATGTGAAAATCTCACAGCAGATTGTGAGGGCTGTAAAGATATTTATTGTCCAAATCATCCCACTAAAGAAGAAAGTTGAGGTTAAAGCAGAAGATGCTTAGCGCAATTGTAATGATGATCGTTCTTGGCGCTCTTTTAGGTGCCGGACTTGGAATTGCCGCAAAAGTTTTCCATGTTGAACCCGATACTCGTGTAGATTATGTAGCTTCACATTTACCTGGATATAACTGTGGTGGATGTGGTTATCCTGGATGTTCTGGTTTTGCGGACGCATTAGTTTCTGGTGACACAAGCTCTTGGCAGTGCAAACCATGCAAACCTGATGCAAAAGCGGAAATTATTGAATACCTTGCAACTACACCAGGACCGGATGGTCAAACGATTAAAGTTAAAGGTTAATCCAAACAATTTTTAGAAAAAAAGTCATGTAAAACTCTTCATCAAGCTATAGAACAAATCTTGATGAAGGTTAAAGTGGCATAGACAGCAGAAAGAGCTAAGATGCTTAATCTGCTGTCTTTTTTATGTCTAAAAGAATTCATATCTTATGCCATTCTAGACTGATCGATGATTGGATGGATCACGATTCTTTGTGAATTCAAAATTTGAATATAATCCCAAACAAAAAGCTATATCGAATTTGGTTTCTCGATATAGCTTCATTTTGTATAAAGTGTTTTTAGTTTAAAGAAACAAGGTCATTCATATCATAAAGACCATTAGGTTTGCCATACATAAACTTTGCTGCATGAATGGCACCATTAACAAAGATTTGGCGTGATTGTGCATTATGGATTAATGTTAATTCTTCATCTTGACCAAAGAAGTGAATTTCGTGTTTTCCAGGGATTGTTCCACCGCGTAAAGCATGAATACCAATTTCTTTTTGTCGCTTGCCTGTAGAACCTTGTCTTCCAAACACGTGGTCAAATTCGTGGTCGGGGTCGATCGCCTCAAGCAGAGCTAAAGCAGTTCCGCTTGGCGCATCGACTTTTTGATTGTGATGCGTTTCGACAATTTCAATATCCCATTCTTCTTTAAGTTGCTGGGATACTTGTTTTGCTAATTGGCTTAAAATTGCAATTCCTAGTGAATAGTTCGCACTGAAAAATACAGGATGAGTTTTTGCAAATTCATACAACATGTCTTTTTGACTTTGATTATAGCCCGTTGTTCCTTCGACTAATGCGATTGGATGATTCGCAATCGTTTGAAGAACCCATTCAAGGTTATCAGGATGTGAGAAGTTTAAAACAACATCAACTTGATCAAGGAAATTTTCTAGTGCATATGGATCGAATAAGTCAGCTTTGCCTAGTACGTTCATGCCATGATCTAGTGCTGTTTGTTCAAGTAAGGTTCCCATTTTTCCTTTGCCAATGATGATTACGTTCATGAAATTAACCCTCTTGCTTGTAATGTAGCACGCAATTTCGCTTTATGATCTGCACTCATTTCACATAAAGGAAGGCGGTATTTACCAACATTCATGCCCATCATATTCAAAGCTTCTTTAACAGGGATTGGATTAACTTCCATAAATAAATCATGGATTAAATCAAGATTGTCGAGCTGTAATTGAAGTGCTGCTGGATAATTTCCATTCAGACATTTTGCGACAATGTCATGTGTTGTTTCTGGAAGAACGTCCGCTAACACAGAGATCACACCGCTAGATCCTAAGGCCATCATCGGAACGATGATATCGTCATTTCCGGAGTACATGACAAAATCATCATTTAAAAGCGTCGCAACATTTGTGGCATACGATAAGTTGCCGCTTGCTTCTTTGATCCCTTGAATCATTGGATGTTTTGAGAGTTGTTTTAAAGCATTCAAAGAAATAGTGCAGCCAGTGCGTCCTGGAATATTGTAAAGAATAATCGGGATATGGACTTGATCGGCGACAGTAGTGAAATGAAGAACCATTCCTTCATCATTGGCTTTGTTGTAGTAAGGAGAGATTAAGAGCAATCCATCTGCTCCCATTTTTTCGTATTTTAAAGATTTTTCGAGTTGCGTTTGCGTACTGTTGGAGCCTGCGCCAACGATGATCGGAATACGGTGGTTTGCGCATTCAATTGCACAAGCGACTACGTCATCATCTTCTTCGTGTGTCATTGTTGAGGATTCTCCAGTTGTTCCTAAAATGAGAATGCCATCAGTTTTGTTGGCAATATGCCATTCAATCAGCTCTTTAAGTTTTTCAAAGTTTACAGATCCATCTTCATGAAATGGAGTAATTAAAGCAACGATTGAACCTTTTGGTAAGTTTGTCATACTCAAATCTCCTTTGAATGATCGTTTGATCGATTTCTTTTTTATGACGTAATGAAGTCTTGAACAAAATCAATCGAACATAAGTGATTTGTTTCGATTGATTATGAATTTTATAGATTTAACAATTCTTGATCAATGAGTGTTTCTCTAGCGATTAAGTTTTGATAAGTTTGACGTTTAATGATTGGAATAATTTTTCCATGATCAACAAAAACAACGCTTGGAATAGCAAGCTTGTTATAGTTGCTTGCCATTGAATAACCATAAGCACCCGTACTGCTGACTAGTAATAAATCGTGAGTTTGATAAGGTTGAACAAGCGTGTTTTCAGCAAGCAAGTCGCCACTTTCGCAACATTTGCCTGCGATGCATACGGATTGTGTTTTTGGTGCATCGGCATTTGTGGCGATATCGAAATCATAATTAGCTTGATAGAGTACGGGACGAATATTATCCGTCATGCCGCCATCAACAAATATGTAATTGCGATTTGGTGTTTGTTTTAAATCACCGATCGTATAGAGCTGATATCCAGCTTCAGCAACAATCGAACGTCCAGGTTCGATACAAATTTCTTTAACCGCAAGATCTAGAGCCGCAATTTGTTTTTCTGCTTCATTGACGATCGTTTGACATACCGTCGAAATTGCGGCAGGTTGATCTTCATCGGTATAGCGGACGCCAAATCCGCCGCCAAAATCTAGAGTATGAACATTAATTTGTGTTTGATTTTGAATGTCTTGCACAAATTGGCAGATTTTTTCTATTTCTGCTTTAAAGGCATCGAGTTCAAAGATTTGTGATCCGATATGTGCATGGAATCCGTCAAATTGTAAATTTGGATTTGTTTGAATGGTGTCCATTACAGCTTTGATTTCTTCTATATTCAAAGTGGAAATTCCAAATTTTGAATCGATAAATGCAGTTTGAATATATTTATGGGTATGAGCTTCAATTCCAGGATTCACCCGGAGCAATACATGAATTTTTCGTTCTGTATTGTTGTTTAGTTGAACTAAACGTTTTGCTTCCATGAGGTTATCGACAATGATTGTGCCAACACCAAGTTCAATTGCCATTTTTAATTCATCATCAGACTTGTTGTTGCCATGAAAATAAACGTTGCTTAAATCGAAGTGTGATTGTAAAGCAGTATATAATTCACCACCGCTCACGACATCTAACGAAAAGCCAAATTGTTTTACGAGCTGATTCATCGCAAGGCAGGAAAAAGCTTTTGAAGCATAGATCACGCGCGTGTTCAACTTGTCGCTGACAAAATGATCTTTAAATTCTGCCATTCGTTTTTTGAGAGCAGGAAGATCGTAAATATAAAGGGGAGTAGAACATTCACTAGCGAGTTTTCGTGTTGAAGTCTCGCTAATGTATATTTCATGATTAACAATTTTGAGCGTATCTTTCATCTTCAGACCTCCAAAAAATGGGCAAGATAGAGGACTACCTTGCCGAATTTAAACTGATTCGAACGATAGCACTCCCACATATGATGCAGACAGTGCAGCGGATCTTATCCGATGCCCCACAAAACATGTATGCCTGCTTGTTTTGTTCGGCGTCTTTGCTCAAAAGAAAAGTCAAATGCCTGCCGACTCCTTTTCAATTGGTCATTGACGCAACCTCTATCTTTGATTCTTATTTTGAATTGTATTGTATAAAGGATTTATAGACTGAGCAATACTGATGAAACAAATAATGAAAATACATTCAATTATGAAAATAGAATGTAAGAAAATTTACAAAAAAAGCGAATTTTATTTTATTGATAAAGAAACGAATTAGTACTTGCTGAGCAAATCGAAAATTCTGACTTTTCGCAGCTTACAGAGTT
>JAUMZN010000056.1 GCA_030528085.1 Erysipelotrichaceae bacterium | reverse complement strand
AAAATATCATTTTACGCTTTATATAAAGCATATTTTAGTTATTCAGCAAATACTAGATAAGACATTTTTCTGATCTCTTACGTCGTCATAACTACTTACGTATTCCTCAAAAACGATTTCTAGACCTTCTTCCGTTTGTTTTGTTGTATAGGTTACCTTGATGTAGTCAGTAAAAGATTTGGCAGTTGTTGAATAAATTGAACCACGTACATAGTCATTGATGATAATTTTTGTTCGTACGCCTTTTTTCTCGTAGGTAAAGCCTTTTTTGAGTTGCTTTGGAGAAAATTTTTTGTGTGTTGTTTTATGAATATCTTCGCACAGCTGTTGTTCAAGATAGTCATAAAATTCATCTTCAGTAATATTAAATGTTCTAATTAACTTCATGCCTATATCTTATCAAACGAAAAAATCATGGGTAGTCTGCTAGATGGGTTTTAGCAGAAACGAACAAAAGTATACATAACAATTTTAATTAGACACTAGAACGGTTTTTGAGAGAAAAACATATACACAATCGATGGTGCTTGAGAAAAAACGGGAAAAATCTAGAAAAAGCAGGGGTATACACAATTTTTTAGTGTATATTTAGTCGCCGCTCGAGAAATGAAAGCGGTTTGACTGTTTGTTGTGTATGAAATAAAGTGCATTCAGATGAACAAAGAAAGGAGATGAGTGCTGATGGATAATAAGGAAGAACGCCCAACTGAAATGGTCTCATTTGAAATTATTGCAAATGCAGGTGATGCGAGATCATATGCTTTTCAGGCATTATATGAGGCGAAGCAAGGAAACTTTGATGCGGCAGATGAATTGATGAAAAAATCAGACGCATCTGCAACTCTGGCACATAAAGCACAGACAGATTTGTTGTTTGCAGAAATGAATGGAAATCCGACGCCAGTCGATGTGCTGCTAGTCCATTCACAAGATCATTTGATGACAAGCATGTTAGCCTCAGAACTGATCAAAGAAATTATTGAATTATACAGAAACAAGTAGGGGGAAATTTAAAATGAAGATTTTATTAGTATGTGCAGGTGGAATGTCAACTGGTTTATTGATGAAAAAAATGGAAGCTTATTGGAAAGAAAATAACCAAGACCATTCTATCAATGCGGTTGGATTAAGCGAATATAAAGATGTTTATCAAGATTATGATATCGTCATGGTTGGTCCACAAGTAAGTTATCGTTTAAAAGATATTAAAGCAGATACAGGTTTACCTGCTGAAGCTATTCCATCGTTTGATTATGCAGTTGCTAACTGTCCAAACATCATGAAAATCGCAAATAAACTTTATTCACAAAAATAATTAGAGAAAGAGGAAAGAAAAAATGGATGGGATTTTTAACAATCCAATTATGATTAAACTTCAAGAGTTTGGTCAAAAATTGGGATCGAATAAATTTATGTCTGCTTTACAGGGCGCAATGATGTCTTGTATGGCACCAATCATGGTCGGAGCTATCTTCTCAATCATCTGTGCAGTTGGACCAATGTTTGGGTTATTTGAAAATGGAGATGCAATTTACAATATTTTATATCTTCCATATCACTTCACAATGGATTTACTTTCATTATGGGTTGTCACACTGATGGCATTCCAATATGCAAAATCAATTGGATTAAAATCACCTGTAATGACAGCTGTTCAAACAACAATTGTTTTTGCCTTAATCGCATCTAGCTGGGGCGTTAACGAAGCTGGTGCAAATGCAATCGACGTTACATATTTAGGTTCTTCTGGTATGTTCGTTGGATTTATTGTTGTATTTGTAGTTTGCCAAATCGAAAAATTCTGCGTTGATCATAACGTACGTATCAAAATGCCAGATGTATGCCCACCTTCCTTGGTTAATGGGTTTACAGCAATTTTACCTTTAGCATTTGCAGTTATCTTAGTATATGGATTACAGATTATCATCACTACAGTATCAGGTGGTGCATTTGGTATCTGTTCCGGATTTATGGCTTTACTTTCTGCTCCATTAGGTGCTTTAACATCAGTTCCAGGTATGTTTATTTTATGTACTTTTGCAGCAGTATTATGGTGCTTTGGTATCCACGGAACAATGATCATCATGTCCGTTTTAATGCCATTGATGATCCAAGCAACTACAGCCAATGCAGCAGCTTATGCTGAAGGCGGTGTTGAAGCATTAGTGTTCTATCCAGTTCTGTTATTTGGAGCAATGGGTATGTGCGGTGGATCCGGAAATACATTGATGCTTGCAGTATTTGGATTAAGAGCTAAATCAGAACAGATTCGTGCTGTTTCTAAAATTTCTTTAGTACCAGGATGGTTTGGAATCAATGAACCAATGACATTCGGTATGCCAATTATGTATAACCCAATCTTATGCATCCCTTATATCTTATCGATTATCGTTATCATGATCTGCATGTTGATTGGTTTTAAAACAGGATTCTTAATTCCTTCATTTGTACCTATTATGAGTTTAATGCCAATGGGATTTGCTCGATTCTTTGGAACATTAAGAATCTCTAATGCACTCTTTGAATATTTAATGTTGATTCCAACTGGATTAGTTTGGTATCCATTCTTCAAAATTTATGACAATCAGTTAGCGAAGAAAGAAGCAGAACAAAAAGCTTTAGAAGAAGCTGGCGAGTAATTGGAGAATATTCATGTTATTAGGTGTATCTGTTTATCCTGAACAGGTTTCATTGGAAGAGATTGATGCATATTTAGCCCTTGCATCAAAATATGGATTTAAAAAAGTTTTCACGAGCATGTTTTCTGTTGAAGGAACAAAAGAAGAAGTATTCGAATACTTTAAAAAATTCTGTGATATCGCCCATCAATACGGCATGGTTGTTGATGGTGACTGTAACACGATGTTCTTACATAAAATGGGTGCAACAGAAAAAAATCTAGCTGTATTTAAAGAGATGGGAATTGACATCATTCGTATGGACATGTGCTATATGGACCAAAGAGATGTGGATCTCATCAATAATGAATATGGAATTCGCATTGAATTATCAGCAGCTTTTGTTAAAGCGATTGATACTGCATTAAAAAATGGAGCTAATCCAAATAACTTCTCTGCATGTCATAACTTCTATCCAGAACGATATACAGGCGCTGACTTAGCGAGCGTGATGGATGTAAATGAAAAGCTCAAAGCTTTAAATATTCCAGTAGGCATATTTATTTCAAGCAATGTAGAGAACACACATGGTCCATGGCCAGTTCACGATGGGTTACCTACATTAGAAGATCATCGTTGGATTGATGTAGACCTTCAAGTTCGCCATATATTATCTTTAGGAAACGTAGACGAAATTATGTTTGGTAATGCGTTTGCGAGTGAAGAAGAGTTTAAAGCGATCGATCGAGTGATGAAAGCTTCTTGCATTCATGTTCCAAGAAATGAAGCATTCAAAGATTTTGCTGATTTCTTCCCACATGGAGATCTGGAAAGAGTTCCATTTAAAGTTGATTTAGCAAGTGACGTAACAGATCTAGAAAAAGAAATTTTATTTGATTACCCAGTCCATAGCGCTGGCGAATATACATACTATATGCTTCGTTCTAGATTTACCCGAATGATTTATAAAGGTAAACCAATTCCACCTCGCTCTTATGATCAAGAGTTCTTCAAACGTGGGGATGTGGTGATTGTCAACGATAATCTCAAACACTACGCTGGAGAAATCCAAATCGTATTGCGCGATGATATGAAAGTAGATGGACAACGAAATTACTTAGGAAGTATTCCACAAGAAGAATTGTTCTTATTAGATCAGATGAAACCAGGCAGAACGTTTACTTTTATGAAATAAAATGAATTTAAGAAAGGTGCCTTGTTGGCACCTTTTTTAGAAATAAAAACAAGTATTAGGAATTTCAAGCGATCTTATCACTACCCGATTTAGGTAAAGATCAACACTAGATAATAAATTTGATCATGGTGAGGATGTCGTGAAGTTCTTAGAAAAAGGAGGATAAAAAATGAGTTTTCCAAAAGATTTTAAATGGGGTGCAAGCAGCTCTAGTGCACAAATTGAAGGGGCATATGATGTCGATGGAAAAGGATTAACAACTTGGGATTACGATAAGAAAAAAATTAACCCAGGAACTTGTTCTTTTAGATATGCATCTGATTTCTATCATCACTACAAAGAAGACATTGCTTTAATGGCAGAAATGGGATTTAAAATGTTTCGTATGTCTATCTCCTGGGCAAGAATCTTTCCTGAAGGAGAAGGCGAAATCAACGAAAAAGGAATTCAGTTCTATAAAGACGTTTTCAAAGAATGCCATAAATATGGAATTGAACCTTTAGTTACGATTTACCACTTCGACCTTCCAGCAGCATTAGAAGAAAAATACAATGGCTGGCATTCTAGAAAAACTGGCGAAGCGTATGTCAACTACTGCAAAGTGTTATTTGAAAACTTCAAAGATGACGTTCATTATTGGCTGACGAATAACGAATACAACGTCATGATCTACTATGGCGCAATCGATATGTTGACAGGTAAAGCCAACGATTTAAATGCTTTATACAACACAGGACATAATCAGCTCGTTGCGATGGCACAAGCGATTACGTTATGTCATGAAATGTGCCCAGATGCAAAAATCGGACCTGCACCAAACTTATGCGCATGTTATCCAGCAACATCAGCTCCAAAAGATACGATTGCAGCAATGAATATGGAAGATCTGCGCAATAACATGTGGGTTGATCCGCTTGTTTTTGGTGAATATCCAAAATCGATCTACAACTATTTCAAATTAAACAACATCGTATTAGATATCCAAGACGGTGATATGGAAACGATGAAAAACTGCCACCCAGACTTCATCGGATTCAACTGCTATGGAAACGAAACAATTGAACACTGCGATTACTACGAAGTGGATTGGGACAGCTTAGTTGGCGCAGACAACCGCGATATGTCTTATCTCGTTAAACTCACAGAAAAACCAGGTGTTGGTAAAGCCATCAGCAACCCTTATTTTGAAGTAGGGGAAGATGGACACAAATTTGATCCATACTGCATCCGCGTAACGGCTAGAAAACTTAGCGATCGTTATCGTTTGCCAGTGATTATTACAGAAAACGGATATGGCCGCCCAGATACATTAGAAGAAGATGGAAGCATCCATGACTCTTATCGTATTGAACATTTAAGAAGAATGATTGAAGAAATGAACACAGGAATGGATGAAGGCGCATTGTTATTTGGTTATTGCCCATGGTCTGCAGTCGACCTCGTTTCTACTCGTGAAGGAATTTCAAAACGATATGGCTTCATCTATGTCGATCGTGATGAAGATGATGAAAAAGCCAAAACTGCACCAATGAAACGTTACCGCAAAGACAGCTTCTATTGGTACAAAAATGTCATTGCTTCTAATGGAGAGGACTTAGGTTAATACGATGAAACAAGCATCTCAAAGAGTTAAAGACATCTTAAGTAAGATGTCTGTTGAAGAAAAAGCTCTTCAATTGTCTTGTGTTATGCCTTCCTTTGTTCTAAACAAAGGTGTCTTTGATTTAGAACGCGCCAATAAAGAAATGCCTAAAGGGATTGGACGTATGACTCAGTTTGCTGCTGGTTTTACTGAAGGTCCAGTACAGGCGGCAAAAGGATATAACGAAATTCAAAAATACATGATTGAAAAAACAGGACTTCCTGCTTTGATTCAAAATGAAAGTTCATCTGGAACGGTAGCAGCAGATGCGACTATTTTCCCGGTTCCAATTGCTTTGGCTAGTACATTTGAACCAGAACTATCCTATAAAATGGGGAAAGTAATTGGTGATGAAGGAAAAGCGATTGGTGTACATGCAATGATGTCGCCAGTAGCAGATATTAGCCGTGATGCTAGATGGGGACGTGTGGATGAAACATTCGGTGAAGATCCATTATTGAGTGCCCGTTTTGCGAGCGAAGAAGTTCGTGGTATTCAAGGTGAAGATTACACAAAACGTTGCCAAGCTTTAGCGAAACACTGGGTTGGCTATGGTGCAAGTGAAGGCGGAATTAACTGTGCAACGATTAATATCGGAAAAAAAGAATTGTTTGAAGTTTATGCCACTCCATTTGCAGCAGCTATTAAAGAAAATGACATGCAAAGCATCATGGTGACCTATAGTGAAATCGATGGAAGACCAATGTCTGTTAATCCAGAGTATACTCAAAAGATTTTACGAGAAGACTTAGGTTTCACTGGAATTGCAGTTTGTGATGGTTTATCGATTCCACGAGTAATCGAAACTCAAGGAATTAGTGCTTCTCGAGAAGAACTTGCTGGAATGGCTTTGAAAGCTGGTATTGATGCAGACACGATGATCACAACGGTTTATAACCATATCGTTGAAGGGGTTAAACAAGGTCTAGTCGATGAACAAGATCTTGATGCAGCAGTATTAAGAACATTGCAGGCACGTGAAGAAATGGGCTTATTGGATCATCCATTTGTTGATCCTTCAAAAGCACAAGAAATTTATGATGATCCAGCTGCCGATGCTTTGAGTGAAGAAATTGCTCAAAAATCAATTGTATTATTGAAAAACGATGGTCTGCTTCCTCTTAAAAATGAAAAGAAAAAGATTGCAATCGTTGGACCATTCGCTGATCGCCTGCAGACTTTCTTTGGTGGATATGCTTACCCAGCAATGATGGGATCATTCTTGGAAATGTGTGTAGATCCAGGGGTTGATGTCAAGATGGAAGGATTCCGTCAAATGGCAGAAAGAATGTTTGATATCGAAAGTATGAAGGCAAAAATGTATAAAGATCCAACAAAATCTTTTGCTGAAAACTTTGATGACTACCTTCGAGAAACACTCGGTACTATGTCTTTAACTGACGCATTGAAAGAGGAATTACCAGATGTTGAAATCGTCAGCTATGGAGCTTCTTTAAACTGTGAAGAGTACAAAGAACATCTTGAAAAGGCAAAACAAGTTGCTCAAGATGCCGATATCGTTGTTCTTGCCCTTGGCGAAGTAACAGGACAAGGAAAAGATGCGACAAGTGGAGAAGGAATCAACTATCCAGATCTTACACTTCCTTTCCATCAAGAAGAACTTGTAGAAATCGTACACGAATTAGGAAAGCCAAGTGTTCTCGTATTGTTTAATGGTCGTGCTTTGGCTTTGGGAAATGTTGAACCTAAAGTTAATGCGATTGTTGAAGCGTGGTATCCAGGACCTGCTGGTGGAAGACCTGTCGCAAAAGTATTGTCAGGAAGATTTAATCCTCAAGGTCATTTGCCTGTCACATTCCCACAAATTAGCGCTCAATGCCCGATTTATTATGGACATAAAACGGGAAGTGGATATATGACAATTAAACAAACACCAGAACCATCGGTAATGCAGCCATTATATCCATTTGGACACGGACTCAGTTATACGAACTTTGAATTGTCAAATTTAAAATATGATGACAGTGTCGAAACGGGCAATTCATTTAAAGTTAGCGTAGATATCAAAAATACAGGAGCGGTTGCTGGAAGTGATGTGATTCAGATTTATACACATTCAAAATGTCCAACAATTAATCGCCCAATTAAAGAATTAAGAGCGTTTAAAACGGTTAATCTTGAACCGAATGAACAGAAAACAATTGAATTCGAATTAGATACAAGAGAGTTTGGATATTTCAATTTTGAAGATCAATTCGTCATTGAAAATAGAGCGCAAGAATTATTTGTTTGCGAAAATTCAAGCAACATCTTATTACGTGGCGAAGTCCAATTTATTGGAGAAACAAAAGAAATATTACACGATCGAGTATTCAACTTTAAAGTAGAAGAAAAATAGGAGGATGAACATGTTTCCAAAAGACTTTTTATGGGGTGGCGCAACTGCAGCTAACCAATTCGAAGGCACATGGGATGTGGACGGAAAAGGCGTAAGTACATCTGATTGCTGCACACGTGGATCCTTAACTTCAATGCGTCATGTAACTTATCAAACAGAAGATGGAAAAGTAGAATCTAAAATGATGTTTGGAATCGAAGCGCCAAAAGGAGCTAAGTTCGGTGCCTTTGAAGGATATGATTACCCAAGTCATGACGGAATTGATTTCTATCATCATTATAAAGAAGACATTGCTTTGTTTGCGGAAATGGGATTTAAAACATTTAGAATGTCGATTAACTGGACTCGTATTTTCCCTAATGGGGATGATGAACAACCAAACGAAAAAGGTCTGCAGTTCTATGAAGATGTGTTCAAAGAATTGAAGAAGTACGATATTGAACCTCTTGTTACATTGTCCCATTATGAAACTCCAATCGCATTGACAAATAAATGGAATTCATGGGCAGATCGCCGAACAATCGATTGTTTTGTACGCTATGCAAAAACTTGCTTCGAAAGATATAACGGTTTAGTTAAATATTGGCTGACATTCAACGAAATCAACTGTATTGCTTTTGGTGGTTTCATGGCAGCTGGCGTACCATCAAGAGATCCTTTGACTATCGCAAATGCGACAAGAAACCAATTGCTGGCGAGTGCTTTAGCTGTGCAAGAAGCTCATAAAGTTAATCCTGACATGATGGTTGGGAATATGATCGGCTATGGTGCAAGTTATCCTTATACATGCAATCCGGAAGATGTTCTCAAACAAAGAAAGTCTCAATACAATGTTGACTTCTATTCTGATGTGCAAGCAAGAGGATATTATCCAAACTATAAATTGAAAGAATACGAACGAGCTAATATTGATTTTGAATTAACTGAAGAAGATAAAGAAATTTTGGCAAATGGAACAGTAGATTACATTACATTCTCTTACTATATGTCTTCTTGCGTTAGTGCAGATCCAGAAGTATTAGCAAATCAAAAAGGAAATATGGTAATGGGAGTTAAAAACCCTTATTTAACAGAAAGTGAATGGGGTTGGCAGATTGATCCAATTGGATTACGTATTTCTTTAAATGATTTCTACACAAAATATCGCAAGCCACTGATGGTTGTAGAAAATGGTCTAGGCGCTAGAGATACCATCACAGAAGATGGCAAAATCCACGATGATTATCGCATTGATTATTTAAGAGCACATATCGAACAGATGGATAAAGCGATCAATGAAGATGGTGTTGATTTAATTGGATTTACACCTTGGGGATGCATCGATTTAGTCAGCGCTTCTACAGGTGAAATGGCAAAACGCTATGGATTCATTTATGTCGATATCCAAGATGACGGAACTGGAGATGGAAAACGAATGAAAAAAGATTCCTTCTACTGGTACAAAAAAGTCATCGCATCTAACGGAGCAGATTTAGACTAATGGGCCAGTTTGCGGTATTTATCGATGTTGATGGTACGCTTATCGATGATGAACAAAAATATCGTCCAAGTGCTGAATATGCGATCAAGCAAGCTCGAAAAAATGGACATAAAGTGTTCTTGAGTACAGGCCGATGCAGAGCGGAAATGTTTGATTATATTCTCAATATCGGATTTGATGGCTTGATCGGTTCGAGTGGAGCCTACATTGAAGTTGATGATCAAGTTATTCGTCATTTGACCTTTAAAGAGGAAGATATCCAACGTTTATTGGCATATTTCAAACAAAATGAAATTGGTTATTACTTAG
>JAUMZN010000055.1 GCA_030528085.1 Erysipelotrichaceae bacterium | reverse complement strand
AACAAGATTTTGTCAGGTCATTTTCTTAAGGAATAAAACTGTGAAAAGTTCAGGATAATAAATGGAATACTTGGTGGAATAATGACTCCAAGACCACCCGCTACAGCAACAATCGCTGATGAGAACACTAAATCATATCCTAAAGACGTCAGCACTGGGATCGTCATCGAACCGACAGCTGCAACTGTCGCAGGACCAGAGCCTGAAATTGCACCATAAAATAAGCAAGTGACAATAACTGCACAAGGCATACCGGCTGGCAGTTTGCCTAAAAAGAATGCAAAAACATCAAATAGTTTGCGGCTGATTCCACCTTTTGCCATGATAATTCCCGATAATACAAACATCGGAACTGCTAAAAGCGGAAACGAATCCAATCCACCAAACATTGCTCGAATTAAATATTTTGCGCCAACTGTAAAAGATGGATCTAACACTGATGGCAATACGGAAGTAATCCCTAAAGAGATCGATACTGGAACAGCGATGACCAAAAGAAGGATAAAGACAATAAATAAAAGCAATACCATCATGATTGCTGACCTCCTTGATTTAAGTCTTCTTGGCTATTGGCTTCAATAAACGATTCTGGAGTATTTCGTTCAGGATGCGCCGGATCGATAACTGGCAATCCCCGCCAAACTTTAAATTCGATGATCCACCGCTGCACAATGCGAATTACGACAAGAATAAACGAAACGAATGGCGCCGCTTGCACATAATACATAGGAATACCGCAAGCTGGAGAAACTTGCCCATTGTATACAGAAGACATAAAGAAAGAGAACGCAAACGGAATCATGTACACAAAGAAAATCAATTCGATCGTGTGATTGATCAACTTGAAGATGGCACGATTTTTCCGATTTAATTTTGCGACGACTTGTTCAATTTTGATTGAAATACAGCGCTTCGAACAATAACTGACACTCAAAAATCCACTCCAGATGAATAAGAATCTCGTCAGTTCTTCAGACCAAGAAAGCGATGCGCCAAAAAAATAACGACAGAGAACTTGTACGCCCATAATTCCTGCCATTGCAGCTAAACAAATACATAAAATGGCTTCTTCTAAATAATTGTCTAACCATTGAAGCACCTTTTTCATTTGTTCACTTCCTTTCTATTTTCAACGCATTAATCCAAATGATTCATGCTCAAATTTTCATTTTTTCTATTTTATAGCTAGAAACCAGTAAAAATGATCTCATCATTTTAAGATGATTTTTTGTTATCTTAAAAAACAGAAAAGACCGGCTATCTGATTTTGCATCAGACAAACCGGTTTTCGATTCAAGTTACATCGCTTGATGAATTGCGTTTAATACTACATCAAGATCTGCTACACCCATCTGACCTGGAGCTGATGCTTTTTTAGCAGCGCCAAATGTCATGCTTGAACCAAATGACTGACCAGCTAAACGGGAGATTACACCCATAGCGCCCATAGACATCGTAATGATTGGACGATCTGCATAATCATTTGCCATTTCTTCTGTAGCACTCAGAAGAGTTAATACATCTTTCATATTGTTTGGCATGACTGCAATTTTAGGGATATCAGCACCTAAGTCCTGCATTTTTCTTAAGCGATAAACGATATCAGATTGAGCAGGAGTTTTAGCAAAATCATGGTTAGATGCAACGACTTTCACTCCACATGCATGAGCTTCATCAATAATTGTTTTAACTACATCATCGCCAGAGAATACTTCAACATCGACTAAATCAACTAATCCGCTTTTTGCGGCATTCACATTTAATGCAATGTAGTCTTTCATTTCGATTGCTTTTTCTCCGCCTTCTTTTGAAGTACGGAAAGTCATTAAAATTGGTGTATCTTCTAAAACAGTGCGAAGATCTTTTAATAATGCTTCTACAGCATTCCAGTCTTCACTGTGTTCAAACCAGTCAACGCGCCATTCAACAACATCTAATGGAATGTCTTTAAAAGATTTGGCTTCATTGATAATTTCTTCATGGCTAACACCAACGATCGGAACAATAATTTTTGGTTTTCCAGCGCCGATTTCGACGTTGCGGACTTTGATAGTATTCATAGTTTTCTCCTTTCAAGAGAGATTCAAACAAGCAAATAGAGCGTGATGCTCTATTTGCGAAAATGGTTAGATTTGCAAAGTTTATTCAGCTGCTTCCATCATGTGGGAATAACGCATGTTAACAAACAGACCTAATGCAACACCAACAGCTGTTAATACGATGTTCATCATCATAACGCCAGATGGTGTCATGCTTGCAGCTGCAGTTAAGATTGTGTAGTTGCAAAGTGAAGAAGCAATCATAACTAATGCAGTAACAGTTCCTTTGATTTTTGGGAAGATCATGTTGCAAACGGAAGTTACGATTTGCAGCAATCCACCAGCACCAGCCCAACCGATTGCGAAAGAGCCGATGATCATTGTTGTTTGAGATGGCATCATCAATACAAGTACTAATGTTGCTAAACAGATCACTGGGTAAACTAAGATGAAACGAACATCTTTAATTTTACGTGTTAATACAGCAGTTACGAATAAAGCAAGAATTGTTCCTGCAGAATACCAAGTCTGCATAATGGATGGGTTTTCCCAAGCAGCTACAGTTTTCGCAAAGTTTTGTGCGCAGTTTAACCACAATTGGAAAGTTCCTGTGCAAGTAAATCCGATTAAAATCATTGCGATGGATTCTAAAGTAAAGCGTGTATGTTTTAAAGAAGAAAGAAGACCTTCTTTTTTGCCTTGTGCTTTTTCATCAGAATCAGGCATTGGGCAAATCATAATCAATACGAGTAATACAACGTAAGCAATACCACATACATAGAATAATGTATTGTAAGAAACCAAACCAGCAGCAGTTGTAGATACGCACATACCTAAGATAAATGGCAAAATCATCTGAGAAATGGAGATAAATAATTTAACTCCCATTGTCGCAATAGAAGGAGCACTGTACCAAACTTCACCAAGAGCTGGGTAAATACCTGTATCTAAGAAAGAGTTCGCGATACCACCAATGATTGCGCATGCATAAGCGATTTGATAACCGCCATTAGTTCCTGCATTGAATGCTAAAGCTAAACCGATTAAGTAAATTGCGTAAGATCCAGATCCAATCGCAATAGAAATTTTGCGTCCTAATTTGTCAGACAATGGTCCAGCAAATGGCAGAGCAATTAAACGTCCAAGACCGAGAGCAGCAGAGATTGCGGTAATAGACATGGCAGTTACGCCCCAAGAAGTTGCTAAAGATTCTTTAATTAAAGCTTGTCCTAAAATCGAGCAGCCAACACCATGAATAAAGTAGTTGAGATACATGATGAGCATGCTCGGTAAATATTTCTTTTTCATAATTTCCCTTTCAAATTTTTTTGTTCGATGTATTTGTTCAAGTTTTCGTTTCGCGGACAAATTGTCCATGTGTTCAAGTTTCAATCGCAATGCATGCATTGCCAGAATGAACTGAATCATTCTCTTTTTTCGAATTGTCACAAACGATTAAGAGCGCTTTAAAACGAATCCATACATTTCTAACGTTTCCATCATATGAATTTGTGAAACATTTGGCTAATGCCTTTCTGCTAAACTTTTGATACGATAAAGGTATCAATTCAATGTTTATATTCGCTGATTTTAAGCATTCCCATTGATGAAGATTGTTTCAAAAACAGATGGAAGTGATCATTGTTTGATCCCTCCATAAATCGATATAGAAAGAAATTATTCAATAAAAATAGACAAAACACATAGTTTGGAAAGGAAAGGCTATGACGCTTAATCAAATCTATTATTTTTGCGCAGTCGCAAAATCGAAAAATTTTAGAGCAGCCGCCAATAAAATTCACATTTCTCAACCTTCCCTGTCGCGTTCAATTGCTGCACTTGAAGAAGAATTAGGAATTAATCTATTTGATAAACAAGGCCGTGGTGTCGTTTTAACGAAAGCGGGCAAAATCTTTTTAGAAGATGCACAAAACATTTTGCGCCAATGTGATATTGCCAACACGCATATTTATGAATTTGTCCACGGAACGGGGCGTATTGACATTGGCTATGTCTTTCCATTAGCTGGCGAATACATTCCAACTCACGTTCGTAATTTTTTAAACATCCCCGGTAATGAAGGCATTACTTTTGGTTTTTGGCAAAACTATACGCCTGAAATTATTGAAAAATTGCGCGATGGCTCATTAGATGTTGGCTTCGGTGGATGCGTCGATCGTATGGATCTCAACTTCTATCCTTTATTCAACCAAGAACTCATCATCGTTACTTCCGTTGATCATCCACTTGCACCAATGGATGAAATTCCATTAGAAGAACTCGAAAACTATCCTGTTATCGGCTATGATCGCAGCTCTTGGATGGGCAAACATACGCTTTCGCTGTATGAAAAATTTGAATTAGAACCCAACATCGTTGTCGAAGCACCAGATGAATATGGAATTTTAAGTTTAGTTCGCCAAAACTTTGGGATTGCGATCATACCGCGAACCGATATTTTAAAAGACTTCAAGCACGTGAAAATCCATCCGATCAAAGATCATAAACTTGGGCACCAAATTTTTATGTTTTGGATGAAAGAACGTGAAGTTGTTCCGGCTGTCGAGCATTTTATCGAATACATGAAAACACAAGCTAGCGATGCGAATGATAACAAAGATGTATCAAATGTTTACCTAAAAGATATTATCCATCTCGACTAAATCGTTATAAGATTCGATTGTCACAAACGGATTTAAAGCGATCATGAAAACGAAACCCGGAATAGGAGTAAATGATGAAACAAGATTACCCACATATCTTCGAACCTCTAACAATCAAACGTACAACCATTAAAAACCGCATTGCGATGACGCCAATGGGAACTAACTATGGTGAAACTAGTGGTGAGATGAGTAATCGTCATATGAACTACTATAATCTGCGCTCTAAAGGCGGAACAGGTTTGATTATTCTTGAAAACGCAAACGTTGAATATCCAGTCGGATCCAACGGAACGAGCCAAATTCGTATCGATCATGATTCATTCATGCCTCGATACTATCAATTGGTTGAAACTTTACATAAAAACGGCACAACAGTCGCAATCCAAATCAATCACGCAGGAGCTTCAGCTTCTAGCGCGCGTACTGGAGTCGCAACTGTTTCTTCTTCTAACATCCCAACAAAAGTTGGTGGTGAAGTGCCACGCCCAATGACGAAAGAAGAAATTTTATATACTGTTAAAAAATTCGGTGAAGCCGCAAAACGTGCTCAAGCAATCGGTTTTGATGCTGTTGAGCTGCATTGCGGACACTCATATTTAATGAGCCAATTCATCTCTCCTTATTACAATAAGCGAACAGATGAATTTGGTGGTTCTGTAGAAAATCGCATGCGTTTTCCACGCATGGTAATCGAAGAAGTACGCAAACAAGTTGGACCTTGGTTTCCAATTATCGTGCGTATTAGTGCAGAAGAACGCGTAGAAGGCGGAAATACATTAGAAGATACATTAGAATATCTCGAATATATCGATGAATTTGTCGATATGTATGATGTGTCTTGTGGTTTAAACCCTTCTTTGCAGTATCAAATCGACTCAAACTTCTTACCTGATGGCTGGCGCCACTATATGGCAAGAGCCGTCAAAGATAAATTCAATAAACCCGTAATGAACGCTGGAAACTATCGTGATCCAAAAATCGTCGAAGAAATTCTTGCGAGCGGCGATGTAGATATCGTTGGTATGGGACGCGGTTTAATCGCTGAACCAGATTGGGTCAACAAAGTTGCTCATGGTGATGAAGCATTACTGCGCAAATGTATTTCTTGCAACGTTGGATGCGCTGGCAACCGTATCGGTGTCAATCGCCCAATTCGCTGCACAGTTAACCCAGCTGTACCTGAAGGCGACATTTATAAAAAACTGCATGTTAATAAAAACTGCAACGTCGTTGTCGTTGGTGGCGGAACTGCTGGTCTTGAAGCAGCTTGCACTGCAGCTGAAGTTGGATGCACAGTCTTCTTATTAGAAAAATCAGATCATTTAGGCGGTTTATCTACGTTTATTTCTGATCTACCAAGCAAAACGAGAATGAAAGACTTCCCTGCTTATTTAGAAGAGCGCGCAAGTCGTTTAAATAACCTTTATATTTTCAAAAATCACGAAGCGACAATCGAAAGAATTCGTCAATTCAAACCAGATATCATCGTCAATGCGACTGGATCTGTTCCTGTATGCCCACCAATTCCAGGACTAAAAGAAAACAGTGCTTCTGGTGCAGTAAAAGATATCTTTGCGATGATTCATGCCGCAAACAATAACGAATACCCTGATGAACAAGTTGCCGGCAAACAAGTTGTTGTCGTTGGCGGCGGCTCTGTTGGCTTAGATGTTATCGAATATTTCGCTCCAAAAGGCGCAAAATGTACGATCATCGATATGCTGCCACAAATCGGCATGTTAGCTGATCCAATCACAAAATGTTCAATGCGTGAGACATTCGATCAATACAACGTTCAAGAATATGTCAACACCGCTTTACAAGAAGTAAAAGAAAACAGCTTTGTGGTGAAAACTCCTGATGGAGAAGTTGTTGAACTCCCATTTGATTATGGATTCAACTGCTTAGGAATGAGATCCAACAACCCAATTCTTAAAGAGCTTCAAGATACTTTTGAACCAGAAGGTGTCATCGTATATCCAATCGGTGATTCTGTTCGTGCCCGCCGCATTATGGAAGGCACAATGGAAGGTCGCGCAATTCTAAACGTTTTAGAAAATGCCGGTTTCATCGATCTCGAACCACTTAACGCAAAATAACCCCAACGTAAACGACAGATAACGATCTCTGACTTCTCATCAAATTCATGTTGATGTCATCCAACCTCCTTTCTTTCGAATCCATTTGATTATCGGGGATCGTTTCTCTCGTTTTGATTTTGAACAATCAAAACAATCAACCCAAACATTTTGATTCACCACTAAATGAATCTTTAAACATATACAATTGAAAGAGGAATTCATATGCCAAACATTTCCGGACACACTGAACTTGTCGGCTTAATGGCTTACCCTATTCGCCATAGCCAATCTCCAAAAACTCATAATCTCGCTTACGATAAAAACGGCGATGATGTCATCCAGCTCGCTTTTGAAGTCGATAACGATTCCCTTCCAGCAGCCGTTGAATCCATTCGTGCATTAAAAATGTTAGGTTCTAACATCTCTATGCCAAACAAAACAGTTGTTCACAAATACTTAGACGAAGTTGATGATGCAGCTCGTCTTTGCGGAGCGATCAACACAGTCGTAAATACACGTGATGAAAACGGCAACGTGACTGGCTATTTAAAAGGCTACAACACGGATGGTATGGGCTATTGGCAAGGTATTCGCGAAGAAGGTATCGATTTTAAAGGTATGAAACTCGTTTTAATCGGTACTGGCGGTGCTGCTACTGCTATTGCTGTTCGCGGTGCATTAGACGGACTTGCTCAAATCGATATTTTCAACATCAAAGATAAATTCTATGATCGTGGTGAAGAAATCGCGCAAATCATCAACGAAAACACTTCCTGCAAAGCCATTATGCATGACTTAGCAGATCTCGATACTTTAAAAGAAACTATGCATGCAGCAGATATTTTCTGTGATGCAACTGGTGTTGGTATGCACCCACTTGAAGATCTTTCCAACATTCCTGATGGATCTTTCTTCAAACCAGATTTAATCGTGACTGATACAGTTTATGCACCAAGAGAAACAGTCATGATGAAACAAGCAAAAGAAGCTGGCGTAGAACGCGTTTACAATGGTATGAGCATGATGTTATTCCAAGCATTAATTGCGATTGAACTTTACACAGGCAAATCTACTCCAGTTGATTATATGAAAGAACAATTAGGCATCTAATTCGCGTTTTTTATACACCTATTCCTGAATTGTCATTCAGTTCAAGTTTCAAAGGCAGGCTGTCCATTTTGGATGAGCCTGCTTTTGATTTATCAAAAAACAAAAAGAGTGATTAAATGAATGAAAATAAATGTAACTCGCTGTAAGAAAAGTGTAATTTCTTTACGTAAGATTTGATGCTGATTATACTAGAGGGCATACATATAGAAACAAAGGAATTAGAAATGGATAAACTAACGAAACTGAGAAACGATCTCGAGATGTGTGATGAAGTCATCATGGACGTCTTGCGCATGCGCTGTCAAATTGTTCAAGAACTCATCAACTATAAACAAGAAAATGGAATTTCGACTGTTCAGCCAGAAGAAGAACAACGAAAGAAAAAAATCTTTACTCAAAAACTGGCCGATTACGAATATCAACAATCGATTATGTCGATTTACGACTATATTATTTATCAATCCAAACGCATTCAAAGCCATGAACTCTTTGGTCAAAACATCTTCCTTGTTGGCTTTATGGGCGTAGGCAAAAGTACAATTTCATCTTATTTGAAAGATGTCTTTGCGATGGATGTTATTGAAATGGATGAAATCATCGCTAAACGCAATGGGATGTCGATTTCCGAAATCTTCGAATTGCATGGTGAACCTTATTTTAGAAATGAAGAAACTGCATTGCTCAAAGAATGCCAAAACAAGAAAAACCAAATTATCTCTTGCGGTGGTGGTGTGGCAATGCGCCAAGTCAATGTCGATGAAATGCGTAAATCAGGCACGATTGTCTTATTAACCGCATCTCCAGAAACGATTTTAGAACGCGTGCAATCAAGCCACGATCGTCCGTTATTAGAAAATAACAAAACGATTGAACATATCACTTCTTTGATGCAAGCTCGCGAACAAGCTTATCAAAACGCAGCTGATATTATCGTCAACACAGATGGCAAATCGGTATTTGAAATCTGCGAAGAAATCATCAATAAAGTTCAGCCTTTAAAACCTGAAACAACAACTGCTTAAACAGCAAGAAAGGATTTATTATGACAACTCCAATTACTGGTCATACAGGATTACTTTGCCTGCTTGGCTCCCCTGTTGAACACTCAATCTCCCCTGCTATGCATAATGAAGCGTGCAACGCGCTCGATTTGGATTATCGCTATCTTGCTTTTGATGTCAGCGAAGATCAAATGCCAAGCGCTGTAGAAGGCTTAAAAACACTTGGTGCCCGCGGTTGGAATATTACAATGCCTGGCAAAAATATCATGTGCAAATTAGCCGATGAACGCTCTGCAGCAAGTGAAATCACTGGCGCATGCAACACAATCGTCAATGACAACGGCAAATTAACTGCTTATACAACTGATGGCATTGGTTTTATGGAAGCAGTCAAAGAAAATGGCGTCAACATTATTGGCGAAAATATGACTTTACTTGGCGGCGGTGGCGCAGCTAGTGCAATTTTAGTGCAAGCAGCACTAGATGGTGTTCGCCAAATTGATGTTTTTAACGTGCGCGATTCTTTCTTTACTCGCTTAGAGGACATTGCTCAAAAATTGAATGATCGTACATCATGCAAAGTAATCGTTCATGATTTTGATGATCCAAATGTACTTAAACAAGCGATCGCAAATAGCCGTATTTTAGTGAATGGAACTTCTGTTGGTATGGCTCCAAATACAGAAGCGACACTAATTCCAGATCCATCTTATTTCCATTCCAATTTATTTGTTTTCGATGTGATCTACAACCCAGCTAAAACACAGTTATTAAAAGATGCCGAAGCTGCAGGCTGCCAAACTGCCAATGGACTTTTCATGCTGCTGTATCAAGGTGCTGCATCTTTTGAATTATGGACCGGTCAAAAAATGCCAGTTCAACTCATTAAAGAAAAATATTTTTCTTAATTCCCTGACATATATTCAATTAGGGCGCGATCATCGCGTCCTTTTTTGAGCTTTGGATTCGATTCTGCCTTTATCAATTTTGCCTTAAACAAGGCATTTAAGCTTTCACGACAAAAAGTAACATCTTATTTAGTACTTGCTGAGCAAATCGAAAATTCTGACTTTTCGCAGCTTACAGAGT
>JAUMZN010000054.1 GCA_030528085.1 Erysipelotrichaceae bacterium | reverse complement strand
GAGATCCAGGTATGCCAATGAAGAACTTTTGAAATGCCATATAGCTCTCAAAGCCATTGAGAATAATATGGAATTTATAAATTTTTGATGGTATCTGGTAACAGTTCACCGCTTTTTTGACTTTCGCTTATGAAAAGTTTACTAGTGTCATGTTATTTGCTTATAGCAAAAAAGGAGAAATGATTTTTAAAATCTATTTTGCAGTTTGTATTTTTGAAAAAGATTCGTTTATAGAATCCCACACAGTTTTACATAGAACCACAATAAAAGGCGCAGTGCTTCAACGATTGAAACATAGCGCCTTTAATGATTGAGATTAGTTGTATTTCATTGCTTCTAAAGCGGAAACTTTTAAGCTTCGTCTTGCTGGGATAAAACCAGCAACTAAGCCAATGATAATGGAGAACAACAAGCCAAATAATGCTAGCCATAAAGGAATGACAGAGATTCGGCCACTGCCGCTCGTCAAGACGAATTGGATGAATTCAATGAATCCACCTTTTGGATGCCAGGCAAAGTAATTGATCGCAAAGCTGATCAAATACGAGAAGAGAATGCCAAACATTCCGCCTAAAAATCCGATGGTGCCTGCTTCCGTTAAGAAGATCATTTGAATATCTTTTGTTCTGCATCCTAGAGCTTTCATAATACCGATTTCTCGAGTGCGTTCTGTTAAAGACATAATCATTGTATTGGTAATCCCGATTGCCGCAACGAGTAAGGAAATGGCGCCGATTCCCCCAAGAATCATTTGGATGGAGCGGCTGCTTTCTTGAATCGATTCGATTGTGTCTTGTGTTGAATAGGCTTCATAACCCATGCCAGTAATAGTATCTTGGATACTTTTGACATGATCAATCGAATCAGCATAAACGACAACGGAACTATACGTAAACGACTTGCGTGGTAATCCAGCATCGCGTCTAGCTTGGTTGACGATGTTTTTAAAACTATCGAGATCGATCATGATTCCTTCTGCAGTTTCATACGTTAAGTTGTAATCGGCAACGGTTTTTCCGACTGGACGCAGTTTAAATGTTGATTCTTTTGGCGTGGTACTCGATTCAGAATACGAGCTGAGCGTTAACTTGATCGTTTCATCTAACGGTTCAAAGTAAGGCTCTTGTTTTTCTGGCATCGCTTCTTCTTCACCCATTGGGCCATAGTAATAACCAAAATCATCGCCATAAGGAGAAATGCGGTTTTGCCCTTCGGGACGTCTTGTATCGACAAAGAGATAGGCAAAGTCAGTTCCGACTAAAACATCTGTTGTCTGCAAAGATGCGGAAGCTTGTGGAAAGAGGCCTTCTTCTAATTCGAAATATTCTTCATTCATCAAATCTTTCGACAACCCGACAAGTGGACAATAATCTGCACGATAGATGTCGTTTTTAGCTGTGACTTTAGCTTGGAAATCTTCGAGCTGCAACATAGGAGAAACGACTTTGACATGCTCAATAGCTTTAAACTCTAAAAGCTTTTCATCATCGATCACATTGGAGGTTGTACTGCCGCCAGTAGGAGAATAACTTGCGTAGTTATTGATCGTGATTTTAGTGATGTCGCCCATTCCTTCAATCATCGATTGCTGAGCTTCCGATAAACCATAGCCAATCGAGACCATGATCAAAATCGACATACAGCCAACGACGACCCCAAGAGAAGTTAATATCGTTCTTGTTTTATGCCGTCTTAGATTTTGCAGAGCACTAAGAAGGCGATCTGTGAACTTCATGAACTATTCCTCTGCTTTTTCTTGGTTAGAAGAAGTTGGGGTTTCTGGGGTTTGGGCAGATTCGGATTTTGGTTGATCTTCTTTTGGTTCGTTTTCTAAATCTTCTTTTTTAAACCAATCGATATCTTCGTTTTCTTTTTCCGCTTCGATGACTTTGTTTGTTTTCTTTTTGCGTTTTTTAAACCACCAGAAGCTAAATCCAATTGCCACAATCACAGTTGCGACAATAATCCAAATCCAGTTATTGCTTGGCTGTTCGTTAATTTCTGGAGGGATTTGGTCCATATCATCAGGGATAATTGGATCTGGCATTGCCATAACGGTTGGTTCATATTTGAATTCACGTTTCTTTTCGTTGCCATCAGCATCTTCATAAGTCACAACGATCTTAAATGGGGTAGGACCATCATGCGTTGTTGTAAAGATGGCATCGATTGTACCGGAACGTCCGGATTCGAAGTTGCCTAAGTTTTGAACTGGCTGCAATGCTTCAACATCGCCTTCGATTTTGACGGCAACGTTATAGAGTGTTCCTTTTCCTTTATTGACATAAGGGAAACTTAAGACACTTTCCATACCTACTTGCATTTCCGGAAGTGTTGGTTCGGTAATTTCAAAACGCTCAGGCTGGATAACAGGAATCGCAATCGTTTCACTGCGCTGAATTTCAATACGTTGGTTTTGGTCGATATATTCATAGCGGAAATTCACACCAATTGTTGGCGATGTGTTTTCGCCATTGCCCGTAGCGCGCAATGTGATGTTTTGCGTGATGTTATGGCGCGGTTTGAGCGTTTCAAAGTAGAACGTGTTACTCGAATTCGCAATTGAAATTCCTTCGGATGTTTCTAAAGACATCACGATGTTTTCAACACCTAAAGCACGCGAAGTGTTCATAAAGTTAATCGATAAATCGAACGTTTTACCTGCTTGGACACTTGTTCCACCATAAGAGTAGTTATCGATAATTAAGTTTGGCGCAGCGGATGCTGGTTTTGGTGTTTCTGGGGATGTATCACCAGGATCTTCATTTGGATCGCCGCTGTATTCGTTCCAACCTTCAACCCAATCAGATGGCGTATCTGTACCGTTATTGATTGAACCATCGCCTGGTGTTTCTGGAGGGGTTGGTGTATCTGGATTTGGTGATGTATTAGAGGAAACAATTGGAATTGAACCGTTGATTCCTGGTTTTTGGGAAGCAGGATAAGTCACTGCCCAAGATAAGTTATTGCCAGGTCCTTGCCATTTCGCATTTTTGAATAAAACTTCAATTTGGAATGGATCATTGGCATTGGATAACAGTTTGACTGTTCCAGCATCCGCGCTGAAATCGGATTTGAGCAGATCGGCTTGCACACTTTTAATCACTTGGCCAACTTTTAATTCATCTTTTTCAACGGCTTCATGCGTCAGCCAACCAGTTGATTTAAAGACCATGCGAATTGTATAGTTCGCTGCTGGATCCCATTGATAGACGGGATTGTTTTGATCATCGAGAACATCGCAGACAAGTAAGTTTAGCGATCCTGTTGTCGGGGCAAGCTTAGCTTGAATGGGCAATGGGTTTGCCAAAGGCAAAATAGGGGTCATACCTAAAGCAAGGCTGACACTGAGAAATGAGGTTAGAATTGGATGCTTCATAAGTCATTTGCTTTCTAAATCCAATAATGGATTGATGGGTCTAATCTTGTTGATTTTGAGGGTTTTAAGTTTCGATAAGATTTAAAGGCTGATCTTTGCTGGGGTATTCCTCTTTGATAATGCGCCCATCTTCAATAGTGACGATATGATCGGCATAGCGGGCAGCCATAGCCGAGTGGGAGACCATCACAACGGTTTGATTAAACCGTCTAGAAAATGTGCGGATCATTTCTAACGCTTCTAAAGAAGATTTGGAATCGAGGTTTCCTGTTGGTTCATCGGCAAAGATGACGTAGGGTTTAGTAACAAATGCGCGGGCAATACCGACACGCTGTTGTTGACCACCGGACATTTGTGAAGGATAGTGCTTCATGCGATTTTCTAAGCCGACCATCTTTAATAAGCCTTTTGCGACGTATTCGCGTTTCGCTTTAGGGACACCTTTAAACATCAATGGCATCGCTACATTTTCCAATGCATTTAATGCAGGCAGCAGATTATAAGATTGGAAAATAAAGCCAGTATTTTGTTGGCGGAATAAGGCGAGTTCGGATTCGTTGAGCTTGTTGATGACAACGCCATGAATACGAATGCCACCACGTGTTGGTTTTTCTAATCCGGCAAGCAAGTTCAAAAGCGTACTTTTGCCAGAACCAGAAGGACCGAAAATGCAGCAGATTTCACCTTGGGCGATATTGAGGTCAATGTGATCTAAAGCGACAACAGGATCGTCTTCGACAGGGTATTCTTTACGTAAACTACGAACCTCAATCATGTATGGTTGAGAAGACATATTGTTCCTTTCGCTATATTTGTTTAGAGATGACAGAATCAAAATACAAAAATTGTATGGATCTCATGTCATTTATATAGGTATGTTTGAATATACATATTGTACATGAGATGAATTTAAATAGTTATTATTAAATTCTAAATAGTTGATGCTCATCGCAAAAAATGAATCGAAAATCGCAGTGCAAGAAAAGGGATGACTTTTGTGTTGGCAGATTGTAAAATCTTGCAAGCAAGTGAGGAATCGTCTAGAAAAACAAATAGATTGATCTTTCGATGTTTTGATCCTATTTGGCGATAAGTCCGGTTCTTTTTTTTCTTGTATCGCTCATGTATAATGAGGGCAATGAAAAGGACGTATTAAACAAATGTATAAACGAGTTTTATTGAAATTGAGCGGAGAAGCTCTTTCATCAAAAGAAAACAACCTTGAACCAGCAATATTAAAAGAGCTGGCTATTGAATTAAAAAAAGTAAAAGAAACAGGCGTTGAACTTGCGATTGTCGTTGGCGGCGGAAACTTTATTCGCGGCAAACAAATTCAAGACATGGGAATGGACCGTACGCAAGCTGATTACATGGGTATGTTAGGAACAGTGATTAATGCGCTTGCTGTTCAAAACGCTTTAGAAAATGAAGGCGTTGTAACCCGTGTCCAAACTGCAATTGAAATGCAGAAAGTAGCTGAACCATTTATTTTACGCCGTGCGTTACGCCACTTAGAAAAAGGCCGCGTAGTCATCTTTGGTGCCGGAACTGGTTCTCCATATTTCTCCACAGATACAACTGCAGCACTTCGCGCAAGTGAAATTGGCGCAGATGTTATTTTAATGGCGAAAAACGGAGTCGATGGTGTTTATGATTCCGATCCAAAATTGAATCCAGACGCAAAAAAATTCGATCGCTTAACATATATGGATGTATTAAACAAAGGATTGAAAGTCATGGATTCAACTGCAATTTCCATGTGCATGGATAACGATGTAGATTTAATTGTCTTCAATATGAACGAAAAAGGAAATATTGAAAAAGCAGTTAAAGGTGAAGTTGAAGGAACAACGATCACACAATAATCAAGAAACGAAAAAGGAGAAAACAACATGGCTGAATATTTAGAAAATGCCGAACTCGAAATGGAAGAAACGATCGAAAATTTCGAAAATAACTTAAAAACTATTCGTACAGGACGTGCTTCTGCAGGAATGTTAGATCGCGTTCGCGTGGATTACTATGGTGAATTAACACCAATCAACCAAATGGCAAAAATCTCTGTTGTTGAAGGTACACAATTAGTCATTAAACCTTATGACCGTTCAACAGTAAAAGGAATCAACCATGCCATCGCTGCAGCTAACCTTGGATTAACTCCACAAGCTGAAGCTGACTGCATCCGCATCAACGTACCACCACTGACAACTGATCGTCGTAAACAGCTCGCTAAAGAAGCTAAAAAATATGCAGACGAAGCAAAAGTCAACTTACGAAATATCCGTCGTAACGCTAATGACAAAATTAAAAAAGATAAAGAAATTTCTGAAGACGTATCTAAAGAATGGTTGGATGACTGCCAGAAATTAACTGATAAATTCGTGAAAAAAGTGGACGCTCTGGCTGCTGCAAAAGAAAAAGATCTTCTCGAAGGATAAACGCAAAAAAGGCCCGCAAGCGGCCTTTTTTTTGAAAGGAACGATAAGATGTTAAATATACCACAAACTGTCGCCATCATTATGGATGGCAATGGGCGTTGGGCAAAGAAACAAAACTTACCACGAACAGCCGGCCATAAAAAAGGTGCGGATCGCGTTCGTGATATCGCCTTAGAAGCAAAGCGTTTAGGTGTTCAAAAATTGATTCTTTATGCCTTTTCAACGGAAAACTGGAAACGTCCAGAAGATGAAGTGTCTTATTTATGCAAACTTCCGGGATTGTTTTTCAATAAATTCATTAACGAATTGATGGACAATAACATTCGCGTCACATTTGCGGGCGAATTAGAAAAATTCCCAGAAAACACAAAAGCTGTCATTCGCAAAGCAGTCAGTCAAACTGCCGTGAATACAGGCATGGAATTATGCTTAGCCATTAACTATGGCAGTCAAAGAGAACTCGTTTTGGCGATGCAAAACTATGCCGCTAAAGTGGCGAGTGGACAAAGAGAAAACGATATTCAAGAAGACGAAGTCAACGACTTACTCTTTGTGAAAGAAAACGTTGATTTAATGATTCGCACAAGTGGCGAATGCCGTATTTCCAACTTCTTGTTATGGCAAATCGCTTATGCAGAACTAATCTTTACGCCAACACCATGGCCTGATTTTGATGAACAAGCACTCCAAAAGTGCATTGAAGAATATCAAAATCGCGATCGTCGTTATGGAGGACTAAGCAATGAAGACTAGAATTATTACTGCTCTTGGTATTATTGCGGTTGTCTTTTTTCCCGTTGTCATGGGTGGATGGGCATTAGAAGCATTAGGTGTTTTTATCGTTTGTGCCGGTGCTTATGAATGGCTTCATGCCTTGGATGGATTTGAAAAATGGGGAATTGGCGTCACAGTTTTAGAAGTTGCTTTAGTGTTATTGACCCCTGTAGTCAAAATGTATTATCCAGATCTTCTTTTCGCATGGCTTGCGCTTGGAGTTGTGGCAATTTGGGCAATGCCGATTTTTGTCAAAAGTTTCTCGCAGCCAAATGCATCTGCCGCATTAATGTTCTTTGCGATTTTTAATATTTGTTTTTTATGCGTACAAGAATTAGTATTCGTCGAACATCGTTATTTATGGACACTTTGTTTTGCGACTTATGGATCTGACAGCGGTGCTTATTTTTGCGGACGCTTCTTTGGCAAGCATAAAATGATCGAACGCATCTCACCTAAGAAAACTTGGGAAGGCTTTTTTGGCGGATGGGTCGTTGGGATGGCACTGTCTTGGGCACTAAGTCTACTTTACGTTCAAGACTTAAATTACACATTAAATCTAGCAATTTGTGTGCTTGCCCCAGTATTTGCGGAACTAGGCGACTTATGTTTCTCCAGCTTTAAACGCGAATATAAAATCAAAGACTTTTCGAACTTATTGCCAGGACATGGTGGGGTATTAGACCGAGTCGATTCATTATTGATGAACTTTGTTTTATTTGGAATCCTTGCGGCAATTCTGTAGTCAGAAAAAGAATTAAGCAGTTTTAATCGTCATTTAAAGCTTAGGCTTGATTGTATGATCGCAAATACTTTAGTATTTTTGCGTCAAACAAAGAAACAAACTCTTTTTTCGACATAGAAAGGTTTATGAAATGAATTTTGTGATAGGGATACTCGCATTCATTTTGATGTTATTCGTCATTGTGATCATCCACGAAGCTGGACATTACTTTGCGGCTCGTGCTTGTGGCGTTTACGTACATGAATTTTCATTCGGCGTAGGACCTAAGCTTTGGCAAAAACAAGGGAAAAATACTCTCTTTTCAATACGCGGACTGCCTTTTGGCGGATCAGTTTCAATTGCGATGGATGTCGAATTGGACGAAGATGATGAAGATCAATGGCTCAATCAAGTACCAGCAGACCAACGTTTAAACAACAAGCCGGTTTGGCAGCAAGTCTTTGTGATGTCTGCCGGCGTAATCATTAACGTTTTATTCGCTTGGCTTTTGATGAGTTCAGTAATCATGGTTCAAGGAACAGTTGTCGATACACCAAAACCAATTGTGTATGAAGTCATCGACAATTCACCAGCCGCAAAAGCAGGCCTTGTTTCCGGCGATACGATTTTGCAGATCGTTGCCGAAGATGGAAGCAGCGTTGAACCAAAAACACAAGATGATGTAGTTGAGTTTTTACAATACAATACCGGCGCAAATGAATATAAAATTTTGCGCGGGGATGAAACATTTAGAGCAACAATGACAGCGCAATTTGACGAAGAGTCACAGCGCTATATGTTAGGATTCACTTCACAAGCAACAGTTCGTGAAGTAGGATTTTTCGAATCGTTTGAAGTTGGGGCAAAACAACTTTGGAACGATACGAAAATGATTGGCCGCTCTTTATTGCAGCTGTTCCAATTAAAAGGACTTGAGAATCTATCAGGACCAGTTGGGGTATATAAAGTTACCGAACAAGTCGTCTCTTATGGATTCTTATCGTATTTAAGTTTATGCGCATTGATTTCTTTAAATATCGGTTTATTCAATTTACTTCCAATTCCATCATTAGATGGCGGACGAATTTTGATTACTTTATTTGAGAAAATCTTTAATCGAAAAATTCCGCAGCGCTTCTTGGAATATTTATTACTCGGAAGCTTTGCCTTATTAATTGGGTTGATGATCTTTACAACCTATATGGATATCACCCGATTCTTCTAAAACGTAGCATCTTTGTTCAATCTGAGCAGAGATGCTTTTTATTTTTCACAAATAAGGGAGCAAAACAGATCTAGATAATAATGAGAGAGAAAACGCAGGGATATCGCATAAATTAGATAATTGACAAAATTATGCGGGGGGGGGGGGGGTAACCTAAATTTGAAACGATTATATTTATTAACAAAAATAGATTGGTAAGAAAAGGGAATAATTATGAAAACGAAAAAATGGATGGGCGCATGCTTAATGGCATCTATGGTTTTAACGCAATCACCAGTCAGTTTGCTGGCAAATGAATTTACAGAAGTTGATCAAACGAATTTAGAAATAATCAACGAAGGAGAAGAACAGAGAGTTTCTAACCGTAAATCATTAGATCTGATCCAGAAAGAGATTAATAATGCATCATCTGGAGAAAGGATTAAGATAGATGGGCATTTTATTGGAAGCATCAAAATCCCACAAGGAAAAAAGATAACAATAGAGTTTTCGGACGGATCTTCACTAACTAATGCTGGATATGAACAACATACAGTTTTCGTTGATGACGGAGCTGAATTAACGATTACAGGAAAGGGAACAATTGTTAGTAAATTTGAAAAAGCGGCTGCGATTAGTAATGAAGGTACCGTCACATTGCAAGGTGGAGTGACTTTGAGTTATCAAAGTACTAAATCACCAGATCATAATTGGTATACAGTCAAAAATATTGGATCGATGACAGTAAATGATGCAACGATTATTAATCCTTTTGATTCGAAAGCATCATGCGTAAATAATATCGGGACTCGCACTGGAATTATGGCTGTTTTAACTGTGAACGAAGGAGCAAATATCCAGGGTGGTTTTAATGCTATTAAAAATGGTGGGTACTCCAAAGTGATTATGACAGGAGGAGTAATTACCACAAATTTTCAACATGCAATCTTGAATTATGATGAAGTGGAAGTTTCTGGTGGACTAATTGAAAATAAGAATACGGATCCAAGATGTGCAGGAATTTATAATATCTCTTCGACAGATAGCAAAAATAATTTGCAATACTATAAAGGTAAAGTGACGATTTCAGGTAATTCAAAAATTAAAGCTCCGACTGCAATTGTAAATACTATTGATAAAAATATTGATCAGCACGAAGATAATAGTGTTGAAATCAATGGAGGGACACTCATTGGTACAGATTGTGCTATTCAGGCAGATAAAAACACAAAAACAACTATCACAGATGGCGAGATTAAAGGAAAACTAAAGTTAATAGAAAACGCAGATGTCACAGCTTCGGGAGGAGGATTCACAGAAACACTCCCAGATTCTGTGAAAACGCCAGAAGGATCAACTGCTCATAAGCATCAACTGACATTAGTGAGTAAAGCTCCAACTTGTACTGAAGCTGGGGTTGAAGAACATTATGAATGCAATGTATGTCATAAAACATTTGCAGATGACGAAGGTAAAAATGATGCAAAACCAAAAGTAATTCCTGCAACTGGTCATACTTACACTTGGGTGATCGACAAAGAACCAACTAAAGATCATGCTGGTTCTAAATATCAATATTGCGTTGTTTGTCATCACAAAAAAGATCCTGTATCTATTCCAGCAATTGGATATACAGAAAAAGTTGAATCTG
>JAUMZN010000053.1 GCA_030528085.1 Erysipelotrichaceae bacterium | reverse complement strand
AACAACTCTGTAAGCTGCGAAAAGTCAGAATTTTCGATTTGCTCAGCAAGTACTAGATGAACTGACGATGAACTTTAATGTTCAAACGCAGATCCTCTAGACTTTTTTCGTAACTTCTCGAAATTTCTACGGATTTTAAATTTGCAGTTCAATCAATAAAATAGGCAAGAATCTGATCTCGATTCAACTTTCCTTTTACCGAAGGTTAAATTCATATAGATTCTCGCCTTTTAAATATTGATGATTCATCTGCTGTGTCAGGATTAGAACTTTTATCACATAACATGATGTTACTTCTGAATATCTGAAAAAGAATCATCATCATGCATGTGCTGTGTCCCCCATTCACAAAGGGATTGTAATACTGGCATTAAAGTAAGACCTCTTTTAGACATCCGGTATTCTACTTTAGGTGGCACTTGTGGATACTCATGGCGAATAATCAAACCATCAGACTCCAGTTGTTTTAACTGTGTACTCAACATTTTATGCGTTACATTCCCCAATGCACGCTTTAGCTCACTATACCTCAAGACATCTTTTTTCCAGAGCCAGAATAGGATGTGCATTTTCCATTTTCCTTCAATTAAAGACATCGCATAAGCAAAAGGCGCGATATTAACTTCCTGATTCATTTTACACTCTCCTTTTTGACAGTATCTATTAAAATAGTGCGTACTTGCAAATAGATATATATAAGTTCATCATAAGGAAAAAAATAAAACAAGTAGGAGATAAACGAATATGAAAAAAGAAATTCAAGTTTGGAATTATGCTGAAGAAATTCTCAGCAATCTTCAAAAAGGTGTCTTGCTCACAACAAAAGCAGGCGAAAAAGTAAACACAATGACAATTTCCTGGGGAACATTAGGGATTGAATGGGCAAAACCTATCTTTACCGTATTTGTACGAGAAAATCGATATACCAAACAACTCTTGGATCAAAACCCAGAATTTACAATCAGTATTCCATATGGAGAATATGATAAAAAAATACTGGGAATCTGCGGAACAAAAAGTGGAAAGGACACCGATAAATTCAAAGAAGCAAACCTAACTTTAGAACAACCTATGGCGATCTCTGTTCCTGCAATTCGTGAGTTGCCTTTGACATTGGAATGTCGAATCATTTACAAGCAATCACAAGATGCCAAGGAAATCACTCCAGAAAACAATCAAAGATTCTATCCTCAAAATGTTGACGGAAGTTTTCATGGCGCGAACAAAGATTATCACACTGCTTATTATGGTGAAATTGTTGCCGCATATATTATCGAATGATTAATCGACAGTCAGCAAAGGGTAAGTGTTTGATTTCTTAGGAGATTGTAATCTCCTGGAATTTTCTAAACGTTACATTTTAACAATTCAAAGTAATGCAAAAAAGCTTGCCTATCGCACATTACATTGAACTAGGCAAGTTTGTATTTCACTTTATATATCGGATAAAATAGAAAATCCCAAATGAATCGCAACTCATTTGGGATTTATTTATAGAATTCTATTTTCGAAAATATCTGATCAATCCGATGAAAATCAGATTTTTTAACACTTGGTTTTGTGTTATTTTTCGGATTGTTCTCCACGCCGAACATGGCGTTCTTTCGTTGATTTTTCGTTTGTTGAGCTTTCTTTTTTAGGTTCTTCTTTTGGTGGGAGTTCTAAAATCACTTGTTCAATACGATTTTTTTGCAGGTTAATGACGCGGGCTTTAACCCCATGTTCAAGTTCAACTGATTCTCCGAGTGTTGGGAAACGTCCTAATGATTCGATGATCAATCCACCAATCGAATCATAGTCTTCACTTTCCAATTCAAGATCTAATTCATCATTGAGGTCATGCAAAGAAATATAACCTTTGACTTTGAATTTATTCGGCTCAATTTTTTGAATATTTTCGTTTTCTGCACCATCGAATTCGTCTTGGACTTCACCAATGATTTCTTCGATGATATCTTCAACGGTTAAAATACCAGCTAATTCTCCGTATTCATCTAAGACAATCGTCATGTTGTATTGGTCTTTTTGAAGTTCGGATAAAAGCTCGTTAATTCCTTTATTTTCAATTGTGAAATAAGGCTTACGCAATAACTTACGTAAATCAAATGGCTCATTAGGATCTGTGAATAACAAGTCTTTCATATTCACAATTCCGATAATGTTATCGGGAGTTCCTTCATAGACAGGGACTCGCGTATAGTGATCGCGTCTATAAATGCGTTCGAGCTCATCGCGGGTTGCATCAACATCAATCATCGTCACGTGGACACGAGGCACCATAATCTGACTTGCTTTCGCATCGGTAAACTCGAATACGTTGCGAATCATATCGCGTTCTTCGGTTTCGATGACGCCTTCTTCATGAGAGACATCTAAAATCGTATGCAGTTCACTTTCAGTGATCGCAGCATTTTTTGCGGTTTTCTTCATGCCCAACAATCGTAAAATGAGCGATGAAAAGAGATTCACAAACCAAATAACTGGAGTCATGATGCGAATCATGAATAAAATGACTGGTGCATAAGCAAGCGCAAATTTTTCAGGTTTGCTGGTCGCAAGTGTTTTTGGGGTGATTTCACCAAACACTAAAATCAAGAATGTGATCAGGAAGGTTGCGATCGATACCGCATAGCCACCGAAGTTATATGCGATCATCGAAGCTAAAGAAGCCATGAATGTATTGACTAAGTTGTTCCCGATCAAAATAGCCGACAACATCTTCCCTTCATCTTCATAGATTTTTAAAACGATTTTTGCGCGTCGATTTCCTTGGTCAGCCAGAGTACGAATTCTGATTTTATTAACGCCGACCAATGATGTTTCGGCAGATGAGAAAAATGCCGACAACAACAATAAAATAACGAGAGTGATTACTTGGATAGTTGTTTGCGACATAAGTACACTCCTTTATTCATCATTGTTACACCGTGATTAAGCAGCGGGTCATCCGCTTTTTTGGAATCACATCTACTGTGGTAGTCACTACTGTTTTCCATTTTTAAATTTATTTCTCCTTTTGATTTAATTAATGTTAAGCATTATCTTACAAGGCTAAACTTTTCGCAAATTTGAAGCGCAAGTTTTATCTTACTTCATCAAATCTTCTATACATTTTGCCGCCATTGCCAATCCGGCACTTGCTGGGACAAAAATTGAAGAAGGCAAACTTTGATCCGGTTCCATGTCCATTGGCAGTTCTTTTGAACAAACGGTCATAATTTTAGATCTGATTTTTTCTTTGCGTTTCCATTGGCGCATTCTTCTGGCCATCGGATCGTTTTGCGTTTGTTCTAATTCGCAAATTTGGATTTGGAGCGGATCTTTGCGTCTAGCCATACCCATGCTGCAAATAATCGGAATATGCTGCTCAAGCGAAAACTTGATGAGTTCTTGTTTGCAGCGCATCGAATCGATGCAATCCAAAATGTAATCCGGATGCAATTGTTCGAGCCAATCGTTTAGATTTTCGTCATACCAACCGGTATGAATAATCACATTTGTTTGCGGGCGAATTGTCTTAATCCGCTCTTTAAAAATTTCTGTTTTAGGTTGGTCTATAGTTGTCGTTAAAGCACACAACTGGCGGTTAAGATTAGTCGGTTCGACGACATCTTTGTCGATTAAAATCAATGTTCCTACACCACTTCTTGCTAGAGCTTCAATCGCAAAACCACCAACACCCCCGCAACCAACGACTGCGACTGTGGCTTGTTCGAGTGTTTCGATGGCTTGTTTTCCGTACAATAGCGTCGCGCGATCTAAACTATCTGCCATACCATTCCTCAAGATCTTTTACGATTTCTTCTTTTTGACTTGGCTTATACCAATGAACTGGCATTTGATGGTTAAACCACGTCATTTGTCTACGCGCATATTGGCGAGTATGAATTTTGATTTGTTCGCGAACAGAATCTAAATCTTCTGTTCCTTCTAACCAGCCTAAAAATTCTTTATAGCCAATGCCTTGGAAACTATTCCAAGTGCGACTTTCAGGTGTATCGAATAGGCGTTTTACTTCATCTGCCAATCCTTGATCAAACATTTGATCGACGCGGCGATCGATTCGTTCGATTTCGATTTGGCGATCGTCTTTTAAGCCGATCATATACACGTCATAAATCGGTTCATGTTTTTGATTCGCTTCACGATCAGATTTACGTTTTCCCGATTTAGCCATCACAACCGCGCGCAATAAGCGCTGGCGGTTATTCGGATGGATTTTTTCGAGCGCTTGTGGATCTTCTTGTTTCAGATAATCAAAAAGCTGCTCATTGCTCCAATCGGAAATCTCAGCCATGATTTTGGCTTCGTTAGGATCTTCTTCCTCAAACGCATAATCATATAATGCGGCTTTAACATATAAACCTGTTCCGCCGCAAAGAATTGGAACGTGATGGCGAGCTTGAATTTCTTCTATTTTTTCGCGGCACATCTGCTGGAAAAGTTTGACGTTCCAAGCTTGGTTTAACGGCTGAATATCGATTAAATGATGCGGAATTCCTTCCATTTCTTCCTCGGTAATTTTGGCCGTTCCGATATCCATTCCTTTGTATACCTGCATCGAATCGGCAGAAATAATTTCCCCGCCTAACCGTTTTGCGGCAAGTATGGATAAGGAACTTTTTCCTGATGCAGTCGGCCCGACAATCGCAATGACTTTAGACACGTTCAAACTCCTTTGCTAGTTCTTTTAAAGACATGGAAACCACTGTTGGTCTGCCATGTGGACAATGGTACGGCTGATCGCATTGGACGAGATCTTCAAGGATACTTTCCATTTGTTCCATGCTCAGTGCATGGTTGAAACGAATCGATGAGTGACAAGCACAAGTGGCGATCATATGCCGTCTTAATTCTTTGACATCGACAATTTGATGCTGCTGGAACCAAGTGAATAAATCTTCGAGTGTTTTTTGTTGATCCACCAAAGTCATCCAAGATGGTTCTTCTAAAAGTTCAACCGTATGGTCGTCGACAACATGAAACTTTAAGCCATAGAAAGCTGTCTTTTCATTTAAGTCCTCAATATTCGCAATCAAATCACTCGAAAGCGTAAGAGAAATCGGAACTAATAACGGTTGGGTTACGGTGACTGGTTTCTCAAATTCTCTTTGAATCCGCTCAAAATTAGCACGTTCGGCTGCCGCATGCTGATCGATAATGACTAATCCTTCAGGTCCTTCGCACAAAATATAAGATTCTTTTAATTGGCCGATAATTTTCAGATTCAGAAAAAATTCATTAGCTTTATGTTTCGGTTCCTGTCCCGTTGGATATCCGACTTTTGGCGCAAGATCAACATTAGTCTTCGTTTGCGCAGTGGTGCGCAAATCAGATTTTGGCTGACTCCACTCCATCTGTCCTTTTGGTTTAGACACTTCTGTCGGGGTATTGATAGTCGGTTTAGATTGCGGTTTATTCCACCATTCATTTTTTTGATCTTGAATCAACATTTTTGCCGGGTCTGGCAGAGTCTGTTTTAAGAAAGCTGGTTCTTCTTTATCTTTCTGATTAAAAATCTGATTTTCATATTTTTTCGTGCGCTGAGGATCGAAAAATTCTTCAGCACGATTCGGTTCTAAGCCATTTGGATAGCCAGGTTTAGTTTTTGATAATGGCATTTGGAGCGCAGAATTTGTATTTTGGCGATGAGTTGGATAAATCAATTCCGCTTCCAATTGTTCCGAATTTGGCTTTGGAGCACGAATTTGCGGAACTTGAATTTCTTCTTCAAACAGCTCATGAATTGTATCGACAATCAGCTGTGATAAATATTCTTCTTTGGAAATACGTACTTCGAGTTTATTGGGATGAACGTTCACATCGACGAGCTGATAATCCGTTGTGATATTGATGTAACAAATTGGATAGCGATCTTTTGGCATATATTCTCGATAGCCTTCGATGACTGCTTTGGTAATCGGCCATGAGCGAATCGTTCTGCCATTCATACAAATGTAAATGTAGTTTTTCGAGGCGCGATTGACACTTGGCTGCATCGCAAAACCGTTAATCTTAAAGTCATCAGATTCCTTTGAAAACTCCACTGCTTCTTTAGATGGGACTAAACCAAACATCTGATACAAGATTTCTCGGCGATCATTTCTGCCGCTTGTTTGGAATACTAATCGCTTATCGTGAGAAAGCGTAAAGCGCACTTCAGGATGTGCTAAAGCCAATCGATTGACGGTATCCGCAATGACGGAGAATTCATAAGTTGGCTTTTTTAAATATTTAAAACGGGCTGGCGTCTTTAAAAATAAGCCGCTGACCGTAATGCGTGTGCCTTGGGGTGCATCGACATGATCCCAGCTTTTCAGTTCACCATATTCAAATTCAATGCGTGTTCCTTCGTTGCCATCACAAGTGGTGCAAACGACTTTTGCGACTGAAGCGATGGAAGGCAATGCTTCTCCACGAAACCCCATTGTCGCAATCGCGAATAATTGTTCTTCACTTTTAATCTTGCTTGTCGCATGGCGGCGAAAAGCAGCTCTGGCATCGTCATAGCTCATGCCGCAACCATCATCAGTGATTGTGATCGCGGAAATCCCGCCTTCGAATACTTCGATATCGATTTTTTTAGCTCCGGCATCTAACGAGTTTTCGACGCATTCTTTAACGATATTTACCGGCCGATCTACGACTTCGCCCGCCGCAATCATATTGGTTAAATGCGGATCTAATACATGAATCAGTCCCATAAATACCTCCTCTTTTACAAGAAAATCCAGTGATCCATTCACTGGATTTTTCTATTCGTTAATTTTTTATCCGCAGACTTTTTCTGCTTTTGTTTTTAATGTGTAAATTAAATCTAACGCTTCTTTGGCACTTAATTCATCAGGATCGATGTTCATCACTTCTTCAATAAAATTCAGTCGCTCGACTTCTTTTGGATCCATCACAAATAAGCTTGGCTGGAAGTTTTGATTTGGATTGTTTTGTTCAAATTGTTCAAGCAGCGCACTTGCCCGACTAATGACTAGTGGGGGCAGACCAGCAAGTTTTGCGACATGAATTCCATATGATTTATCCGCTTTGCCATCGACTATGCGATATAAGAAACGAATATCTCCGCGTTTTTCCTGCACATCGACATGGACGTTTTGAATTGATTGGAAATCTTGATCAAGCGTCGTCAATTCATGATAATGCGTGGAGAATAACGTTTTTGATTTAAGGACTTGAACGATATATTCCATCATCGCTTGAGCAAGTGCCATGCCATCAAACGTTGCGGTTCCACGGCCGATTTCATCAAATAAAATCAATGAATTTTCAGTGGCATGACGTAAAGCGTTATTGGCTTCCATCATTTCCATCATAAATGTCGACTTACCTTGTAGTAAGTCATCACTTGCGCCAATGCGCGTAAAGATGCGATCAAAAATAGGCAACGTTGCTTTACGAGCAGGAATAAAGCTGCCCATTTGCGCCATAACAACGAGTAATGCGTTTTGGCGAAGCCACGTCGATTTACCGCCCATATTGGGACCAGTCACCAAACAAACGTCAGTTTGGGTAGGCATCAGCCAATTATTGGACACAAATCCCGACATTCTTGCCTCTAAAATGGGATGACGTCCTTCAATTACTTCCACGTTGCGATCGTTTGAAAATTCTGGACGGATATATCCTCTTTCACTTGCTAGATTTGCCAAGGAGCAAAGGACATCGATTAAAGCGAGTGCTTTAGAGAGCTCATGAAGTGGCGCTAAGTTGTCTTTAATCGTATCGAGCAATTGATCAAAGATTTCTTGTTCTAATAAAATCTTTTGATCTTGCGCAGTCAGAATTTTTTCTTCGAGATCTTTGAGTTCATCAAATGTAAAACGACTCGCATTGGCGAGTGTTTGTTTTTGAACATAGCCATATTCAGGAAGAATTTGATCTAAGGACGTTTTACGGACTTCAATGTAATAGCCAAAGACGCGGTTATAACCGATCTTCAACGCTTTAATTCCCGTCCGTTCGCGTTCTCTTTCTTCCAATTCGCGAAGGGCTTGATCGCTCTCGTTTGCGTATAAGCGAATTTCATCGAGTTTTTGATTATATCCTGGGGCAATAAAATCTCCATCTTTTGTGGTCAATGGCGGCTCAGGAATAATCGCACTTTTGATTTGTTCATACAGTTCATGACAATCCGGTACATCTTTAAGTTCTGGATAACTTGTCAAACACTGTGCCATTTCTAATATTGGGGCTGCATGTTCTAAAGATGTCGATAACTGCAAAACATCACGAGGTGAAGCTGAACGATAGCTGATTCTTGCGGCTAAACGCTCTAAGTCATAAACATAAGCTAGATGATCACGCAGATCAGTGCGCACTAAAAATTGATCCAATAAAGTTTGGATCGCATCTTGGCGCTGAATAATTTGGTTAACATTAAGCAATGGGGCTTCAATCCATTCGCGAAGCAAGCGGCTTCCTAAAGCGGATTGAGTTTGATCCATAAATGCCCATAACGATTGCGCATGAGCATTACTGGAAAGTGATCTAGTCAATTCAAGATGCAGGCGAGTTTCCGGATCTAAAACCATAGCGGTTGATGGAAACATTGGTGCCATTGGACTTAAATGGTCGGCATGCTGCATTTGAGTGGATTGCAGATATCCCATTAAAACTTCCAATGTCGATTTCATCAATGGATCTTGAATCGGTAATAACGATTCATCTTCTGGTGCCAACGGTTTAGCTTGCTGCAAAGAGAATACAAGAGGACTTTGTTCTAATGCTTTCTGCCAAGTTTTATTGAGATTTCGTGGTGCAATTAACTCTTTGACCTCAAATTCGTTCAATAAGTTTTGAAGCTGGCTGAGCGATTTTTCCAATTCGATATAGCGCAGTTCACCTGTGGATAATTCACAAAGCAGCAGCAACGCTTTCCAGCTGTCTGTTGCGACTACACCTAAGTAGTTCACATACTGACGGGAGTTTTCATCTTCGAGCAGCGTCCCTGGTGTGATGATTTTCACGATTCCGCGTTTCACTAATCCTTTGGATGCTTTGGGATCCTCGAGCTGTTCGCAAATCGCAACTTTATATCCTTTCTTCACTAATCGAGAAACGTAACTCTTGTATGCACGATGGGGAATACCGCACATCGGTGCTTTTTCGGCGCCTGCGTTTTTTCCAGTTAAAACGAGGTCAAGTTCACGGGATGCAATTACTGCATCTTCAAAAAACATTTCGTAAAAATCTCCGAGACGGTAAAACAAGATTTCATCTGGATGCTCTTCTTTTAGTTCAAGATAGTGCTGCATCATCGGAGAATATTGAGATTTATCGATAGACATTGTTTTCATTATAACAAAACGTTTCGATTCACTTTGAATCACTGTTGTTTTGTCTCCTTTAATTCCTTTCAAAATAAAACATATTTCCCAAATTTAAACAGATCAGCTTCTTTGTTTTGCGCAATTTGTCTAAGCATAGCGTTTTTCAGATTTCAAATCTTGCATTTTGTTCATGCCAATCCTTACGTTAAATGAGTATGTTATACTGAACTGTACTCTTAAGTAAACGAAAGGGGGACTTCTATGAAACAGACGATTCAAATTGGCCGAAGAACAATCCGTTGTGATTTTGGATTTATCTTCATTTTGCTCGTCTTATTCGCAACAAGCTGCTTTGCGATTTATAACGCATTTAACTTAATTCGTTACGATGCAGGTCCTTTTTATCTAAAGCGGCAAATCATGTGGTATATCATCGGTTTTGCGATGTTAATGATCATCAGCCGGTTTCAAAATAAAGCGCTCTTTGCGTATATCCCGATCGTTTATAAAGCTTTGATTTACGTTTTAATTTACTTGTTGTTGTCAAAACTTCTTAACCGTTTTACCGGCTATTCCCTGCCTTTTGCCGGACCAGTCAACGGTGCCTTTTCTTGGATTCAGCTGCCAGGGCTCGGATCGTTCCAGGCTTCTGAATTTATGAAAGTTGTTTTGATTTTACAAACGAGCAACATCATTGCTGATTTCCAAAAAAATCATCCAAATCCTACTGTTCAAGATGATTTGCGGATGTTTTTACAAATCGCAAAATGGGCAGTACTACCAATGATTCTCATTTTGTTAGAACCAGATACTGGTTTGTTCATCATCATCGGTTTTACGATTGTTGTTTTGTTGATGTGCAGCGGCATCAGAAAAATTTATATTTGGATTATCTTAGCGCTTGTCGCTTTGTTAATTGGCGGATTCTTCTTTTTGTACTTCTATCAAAACGATTTACTCGCCTCTATGGTATCTAGCTATCAGTTACGAAGAATTGATGCTTGGTTATATCCAGAACATAACTACCTCGGATCATCTAACCAGCTTTATACAGCTTTACTTTCCCTTGGTTCAGCTGGTCTGACTGGTCATGGCTTGCAAGCTAATATTGTTGCCATTCCTGAAGCCCATACTGACTTTATCTTTGCGGCATTTGGTCAATGTTTTGGTCTCATTGGAACTTTATTTATTTTAGTGATTTGTCTTGGCCTCGATTTGTATTTATGCAAAATGGCATACAACTCAAAAGTTCCTGCTAACCGCTTGATCATCATTGGTACAATTGCCATGTTGTTCTATCAACAAATTCAAAATTTAGGCATGATTATTGGACTTGTTCCAATTACCGGAATTACGCTGCCGTTAATTTCTTATGGTGGATCTTCTACTCTTTCCTACTTCATTTTGTTTGGATTGATTATGAATATGTCACCAACAAGTCCGAGAACAATTAAAATTAGTTTCAATATCTTGCCTCATTGGATCGCATTTAAAGAACGATTCAATCTTCATTAAAACATTAGATGGTTAGGCGTTTAATTGCGAAAGAAAACCGATCTGACACAG
>JAUMZN010000125.1 GCA_030528085.1 Erysipelotrichaceae bacterium | reverse complement strand
TCACACTTAAACAACACAAACAAGCATTTCACTTCGCTAACTTAATGACATTGGAAAATATGAAATTTCTAAAACTTGAAGTAACGAAGAAACTACGATTTTCCATTCGGTTTTAGCGAACTGCCGCGAAGCGGCTTGGTACAAAAGTAAGCAAGAAAAAGAATAGGGAACATCGATATGACCATCATTATTTACATACTCACGATTTTATTGGGAATCACAGTTTTCTTCATCATCAAAAACAAGCGCTATAAAGATGTGCCGCTGATTAGTGGGATCATTTTTGTTTTCTTTATTGGCTGCGCATTGATTTCGCTGATCTCTTTGTTTGTCCCTTATGGCGAACTTTTGATCATGCCATTAGGAGGTATTGTCTTTGGCTTGGTATTTATTTTAGCTGCATTTAATGATTTTTATTCTCTAAAACGATGCAGTGCGCAAGTAGAGGGGATTTATCGCGGCTACAACACTTACTATGGCGGAAATGGCGTATCGAGCCAAGCGCCGATGTTTGAATATACATTTAACGGAACACATTATCATGAACAAACCGCACAAACTATGTCGTATAAACATTTGACGCAAAATATGCAAAACTGCCAAACTTATACGATCTATGTTGATCCCAATCATCCTGCAGTATTTGTTGTTCAAAAAAAGATCAAATTCAGTTCGATCATCGCACTAGCATTAGGAATGTTGTTTTTTGTAGGTGGGATTGTTGCGTTATGGACTATGCTGCCGATGCTTTTGAACTTAATCCAATCAGGGATCTAAAATGAGAATCAAATATGAGTCATAAAAATAAATATTCAATCTCGATGAAAAATCTGCATATGTATAACTATTTGTTGGAAGTCAAAGATGAAAGGCATGCTGATCAAGTGATTATTGAAGCAGTTCCTGACCTTGATCAAACGATGATGATTTGGCTTGGCGATTTCAATTTCCCGCCAGAAGAGCAAGCAGAGCTACAAAAGGAAATTGAACTTTACTTTAAAGCTCAAAAGATCAGCTGCATATTCAAAATGGGAAAAAGAATACAGGACTAAAAAACAAAATTCAAACAAAGAAGAAATATAAATTGAGGATAAAAAATTGATCCAAAACAGAAGACTTTGGCAGATCAATAAGCACAAAGTCTTTTTTCAAGAGTGAATGAATAAAGAATTGTTATGGGGATCGACAATAAAGAAAGCATATTGAATGAGAATTCTGAATAAGAATTTCATGGAGAAATTTAGATGACCTAGATTTAAATCTTTTGTTTCTTGTATGAATCATAGAGAGAACTTTGACAAGAAGGTTGTACATCATATTATGACAACGGTATCATGTGTTTATGATATAAAGACAGATTTGGTAGAAGAAAGATTGAGGGGTAAGCCCTAGTCAAAATGAAATCAAATTGCTTTATGGTATAAGTAAAATAAACTAAGAAAAATAAAAAAAGGAAGAGTGATCTCAACTTCTCGGAAAAAAAGTGTATGAAAACTCGAAAAATGACAG